>CAKZZM010000093.1 GCA_937885465.1 uncultured Bacteroidales bacterium
CGTTCTCCACTATTTTATCGCGGACGAGCCGTCCGCGTCCCAGACGTTCTCCACTTAGAACGGATAGCCGATGGCAAAGTGAAATGTAACATCGTCTTTCCAGTTGATACCGTTTGAGGCGGTGCGCCACTGCTTACCGTCATAGTGTATTCTCGATGGATCGTATAGTTTGACTCCGCAATCAACACGGAAGATGAAGAACGAGAAATCAAGCCGCAATCCTAACCCGTAGGACCATGCTATCTGCTTATAAAACTCCCTTATATCAAACACCCCATACGGCTGACTATCATAATCGCGGATTGTCCATATATTTCCGGCATCGGTAAAGGCTGCGAGTTCGAATATTGACCACACCTTCCATCTATATTCAAGGTTGAGGTCAAGTTTTATATCTCCCGCTTGGTTGTTATAGTCAATTCTTGTGCCGTCACCTCTATATGCCCCCGGTCCGAGCGACCGCACTTGCCAGCCTCTAACGGAGTTAGCACCACCCGCAAAATATCGCTTTTCAAAAGGCACTGACGAGGCGTTCAGATACGGCACTGCTACGCCAAGCGCAGCGTGATAGACAAGACGATGATTTTGAGAGAAAATTTGATGATAGGCAAAGGCGAAATCTGCCTTTGCGTACTGCGAGAACGGGATATGGAAAATCTCATAACTGCCGGAAGTGGAGTTTTTCTCCAATTTGGCAAGAGTAGAGATACCATATAGAAGGTTACCTGCCGTTTCGACTTGATAGTTAAAAGTGGCGTAACTGCGATAGGGATGCGCCTGACTGAACGAAGACCATACGCCTGCATACGACCAATCTACAATAAAGTGATCTTCATACGAATAACGCAAGATATTAGTAGGTTTAAGAAAGGCTGCGCGGAACTCATCTGATATCCAAGGCAGATAGACATAAGATATATCCACAAAATTAAACTGGTGGGTCAGTCTGCTTCCGAACGGTTTATAACTATACGACAGCGAACCGTTAACAACAGTCCTCACAAACTCATCGGGGCGATTTTGATACCGATAGCCGAACAGAACCTTGGGCGCATTGGGAAATAAGATAGAAGCCTCAGCCTTCGCCTCAATGGCTCGTCCGCCGTTCTGACGCCACTCATACGAACCATAACCATTGACATTCAATTCTTCAGCCCCCTTGAAGATATTACGATTAGTATATCCCGCTCCTGCTGCAATTCCCCAGTCACCTGCCGAATAAGTGCCTTCCACCTCAGCCGACACTGCATTTAACTTGCCGCGAGATACGACTATACTGCAGTCTAATTCGTCGTCACTCACTCGGTCAAAGGATATATCTACATATTTTATCGGTCCGAGACTGTTAAGACGAGAATAAGTGCGCTCAACCCTATAGATATTATAATAATCGCCGGGATTAATGTAACAATTTTGTTTTAAGGCTTTTTCTCGCAATAATTTTCGGCCTGCGTAAGTAAATGTCCAATCACCGTCCTCAATCGTTGTTACCTCTTCTTCGCTTTGCAGTTTGTCAGGGTCGGCATCGGTATAGAAATGCACTTTCCTGATTCTAAATTGAGTGAAAAGTTGCTTTTTAAGACTATCGGATGCCATTTCAACATAGTCGTTCAGAGTAAGTTGCAACGATATCTGTTGACTTTGATATGCCGAATCTGCAACATAATGCAGCAATTCTTTATCGAAATAATAATATCCTCTCCGCCTCATTCCTCGCGCAATGCGGTCGCGCTCCTGATCTAAGATATCGGAATCAAATATCATTCCCTCACTAACTAATGTTCGTCTGCTGCCGGCTATCTCTTTAAGGTCTTGCTGCTGTAGCCTTATATTATAATCTCTGAGGAAATACGGCTCACCGGCAGTTACATGATAGGTAAGTGCTAAGCGGCGATTTTTAACCTCCATCGTTGTATCAACCACGGCATTGAAATAGCCTTTATTGCGCATACCCTGCTCTATATTGGCAAGCGACACATCAGCAAGTGCAGGGTCGAAGACCTCCGGGGCCTCACCCATCTTCCAAAGCGTCCTGTTAATCCACTTCGACGAATCGGGAGCAGCAAGTGAATAAACCTGCAACTGCAACTTCCAAAAGCCGAATATCTCTGAGTTGTTCTTCTGCCGCACATAACTCTTCATCTTATCCGCAAGTCCATCAGCATCAAGAGCATCCTGATGCGCTTTGTGAATATCATTCACATTCCTTCTGTCATCGATACTCACATGCATCTTATTAAGCAGATACTTGTCTTGCGGTACGAACTTCGTCGTACTGCAAGCGCAAAAAACCACCGCGATAAGAATGATAAATATGTAACGCAATTGTCCGAGCATAGTTACCAATACAAAGTTAAAAATTAAAAATTGGAAAATGAAAATTAAAAATTAAAAATTAAAAATAAGAAATAATTATTTGCATATACAATTAAAAACGACTATCTTTGCAATTATTAGTATAAAGTGATGAGTGAACAACTGACTGACATAACTCAAGCGATATTATCAATGCAGGAGTTGCCACTTGCAGAGCATCTGCATGCCGGTTTTCCCTCTCCTGCTGCTGACTATACCGATCGTATTGACATAACTCGTGAGATAGTGCGCCATCCCGACACCACCTTTTATGCTCGCATCGAGGGCGACAGTATGCGTGATGCAGGCATTTTCAGCGGTGATTTAGTGGTTATTGACCGCAGTCTGCAAGCGTCAGCGGGAAACTTCGTAGCCGCGTATATCGACGGCGAATTTACCGTCAAGGAATTTCAGCCGGATCCCGCCAACAACTGCGCGTGGCTCGTACCGCATAATAACCGATTTAAGCCTATTCGCGTAACCGAAGAGAACGCCTTTATCATTTGGGGAGTTATAACACACACAATACACCAATTAAATTAGAAGTTAGAAAGTGATAGTGGAGAACGTCTCCGAACGTTCTGGTAGTGGACTCGGCAGTCATCTGACGGTAAAGCAATCTTACAGCCGAAAAGCGATAGGGCTTTGCCCGTCAGTTCTAACAATAAAACGATATCATAGATAATGCTTGCCCTTTGCGATTGTAATAATTTTTTCGTTTCGTGTGAACGCATCTTCCGCCCTGACTTGCGGAATAAGCCTGTTGTAGTTCTATCGGGCAATGACGGCTGCGTGGTGGCACGCTCAAACGAGGCTAAAGCATTGGGCATAAAAATGGGAGTTCCTTTTTTTCAGATAAAAAAAGAAGTGGAACAATACGGGATAGAGCATTTCTCTTCTAATTTTCCTCTATACGGCGATATATCCGGTCGCATAATGCGCACTCTATCACAACATACCTCAGACCTACAACAATACTCTATCGACGAAGCGTTTATTGACCTCTCACACTTACACGACATTGCCGCAATGCGGAACTACTGCCTACAACTGAGGGAGGACATATTGAGGGGCATAGGCGTACCCGTTTCGTTTGGCATTGCTCCTACCAAAACTCTATGCAAGATAGCCGCTGATTATGCCAAGCACTACACCGGTTACAAAGGAGTATGCTGCATCGATACCGATGAACGCCGCATCAAAGCCCTACATCATTACCCTATAGCCGATGTGTGGGGCATAGGGCGACAGACAACCGCCAAACTGCAATCGGCGGGGATTACCACCGCCCTTGCCTTTGCCAATAGCAATAGCGTCTTCGCACAAAATATGTGTCACCGTCCGGGACTGAACACATGGCGAGAATTGAACGGCATAGCTTGTATTGAAAACACCGACCACTCGGAGAAGCAAACTATCACCTGCTCACGCACCTTTGCTCACCCCGTAACCGATCGGGGGTTGTTAGAGCAAGCCCTTTCAGAGTTTTGCGATAATGTAGCACGCAAACTGCGCCGTCAGCACTCCGTTTGCCGACAAATGGTAGTCTTTGCTCATACATCCCGTTTCAACGATAACATCAGTGCCATTCAGCAGACCCTCACCTTCGAAGTGCCCACAGCCAACACCCACGAACTGACCGATGCACTACTGAAAACGATACGCCTACAGTGGTGCCCCGACACACCTTACAAACGCGCCGGCGTTATTCTGCTCTCCATAGAACCCGACAGAGGCGTGCAGCAATCGCTCTTCGACACACGCAACCGTGCACGCGACAACCGACTGCAATTCGCCATTGACAAGGTGAACGATCGTATGGGAAAACACACTCTCACCTTTGCGCGACGTCTGCCCGACCCGAATGCCACACCGCTGTACGAAGCAGGTAAACAGAGTCCGCACTACACAACAGATATATCGCAAATCATCACCCTCAAATGTGGTTAGACCGCTATGCTATTAGCACAATGACGATTGTTCGAAGTGCTGCGTAGCGGGCGGGCTAATTCCAAAGGGAAACCGCCGCTTCATTGTTAGAAGTTAGAAAACAACGTGAAAATAACGAAGAAAGAAATAAGTTACATTCGCTCATTGCACCAAAAGAAAGTGCGTGATGCAGAGGGGGTGTTTGTGGCAGAAGGTTACAAATCGGCGGAAGCACTACTCGGGCACTTTGAACTGCTGATATTGGTAGAGAGTGCAACGAGTACGCGGTTAAACCTAACTGACGAAAGAACAATAAAAGAAAGGATAAGAGAGGCAACGGACGAAGAGATAAGCAAAATGTCTTCACTTCGCGCTCCGCAAGGGATAATTGCCGTTTTTCGCCGACCACAGAGAATGCCGCTACCGGATAGTTCATACAAAGACTTGCTGTTAGTGCTTGACGGCGTACAGGACCCGGGGAACTTAGGCACAATAATTCGTACAGCAGACTGGTTCGGGGTGAGAGATATCGTTTGCTCAGAAGATACGGCAGATTGCTGGAATAGCAAAGTAGTGCAGGCTACAATGGGCTCACTCGCAAGGGTTCGAGTACACCACACCAATCTCGTCGAATGGTTCAAACAACTGAACCGACAATCATCTACCATTTTCGGTACGGTATTAGACGGTATTAATATATACAGCAAAGACGCATCGAAACAACTGAAAACGGATAAAAAAGGCGGGACGGAAATAATCATAATGGGTAATGAGGGGAATGGCATATCTTCGCCGGTAAGGCAATTTATCACTCACCCGCTTTTTATACCCCGATATATTGCCGAAGGAGATCAACCCGAATCACTAAATGTCAGTGTAGCAACAGGGATTATATTAGAATATTTACGATTTAAGATTTAACTACGTATGCGAATAATAATAGCAGGCGCAGGCGATGTAGGTACGCATCTGGCAAAACTGCTGAGCCGCGAGAACATGGAAATAAGTCTTATCGATGAAGATAGAGATAAGTTAGGCGCCTTAGACACCAACTACGATCTTCTGACTAAAGTGGGTAGTCCTACCTCGCTGCGCGACTTAAAAGACATTGGCGTTAATGGTGTTGACCTCTTTATAGCAGTGACGCCATTAGAGAGCGTAAATATGACCTCGTGCCTGATTGCCAACAGTTTAGGGGCTAAGCGCACATTGGCTCGAATAGACAACTACGAATATCTGCTCGATGAGAACCGCAGCTTCTTCGAGAATTTGGGTCTAAACCACCTCATCTACCCCGAGGTATTGGCAGCACGGGAGATAACAGAATCGCTACGAACCAACTGGATGCGCTATAACCTCAAACTGAGCAGCGGAAACTTAGAGTTATGCGTCGTCAAAGTGCGGGAAGGAGCACCTATGCTATACAAACGCTTTTCGAGCGGCTATTTCTCGCATGGCAAATACAGAGTGGTAGCAATAAAGCGAATGGGAGAAACAATTATCCCGCGGGGTAATGATCAGATTGAAACAGACGATCTTGTTTTCATTGTATGCAAACGAGAGAATAGAAACTACATTCTCGAGCACGCCAACAAAAACATACATGAGATAAAAAATATCATTATCTTCGGAGGTAGCCGCATTGCCCAAAAAGCCATACAGCAGATGCCGTCAGACATAAAGATAAAACTTATTGAGCCAGACCGCGACCGCTGCTACGCCTTATCCGAACGCCTAACCAATGCAATGATAATCAACGGCAACGGCAATGATATGGAATTTCTTAAGGAAGAAGGTATAGAAGATGCTGATGCTTTCATCGCTCTAACTGATAATACAGAAACCAATATCTTTGCATGCCTTGCTGCCAAACGATTTGGGGTAAGAAAAACCATCGCCGAAGTTGAAAATCTTGACTATATCCCTATGGCAGAAGGTTTGGATATCGGCACCGTTCTTAATAAGAAGACTATCACTGCAAGTTACATCTATCAGATGCTTCTTGACCGCGTAGATGTGAGAAATGTGCAAAATCTGACCACGGCAGACGCGCAGATAGTGGAGTTCGTGGCAGCAGACGGCAGCGATGTAACTAAAAACAAAGTCAGGGATCTCAACCTGCCTGCGGACACAAATATAGGCGCATTAGTCAGAGCAGGAGTAGGAATACTGGTCAACGGCGACACACAGATAATGAAAGACGATGTTGTCGTAGTATTCTGCAAAAGCCATGTAATCCGTAAATTGGAAAAATACTTCAAGTGATAGGTTAACAGATGCGGCAAAAATATTGCCGCTAAATTGACAATGTTATAAGCGAAAGTGACTCGGACTTTTAAT
Organism: uncultured Bacteroidales bacterium; assembly: GCA_937885465.1. Lineage (GTDB taxonomy): Bacteria > Bacteroidota > Bacteroidia > Bacteroidales > Paludibacteraceae > Colicola. Next base: position 6,625 of record CAKZZM010000093.1, read on the forward strand.
TGGAAAATAGTATTTAAGACCCTCGGTGCTCTATTGGTAATAGAGGCATTGTTTATGGTGCTTCCCACTATTGTAACGGCAATCTATCACGAATATGATACAGGAGCATTCATTTGTTCTACCATTTTGACCTTCCTAAGCGGACTTTTAGGTATATTCATCGGCAGATACGCCCCTAAGAAGGTCGGCGAACGAGAGGGGTATTTGATAGTGGCATTAGTGTGGATCATATTTTCTTTATTTGGTTTACTTCCTTTTTATCTTAGCGGAGCAATACCGAGTTACACCGATGCATTTTTCGAAACGATGTCCGGTTTCTCAACTACGGGTGCAACGATATTACGCGATATTGAGAGTCTGAGCCATGGTTGTCTGTTTTGGCGCAGCCTAATGCAGTGGATCGGCGGTATGGGAATAATTGTGTTGAGTGTTGCTATCCTACCGATGTTCGGCTTAGGCGGTATGCAACTTTATGCGGCAGAAGTTACAGGATTAAGTTACGAGAAGTTGAGCCCCCGAATAGCAGATACGGCGAAACACTTATGGGGAACATACATCATCATCACCGCCCTTGAAACGCTATTGTTATGGCTATTCAAGATGGATATTTTCGATGCTGTATGTCACTCCTTCTCAACGATAGCGACAGGCGGTTTCTCTACTAAAAACGCCTCTATTGCCTTTTTTTCTTCTCCCGCAATTCAATATACAATAGCACTGTTCACTCTGCTATCGGGTATCAATTTTGCGCTAACAATCTATCTTTTCCGCCGTCGGCCTGACCGCCTATTGAAAGACGAGGAGACGCATTGGTATCTCGGTGCTGTAGCACTCACTACGATAGCACTAACCATCGGCCTATATCTTCAAAATTACACCTCTGTCGGTGCCGGGTTCGCATCATCCGACGCACAAGTAGCAGGCACGGCAACAACGGTATTCGTCGGCATTGAAGACTCTTTCAGAAAAGCATTCTTCGAAGTGGTATGCACTATGACGAGTTGCGGATTTGCCATAGACGACTATATGCAATGGCGCCCGCTGATGTGGTGCGTACTCTTCATACTAATGTTCACGGGAGGCTGCGCCGGTTCAACGGCAGGCGGAGTGAAGTGGATAAGGGTGAGCATATTCATAAAAAATGCGCTCGCTGAATGTAAGCGGCGCATCTATCCTAATGCCATTATTCCTGCAAAGATTAATAATAAACCCATTACGCAAAGTCAGATGAATAATGTAATGGCGTTTATGATGTTTTATTTCATTATCATCATTGTTGGTATGCTGAGCTTCTGCGCACTCGGCGTGAACTTCGATGAAGCCTTAGGTGCTGCCGTTTCCGCTATCGGTAATATCGGTCCTGCGCTTGGTCAGTATGGTCCGACCGGTAATTACGCCGATTTCCCGACACTCGGAAAGTGGATATTCTCGTTTATTATGATGATTGGCCGTCTCGAACTATTCACGGTTATCCTGCTCTTCTCCCCTACTCTTTGGAGGAAATAAGCAGAGTAACAGGACAATGGTCAGAATGTACCACACTTTGCATAATCTGCGCATCGCGGAGTCTGCCGCGTAGCGGTTCGCTCACCCAATGATAGTCTATTCGCCAGCCGGCATTGCGCTCCCTTGCCCCAAAACGATAACTCCACCATGAATACTCGTTTGCATCATCGCAAAAAACGCGGAATGAATCAATCATTCCCGACTGCTCTAACCTATCCATCCATTCCCTCTCTTCCGGCAAGAAACCGCTGACACCTACCTGACGCTCCGGATGATTGATATCTATCGGCTTATGGCAGATATTGAAGTCACCGCAAACCACCACGTTCTCTCTCTCACGCCTAAGATTATTCAGCCACGGAAGAAAATCCTCAAGGAACTGCATCTTGAAATCCTGTCGTACATCTCCCGTTGTACCGCTCGGCACATAGACGCAGACCACTGTTATGTCGCCGAAATCGGCACGCAACACTCTTCCCTCTTCATCGTATCTTTTAATGCCCATCCCCGCCTGCACATAGTCAGGCTCTTGTTTGGCGAATATCCCCACTCCGCTATATCCTTTCTTTTGCGCAGAATGGAGATAACAATGGTATCCGAGAGCCTCAAAGGCAGCAGTATCTACCTGCTCGGGCTGAGCCTTCAACTCCTGAACACAAAACACATCAGGGTCGGCAAGAGTAAGCCAGGTCATCAGACCTTTGCTGACAGCAGAACGAATACCGTTCAAATTATATGAAAATATCTTCACAAGTAATTAGTTTTAAGTTATTTGGCTGTCATTATTCTCAATTTCACCCCAGCTTCTTTCCTATCTTGACCACTACTGCCGTTGCTGACACGGAAGATATACATTCCGGCAGGCAAATCAATATCCTGTAGTTGCACATCCTCACCTATATTAGCAATCAAGTTTCCTTTAAAATCATAGACTGCCTCAATCACTGTATATTCAACACTCTGCTTCTTTGCGGCAGCATCTTTCATCGCCTTATCAATAACAACTTGGTAGAGAGGTTCCCCACCCATAAAATCGAACGACACCACTCTTACTTTTTCTTCAATATTCGTTATCGGATAATCGTCATACGGCGTATATTCATCAGCTCCGGCGGGAAAAGCATCCGTTGCCTTTGCTGCCGAAAAGCGCGGTGCCGAACCATCCGCCTCAATAATATCAACCCCCATATTTGAAGCGGTATTATTGACACTGTTTTGAGCCCATCGACTCGCAGAATATTGCACTTTCGTTATCAATAATCCATGCCCCGGCAAATATTCGTCCCACGCCTTTTGCTGACGATTCTCAAGGATGAAAAACTCTGTCGGATACGGGTCGTTACCAATCAGGTTACTCTCGCCCGTTGAGGTAATTATATATGCCTTATTACTCTTCTGCAACTCTTCCAAAGAGATATGCATCGGTGAATTTAGCACCTTAGGAGTGAGCCACCCCATGAAGAACCTCTCGTAAGCGGAATATGCAGGCGGGGTGTTACCATCGTTATTATACGGACCGGCATCAAGTATATCCCACGAACCGAGTGTCTTATGCGTTGCATTATTAGTAGCATATAAATCAGGCAGTCCGAGCACATGAGAGAACTCATGGCAGAAAGTCCCAATGCCGTCATAATACTTACTGATATTCGACATCTCACTCCCACAGGCATACTTGCCTACCTGCTTGCCATTAACTCTTACATCCTGATAGTATCTGATGTCGGAACTGTGAGGCCAGATAGTTGATGAACCGCCGCCATCAGCCTCGCCAAAACCCGCATAAATAACATAGACAAAATCAACTGCTCCATCTCCGTTATTGTCATACTGCGAAAAATCTATGCCGTCAGCACTCGCTAATCGGCAAGCCTCTGCTACCATTTCATTAGGACGGCTGTCGCTGCCATAATAATTATTCGCACCATAATACGACATCTTATTCGACACGGTGTACGGCCCCACTACATCAAATTGCGGCTGATACTGCCCCATCGATTGGTCGATAAAATATTGCCTTGCCGAACCGCTTGACTCAATATTATAGCGATAGCCGTAATATGAATATGAATACGAGCGAGTATAATTATCGCCGTTGATCATATTCTCAATCTCACTACTCGCCGTTCTAAACGCAAGATCTGAAAAATTTACGAGAATAATCAAGCCGCGAGGAGCGATGTTTAAAGGCGTTTCAACAGCTACCGCCTGAGATATTCTCCTCTTCTGCAGCCTCTCTTGCGCTTCTGCAAAGCGCATTGATATTACTTCGTCCGTCAACTGTTCGCCAATAATGAACGACCCGTCCGGTTGCTCTTCAAGAGTATTGCCGGCTTCATCAGTAAACCAATGAAACAATTCATTACCATGCAGATAAACGGCTTTTGTTGAGCCATCGGGTTGAGTAACATACTGCGCTATTGGACGAGCCGGTATAGCAAGTAAGTAACAACTTATTAAAGAAATAAATACCGAAAAATAAAATCTTTTAATCATAATTTTCTTCCCATAATATCATACCACTCACCATTATGGTGAATATAAATTTGTCCTTGATATATAACTTTTTGATTATTTTCTGCCGCCTCAATATCTTCTAAAGCATCTACACCGCCCATAAAATCGAAAGTAATGACCCCATACGATTCTTTGATATTCTCAATAGGATACTTATAGTATGGCACATACGCCTGCGCCCCTGCGGGGAAAGCGTCTTTTGCTTTACCGTAATAGCCGCTCTTTCCGTATGTAGGTTCTACGCCATCAGCCTCAATTAGGTCAATACCCATATTATTGCTGTCGTCATTAGGCGTACCATTATACCAACTCCGATAACTATACTTGATCTTAGTCAGCAACATTCCGTGTCCCGGCAGGAACTTATCCCAACCTGACAACTGACGATTCTCAAGTATATAAAACTCCGTAGGATTAGGATCATTACCTACGAGATTGCTTTCACCCGAAGAAGTGATTATATACGCCTTGTTAGATTTTTTTATATCCTCAAGCGTAACACTCTTCGGCTCATTAAGAATCTCCGGCGTAAGCCACCCCATGAAGAACCTCTCGTAAGCGGAATAAGCAGGCGGGGTATTTCCATCGTTGTTATATGGTCCTCCGTCAAGAATATCCCATTCACCGAGCGTCTTGTGAGTAGCATCATTCGTTGCATAGAAATCGGGGAAACCAAGTACATGAGAGAACTCGTGGCAGAATGTGCCTATTCCGTTATACATGCCAGAATATGCTGATATCTCGTTACTGCAAGCATACGCATTAAGTAATTTACCATCCAGATACTTCGTTGCATAGCCGCCTTCTTTCACCCAATAGAAATGCGGCCAGATGGTACCGGAGCTTCCGCCGTCAGCCTCTCCATAGCCGGCATAGATAACAAAGACGAAATCTAACTCTCCGTCATTGTTATTGTCATAGATTGAGAAATCAACCCCGTCAGCATCTGCCAAATCACAAGCATCCATTATCATCTGTTCTGGACGCTTATCATTACCCTGACTGTCATTATCGCCATAATAGGACATATTTTGCGGCAAGGTATAAGGTCCTACAACATCAAACTGCGGCTTATATTGCCCCATTGATTGGTCAATAAAATACTGACGAGCAGAACCTGTTGATTGAATAGTATATGTCGAACCACGATAACGATAACTATAACTACGAGAATAGTTACTGCCATTGATCATCGAGTCAATCTCGGCCTTATCTGTGGAAAAGGCCTCATCTTTGAAACTGACGAGCACAAGCAGACCACGCGGTGCTATATTAAGCGGAGTCGCTGTCTGCGTGGCAGACGGCAGATGAAGTTTCTGCTGCGCAACTTTTCTACGTGAAGATGAAGCAATGCGCCTCTCTATCTCAGCATCTGTCAACGCTGGGGCTGCATAAAAGAAACCGTCTTCACGCTGCTCAAGACGATTGCCAACCTCGTCAGTGAAATAGTGGAAATACTGATTTCCATGCTGATAAACGGTAATAGTCGAGCCATCAGGCTGAGTTACTAATCTCGCCCCCGGACGAGCAGGTACTGCCATAAGAGTTGTTGCTATAAGCAAAAATGCAACTACTGAAAAATATTTTCTCATAATGCTTATTTTTAGCAGATATTTTACTTTGCCTCTGCTTTATTTATAATTGTCTTCCTAAAATATCGTATTCTATGTTATCTCTTATAATTACAATCTCACCATTGCGGGACAATCTCTTATAGGCTGATTTATTGTCATCTACGCCTAATGGTGACATAATATCGGTTCCATGCCCCGCAACATTTATCATTATTGATTTGAGCCATACGGCAGCATCTGCATTATCAATTTCAATAATTATGCCGCCGACATACCCTTCTACATTGGAGAACACATATTCCGTTGTCCCGCTGCTAAGATTGACGGTATCTCCAACCGCATGTCCGCCTATTGTCACAGACATCTGCGTCTCACTTCCTGCAGCAGAAGCAGTAATTGATATCTTATCTATAAGGCATGCAGCCGTTTCCTCTGTTCCGAGTAACATCATCCCTACCGGATTTGCATCAGAACCGAGCTTGGCACCCTTTGCTGCATCGTAATTGAGGTCGGTATCATCCTCGAGTAACATAGTCCACACATAATCACCCAAAAGCAATTCATCTCCCGCTAATGCCGCTGAAGCAGTCCAAGAATATGACTCGCAATCACCATACGACTCTTCAGCTCCTCCCAAAAATTTAAATCTTATTAGCCCGCCCTGCTCCGTAATATCGGTTATAGGGTAAGATACAAAAGGAGTTAACGACGTAGTATTATGCTTACTCGGGAAAGCATCATTATCGGTATTATCTATCCAATTACCACTACTATCCTGAATCCAACTTAGTCCTAAGTTGGTTGTGTTTCCGGACGCGGAGATAATAGTGTATCTCGGTTTATAAGCAGTGTTATTGGGCGTGTTGCTATCCCATACCGATTGGTTATATACCACTCTCCAAACCACCATTCCATGACCGGGCAGATATTCATCCCATCCTATCTGCTGACGATTTTCAACATAATAGACCGTATCCGCAGTAGTCGCTGTTGCAGAAGATCCGCTGCGAGTTATATACCTATATGTCTGATTATCGGCAGGCAGCACCACATTCTCTGCAGCATTGAGCACAGTAGGCGTACTCCAGCCCATAAAATATTTATCGTGCGGAGAAAAATTCGGCGGAGTATAACCATCATTATTGTACGGACCATAGTCCATAACATTCCACTCGTTAGGCGTAACAGCCTCATTATAGTTGGTTTTATATTGGGTGTCGTAGTAATCCGGCAGACCGAGGACATGCCCGAACTCATGCACCAAAGTGCCTATTCCGCTACGCATATACAAACCATTTAACTCCGGTCCGCAAGCGTAGTTATCTAACAATTTACCATCATAGCGGCACACCCTGCTTGCTCCCCGAAGTATATTCCATTGGTGCGGCCATATTGTTTCAGGTGCACCACCATCAGCAGCACCCATACCGGCATAAATAACGAACACGAAATCAATGTAGCCGTCGTTGTCAGTATCATACAGAGAGAAATCAATCTGCGAGTCAAGAGCGTTGCAGGCATCGATAATCATCTGATAAGCGTTCTTATCTGTATTTGAACCTGATGATACATTTTCCCCGTAATACGACTCGGGGTGAGCGAGAGTAACCGGACCATACACATCAAACTGAGGCATATACCTGCCGCCGGATTGCTCAATGAAATAATCTCTTACTGAGCCGGCTCCGCCTCCGTAATTATAGCCCTCTTCATTCAGCATCTTGTTCATCTCAGAGAGTGAATTCTCAGATTTGAAAGTGCTATCAGTAAAATTAACGAGGAGAAACAAACCTCTTGACGCATTTGTATTTGGCGTACCTATTTTGCGTGGATTTCTCTGCGAATAGGGAGATTTTCTGCGCTTTGCAATTACATTCTCTTCTGTCTGCTTGTCGCCTCTTACATAGAAACCATTTACCTTTTCAAGCACATAGCCTTCCGCATCGGTGTAATAGTTATACACCTCATCACCATGAAGAAAAGCGGTAATCTTTGTTCCGTCAGGCTGCTGAAGCACTCTTGTCCCACGCTTGGCAGGAACAGCCGATGCAGCAAAACAGCAAAATGCGACAGCGATTATTAATAATATTTTTTTCATTGCTAATATATTAATTGGATTAAGTCGAAATATGGAAATGCCGAAACATCGAGACACTGAAATTTAATTAACTGTTTTTCGTTGGAATCTTGTGTCTCACGAGCCATTTCTTTTCTGACTTGCTACGCTTCGCTTCGTTACGAGCCTTCTTGCAGGTAGGTTTGGCATAACGGCGCATCACTCCTTGATTATCAGGCTGCTCCTTCGTCCATTTTGCGTAACAATAATAGCCTTTCTTGTTTTGAGCCAAGAGGTATCCGTCAACAGTATAATGACAATGCCACCGCTCATCACCCACAAGCACTACTGTCAGAGTATCACCATTAGGTTGCACAACATTGAAAGGGTCACGCCGTGCCGGCACAGCCGACATCTTCGCTGCACCTAACAGCATAACCAAAAATAATAAATGCTTCTTCATATCATTTTTTTAATTATCATTATTTTTGTTTCTACACCGCATCACGCATTTCGGCGCAATACCTCAGGTTTCACACTTCCCTGCTTACCATCTCAGCCCTAAATAGTAGTTAAACGAGAATATCGCGCCGTCGTGGTAGCCATACCCGGGGATATAATACGGCTGATGATCACCCGTTTGCGAAGTGAAAAGGAAATGCACTCTCGCATACCAACCCATGAAAAACGGTCCTGCGACCTTAACTTGCACTCCGGCGACCACCTCACCCCAACTATCTGCGCGAAACTGATTCGGGTAATCGCGATATGTTCCATGCCTATCCCAATAATTGTCATTAAGCGTAACCTGCGACAAACTATAATGCTGCATACCGACACCCACTCTTATACCTACAAGCAGAGCATAGTTATTATTTCTGTTTTTCTTGAGAGGATTGACGTCTATTCCCACTTTTCCGAACCCGCCTGCACCTTTATAAAATCCTCCCGCTGCCTCATCACTGCTCCATCCCGCTCCGACTTCTATCGTCGGATAAAATCTCTTCAGCAGATTCACATTCGCCACAATTTCATATTGCTGCGTTTTTCCTCCACTGCGGATGAGTGTATAAGCCGTATTCCCGATATCGAGTTTTATATGTCCGCCTTGCCATACAGATGAATCAGGATACTCACGCGCTGAGACCGAAAAAACGCAAGTACAGAGCAAGAAGAACAATATGCCGAGTGCGGACTTTATTTTAATTTTATCGAGTACTGAAAACACGGACTAAGCGGAAAATTTATAGTTTATGCACGAATACACTTAAATGCGTTTCCTTATTTGTCGTTACTGCTGCATTTGTTATCTTAACCGAATCAACACGATTGGTTGTATAGGCGATGCTGTCTAATGTAGCCATAACGGCACAACCGCAAGCGAGCGACACAAACATTTCATTTCGCGTATAAAATATCCTCACAATATCTATTGCCCCGTCATATTCAACCACAAGAGAACAACTGTCTGCATCTTTCCTTAGCGGGAAATACAGGGTACTTACTATTGCGGAATCACTGATGAGCGAATCACTACCCAAACCGTAAACACTCATCGGACCAACGTTGCTGAAACTGACATGCTCTAATGTGACACTATCCTCTGCGAGCCGAAGCGAATCGCCCGTAACCATTACGCCTAATCTTACCCGCATATCCTGCCTGCACTCTTTATCGATTGAGCAAGAGCCTAATAATAAAGTTAGCAGAAAGCACAAAGCAGGAACTAAAAAATATTGTGACTTTGCAGTTAGCATCTATAAAAAATTAGCAGTCGGCATTGACAAGATGTGAGACCTCGCCTGCGTTCTATTTAGTTTCGTAATAATAGTCGTGCTTCGTCGCGAAGTTTTTCTTGCGCCATCTGAGTCGGGGTAACGCCGTTGGTGTTATACATTGTTATCAACTGCTGAGCATACGGCAATGCCGGTCCATTTGGCGGAAAAGCGGCAGCACCTACCGTGATGAAGCGACCTAACTCGTTCTCAACAAGCTTAATCGAGTCCCACAACTCATTGCTTACATATATCTGCTGCGACAGGTTATGGTCAAACTCCGTTCTTACAGTCTTCAAGAGCAATATCTGCAGTTGCTTAACCGTCAGATTTGTAACATCAATATCTCGCAATATATGCTCAGGCACTGTGCGGTCAAGCAGCAATGCAAGCCTTTCGTAACTGCGAAGTCTTACAGCCGTAAACTCTTTCTGAGATGCCTTTCTCAGGTCTAAATCTCGGCGCTCACGCTCATTCTTAATCATCATATATAGTATCGTCCATGTGCAGGCAAACACTATAAGAGCAGGCAATGTGTATTTAAGAATTTCTAACATGTTTGTATCGTATTTAAATAGTGAATAATTTGGTCAAACAAGAAAGCGGGATTATTTTCTTCTTTTATGTTTATCATCAAATCGTTGAGATAGGGTTCGGAACTCTCTATCCCCGTTCTGAAGTCCGCCTCGGCATATAAGGAAAGGTATTTTAGCGGCAGACATCCCGACATATTCAGGTCTATCAGCAAATCATACCTTTTCACCTTCAGTTCCTGCCTTATTTCTTTTTTGGGCAATCCCCAAAAATCATAATCGAATTGCGATAAGATTCTATAGTCACGCAGCACTGCCGATTCTGCCTGTTTTTTATCGACATATCCCCACGCAGTTACTTCTTTCCCGTCTTCTTTCAGTTGCTTCACAAGCGTCTTTATTTGCAGATTACGCTCTGCTGTATCGCTCTCGAACAGCAGAAATATACTGCGAGCAGTAGCATAACTCTGATACCGAGGGGTACGAGGGTTATACTTTTGTATCCGGCTAAATATGTATTCTTTAATCTTCATTGTTAATCATTTGCAAAAACTCTTCTTCGCCCATAATTTTCACCCCGAGTTTTTCTGCCTTTTCAAGTTTTGCAGGTCCCATATTATCCCCTGCAAGTATAAAAGTTGTTTTCGCAGAAACGCTGCCGCTGTTTTTTCCTCCTAACCGCTCAATAATATCCTTATATTCGTCTCTTGAATGTTGCGAGAAGGTGCCTGAAATAACTATCGTTTGTCCTTGCAGTGTCTGCTTCTGCATTGCATTATTCTCAGTATCTTCACTATTTGAAAGAGTCACTCCTGCCGCACGCAGTCGCTCAACGATTACATTATTCTCTTCCTTATCAAAAAAAGACACAACACTTCTCGCAATCTCTACACCCACATCTTCTACCGTTTGCAGTTCTTCTTCTGTTGTTTCTCTGAGCATATCAACGGAAAGATATCTGCGGGCTATCTGTTTCGCAGTTGTTTCTCCTACAAATCGTATTCCTATGGCGAACAGCACTCGCGCCCATGGCACCGCTTTTGAAGCCTCAATGCCTGCAAGCATCTTATCTGCCGACTTCTCGCCCAAACCGGGCAAAGCGGCTATCTGTTCCCGACGCAGGTCATAAATATCAGCTACATCCTTAATCAATCCGCGTGAATAAAGCAAGTCTATTGTTTCTGCACCGAGTCCGTCAATATTCATCGCCTTGCGCGAAACGAAGTGTTCCATCTTCCCCTTTTTCTGCGGTGGACAACCGCTATCGTTAGGGCAGTACCATGCCGCCTCACCTTCTTCTCTTACTAATGGTGTTCCACATTCGGGGCATACTCTCACAAACTCCACAGGCGAAGCATTTGCTGCTCGCTTTGTTACCTCTACTGCCGTTATCTTCGGTATAATCTCGCCGCCTTTCTCTACCCATACATAGTCACCAACATGCAAATCCAATGAACTGATAAAATCTTCGTTATTAAGCGTTGCCCGCTTCACTACCGTTCCGCTCAGTTGCACCGGTTCAAGGTTGGCGACAGGCGTTACCGCCCCCGTTCGGCCTACTTGGTAGGACACGGAGTTCAGTCGAGTCAGTTGTTTTTCTGCCTCAAACTTATAGGCTATTGCCCAACGCGGACTCTTTGCCGTATATCCTAATTCTTCTTGCTGCCTCAGATTATTCACCTTCAGCACGACTCCGTCGGTTGCAACCGGCAACGCTCGCCGCGCCTCATCCCAATAGTGAATATACGCCATCACCTCATCCACCGAACGACAAACGCGTATATGCTCCGATATATTGAAGCCTAACTTTTTTGCCCACTGCAGACGATCATAATGGGTATAACACGGAAGATTTTCACCGAGAACATAATACAGATACGCCCATAATCCTCTCTTACTTACCTGCTCACTATCAAGCAGTTTCAGTGTTCCACTCGCTGCATTGCGAGGATTGGCAAACAGCGGTTCTTCCGCAGCCTCACGCTCTCTATTGAGTCGCTCAAAATTCTCCCAAGGCAGCAATACCTCGCCTCGTATCTCAAATGTATTAACAGCATTTTCAGCACTCACCTCTTGAGGTACATTGCCGATAGTCCTGATATTATCAATCACATTATCACCGCGAACACCATCGCCGCGAGTCAGCGCTTTTGTCAGTTTGCCGCTCTCATACCAAAGAGAGATACTCAGTCCGTCGAACTTCAACTCGCACACTATCTCCACATCCCGCTTGCCGTCTAACCCCTTATATACCCGCTCAAGCCAATCGCGTATTTCCTCCTCTGAATAAGTATTGGCAAGTGAGAGCATCGGATATTTATGCGCTACCTGCTCAAAATTCTTAGTATTTCTTACATCTGAAATTTTCCCTTCGTTCTTCTCAATATCGCTTCCCACCCTCTGCGTAGGCGACTGCGGGTCGAACATATCGGGATACCTGCGCTCAAGGGCTTCCAACCGATGCATCTTCTCATCGAACTCACGGTCGCTCATCGTCGGGGCTGACATGACATAATACTTATAGTTCTGCTCTTCCAACTCCTTTCGCAGCGCAAGTATCTCTTGGCGAAAAACGCTATCAGCGGTGTTCACGCCATCGTCGCAAGTGACGCTATCGCCGGCACTTACATTCTCCGTGTTATTATCTGCAAACAGATCTAATTGCATAGTCTTCGCCTAATCAATCTTGTAATACTTCACCCTATTCACTCCGCCGTTAGCATATACATTGATGATATACAAACCGTTTGGCAAATATTCCTGCACGACATAATTCTCACTCGTAATCCTCCCCTCACACATCACACACCCGAAAGGTGATGCTATTAAGAACCACCCTTGCTCTGCATTTTCAATGTGCATCTTACCCTCTTGCCACGACATCTTCACTTCCTGTATCTGCTGCGCATCAGCCCTGCTGATATTCGAACCGAGGCACAAACCTACCAATACGGGGTCGTGATCAGAATAGCGAAACATCGTCAAATCTGACGATTTATCATAGGTGTAACGATCGTGTTCGTCAGAGTTGACATGCCAAACCGACATTCCTGTTACCTGACTGAGCAACGAACTGTTACACAAAGCGTGGTCAAGGTAGCCTGCCTGCCCGTGAAAGGTGTAGCTATACGAACTATCGGCATGGAAGAACCGATGCAAATCAGTCATTCCGCCGTTTATAAGCGTTGTTATCGGGTCTTCCTTAGCGTATGCATTAAGGTCGCCCATAATTAAGATATCATCTTCGCTGTAATAACTCTGCGCCTTTGGACATTCTGACAAAATGGTCTGAGCCTCTTTGACCCTGTCTGCATTAAATATCCCTTGTCCGTCGCCCTGATCGGCATTGGCACCCGATCCTGTCCCTGATTTAGCCTTAAAATGGTTAAGCGAGAAGATAAATGACTCTCCCCCTGCTTTCATACGGAAGCCTTGCATCTGCTTTCTATTGCTCACAACATTGTTGTTTTGCAGCATATTGCCGTAAGGCTCAACCACATCCTTACAATAAACATATCCTGCCTTAGTATAACTGCCGCGCGAACTGCCGCCATCGTCAACGTAACTGTAATTCCTGCCCGTAGCAGCCGTGAGCGAATTGGCTATTTTTGCTAAAGCACTCTGCCCTTGCTCGATCTCTACAAACCCGTAAATATCTGCTCTTATTCTGCTCAATGCAGCCATCACTTTAGTGTGCTGCTTCGTCTGCTCTGAGGCATTGTCAGGACCGAAACCCGTCCCCAAATTTTCCACGAGATAATACTCCAAATTCGCAGCACAAACAAGCAGATTATGCTTCACCACATTGCCGCCCTCTTCCGACATATCCACACTCGGATAGCCGCGCTCCATATCCTCGCGTGTTCCACGAATAGAGTCACATGATACAAAAGTAAGCGAACTCGACGAATTAACCTGCGCCACCAATCCGAATATAGTCTCACCCATACGATGATACTCGCTCATTCCGCCGAGAGTAAAGCAACTGTTGCCATTGACGGTGAGCAACTCATTATACTCAGCAGTCAGCGGATAACATTGATTGGTCGGACTCATAACGCGATGCAGCGATGCCGTAAGACTGCTATAGTTATTGCATGTATATACAGGCTGAGTGAAGCGAATAGTCATACCCGCATACGACCTCAGTTCGGCTGTCGTCCATCGCTGTACATCCGAAAAACTAACATCGGTCTGAGCACACACAGCAAGCGAACAGACTGCAAGTAACAAGAATATGTAACTCCGTAATTTTCTCATAGCATTCAGTATTTGCAGATTATGCGAGCAAGTACTATCAACGCGCAAAATTACGAAAAATAAATAACATAGACAATAAATATTAAATTAATTTTTAATATTCTTGCAAACATCACAAAAAAAATGTAATTTTGCGATAATGCAGATAGAAAAAGTAAGAAAAATACTGCTGAACAAATACACTATAACACTACTCCTTTTTGCAGTAGTGTTCTCTTTTTGCGGGAACCAATCAGTAGTTAACAGAGTACGTATGTCGCATGAGATAAGGGCCAAAGAGCGCGACCTGAATAACTACAAACAGCAGACGAAACAAGCAGAGAGGCAACTGCGTATGCTGGAAAATCCCGACTCGCTTGAGCGTTATGCCCGCGAACATTACTATATGCGAGAGAAAGACGAGGATGTGTATATAATTAAGTAGATTAGAGTACTGAATAAACAGAACTAAAGGGCTGCATTAGTACTTATGCTTGATAAACTCGTACCCGAACATCTTATTTTGGGCATCGACCCCGGCACTAACTATATGGGGTATGCCTTGCTTCGCACAGCCGGCTCAAAAGCAGAGCCCGTCCTGTTTGATGTTCTTGATCTTACCAAGATAGAGCAACACTACGAGAAACTACAAAAGATTTTCTTCTTTGTTCAAGATTTAATCAATCGCTACCATCCGACGGTACTTGCCATAGAGGCTCAGTTTGTAGATAAGAATGTTCAAACGATGCTCAAATTGGCACACGGACAAGGTGTTGCTATCGCAGCAGCACTATCGAAAGACATACCTATCGTCGAATACTCGCCTATGAAAATAAAAATGGCGATAACCGGTAACGGTCACGCCTCAAAGGAACAAGTCGCAGGTATGCTGCAACGCTTTCTGCACCTTAATCCTGCCGATATGCCTAAGCACCTTGATGCCACCGATGCTCTCGGCATCGCCTATTGCCACTACCTTCAACTCGGTATGCCTCTATCTGCTGCCAAACCGGTCAAATCATGGGCTGAGTTCGCCAGACAAAACGGTTCCCGCATCCACAAATGAGAAAAGTTGATATTGAGGAAATTCACTCCTCAGATGTATTCTGCGCCCGGAACTTGTAAGCCGTGCTTACAGCGGTATTGACCTGTACTGCGGGAGGTGTTTCATAGCAATACGGATTGCCCAATCGGGCAGATGAATAATAATCGGCAATGCAATATGGTTTATCCACCCCGGCATTGCTGTTTTATTGCCGTTGAAAAGCCGTTTCAACGCTATTGAAACAAACTTTTCAGGCGGGAGCGATATCCCTACCTTAACTAATTTCTGCCTCGTGCGAGCATCTAATCCGTACAACGGCGTATCAATAGCCCCGGGAGTGAGAGTGGTAACCGTTACGCCGAATGGTTTGAATTCATAATAGATAGACTTCGAGAAACTATACACAAAAGCCTTTGTGGAATTATAGCACTGTATGCCGGGAAAAGTCATCTTTGCCGTTACTGATGACATATTCAGTATATAACCCCTCTTATGCCTGCACATATCCTCACCGAAGAGTCTGCAAAGCATTGCAAGTGTAAAAATATGCAAATTAAGCATTGTCGCCACTTTCTCTGCGGGCAGGTCAATAAGCGGTTGCCAAAAGAACATACCGGCATTATTGATGAGAATATCTACCTCAATCTCATTTTTTTTACACCACTCATATATCTCACTCGCTGCCTCTTGCCTCGACAAATCACAAAAATACGGTATCGCCTTTGTGCCATAATCTCGCTCTATCTCTTTCGACACAGCGTCAAGTTCCACTTGCTGATTACTAACAAGTATAACATCGCGGTGATAGTCACGCGCCAATGCAATAGAATATTGTTTACCTATGCCTGATGAGGCACCTGTTACAAGAGCATACATAATAGTTATAATTTTAGGTCACCGCATTGTCAGCACATTTACGTTCATTCGGAGCGAAACATAGATAAGAAGTCAGATATACTAACTCACTTCTAATAGTAGAACAATCTAACTTCTGTTTGCTAACTTCATTACCTCCTCCGCTATTCGCTTTGCAGAATCTCTTTGAGCGAGAGTGAGGATATTGTTGTGAAGAGTTTTAAGTCGCTCCTCGTCTGACACTAACGCAAGCATTTGCTTTACTAACTCATCTTTGGCTTCATCATCTTTCACCAACACTGCCGCATCTTTTCTCACAAGAGCCATAGCATTATGCGTTTGGTGGTCTTCCGCCACATTAGGTGATGGCACTAAAACTGAAGGCTTGCCAAGGAGACATAACTCTGATATGCTGCTTGCTCCTGCTCTTGAAACGACAAGGTCAGCCGCCGCGTATGCAAGGTCCATCCTATCTAAGAAGGGTAAGCATAGTATCTGCTCTGCGCGGGGGGAACTGACACTCTTGCAATCCTTATTTTTCCATTCCTCCAATGCCTTAGCGCATTTGTCGTAGTAGGTCTTACCTGTCTGCCAAATAAGTTGGACACCACTTGCTTCAATCTCATCAAGATGTGCAATAATACTCTCGTTGATGGTTCTTGCGCCTAACGAACCGCCGATTATCAATATGGTCGGTTTACCACTATGTAGTTTGAAGTGTGCTAAAGCCTCTTCTTTGTTTCCTCCCTCAAGATTTTGACGAACAGGGTTACCTGTTAAGATGATCTTTTCCGCGGGGAAAAAGCGCTCCATACCATCGTATGCCACGCATATCTTTTTGGCATCATTTTTAAGCAGTTTATTAGTTACTCCGGCAAAGCCGTTTTGCTCTTGCAGCAGAATAGGCACTCCCATTCTCGCAGCCACCTTCATTGCGGCACCTGAAGCATAACCACCGACACCTACGCCGGCATCGGGTTGGAATTTACGAATAATCTTCCTCACTTGACGCATACTGCGAAGCATATCATAAACGACGGAAATATTTTTCCACGGCTGAGCGCGGTTAAAACCTCTCACCGGAAGACCTACAATCTCATAACCTGCTTGCGGCACGCGCTCCATCTCCATACGACCGATTGCACCTACAAATAATATCTTGCATTGAGGGTCTAACTCTCTCAATGCATTGGCTATACTCACGGCGGGGAAAATATGCCCGCCGGGACCACCACCTGAAATTAAATAATTCATATTGAATGTTAAATATTAAAACCTATTCTCACGAGATATCCGGCACATCCGCCATACTCTCTTGTGCGACATCCTTTTGTTCGACTATTATCTGATTCTGCTCTCTGCTCACCGCCATCATTATACCAAAATAAATGGCGGTTGCCAAAGAAGAAGTACCACCCATCGTTATCATCGGTAGCGGCTGCCCCGTAACGGGTCCTACTCCAACGGCGACAAGCATACTAATCAATGCCTGACAAGTGAGCATCAATGCCAAGCCCATAGTCATCAACATGGATGCCATATCGGCAAAGCGAGAACTCACATAACACGCTCTAAATAAGGTCGCTAAGTATAAGAAGATAAGAACGAATGCCCCTATCAAACCCGTTTCCTCAACGATGATGGCAAAAATATAATCAGCGTAAGCAAGTGGCAAGTAATCCCTCTCTTTGGAGTTACCCGGGAATACGCCAAACGGCGAAGCTCCGCCTCTCGCCACTGCAATCTTGGCAAGAGTCCGCTGATAATTATCATCGTTGAGTTCTACCTTAGCCATATCTTGCTCACTATATGTACTCGCATTCTTCTTCTCGTCAATGAGTTGATCCAAGCGTTTCACCCACACTGTTGTTCGCTTGAACAACCCGGGCGCAGACACTCCCTGGCGCACAAAAGAATATTCGACGATAAAATAACCGCCGACCAGCAATGATGCGGTAGTCACTGCAACCAAGAGCAAATACCTCCAATTAACGCCCGCTATTATCCACAAGAGGAACACTATACCCGCCATCAATATTGCCGTTGAAAGGTTCCCGACCAACACAGGAAAAACCGTTGCGACCGTTATTGCTAATGTTCTGTAAAACGCAGTTTTCAAACCTTCCTTATCTTCAGCTCGAGACAATTGGTCTGCAACCACTATCATAAGCCCGATCTTTGCGAACTCCGATGGCTGAAAAGGGATACCGAACAAGCGGAACCAACGGCTTGCGCCATTGATTGTTACTGCAAAAGGATTATGAGGCAAAAGTAAAATATAGAGCATCAGCAGCGAAACAATCCATCCGCCGTAGCCTAATATGCGTATCACCCATGTCGGCAAAAACTGAATACAAAAAGCCAAGACAACTCCAATAAAGATAAATAGTGCCTGGTGTGCCACCGGACCTATATTGGAGTTACTCTTATACACGAGCGTACTTGACGCACTGAATAATGCAACCAAGGCGGCAACAATCAGAAAGATAAAGATAATCCAAAAGGTACGATCAATATTTCTGAGGCTAAACCTCGGATTATTTCTTAATTGTGCTTCTATGTTCTCGCGAATATCCATTATAAATCTCTAATTTCTAAGAACAAAGTGATCTGACTTCTCTCATAAACTGCTTACCCCTATCTTCATACGAAGTAAACAGGTCAAACGAGGCGCAGCATGGTGACAGCAATACTGTATCGCCTTTTTGAGCCAGTCGGGTCGCTTGCTTTACCGCCTCACTAATATTATCAGTATCAGCAATAGGCAGACCGCACCCGTCAAAATGTTCGTGCAGCGGCTCGTTATGCAAGCCCATAAACACTAACGCACGGCATTTCTCATTTACAAGTCGGTCAATATACGAGTAATCATTACCTTTATCTTTTCCGCCGAGAATTAGCACCGTCGGAGTCTGCATACTATCAAGCGCATACCAACAACTATCAACATTAGTGGCCTTAGAATCATTGATATATCTTATGCCTTTGATGGTATCAACATATTGCAACCTATGCTCAACACCCGCAAAAGTTTTCAGCGATTCTGCAATTACCTCATCTCCTATGCCTGCGGCACGAGCAGCAAGCGTAGCAGCAGTAGCGTTCAGGCGATTATGCTTGCCCTTTATACTTAGCTCATCATCCGACAGAGGTAACTCCGTCTTAATATCAAAAGGCACTAACTTGCAGCAGAATTGCTTTTTCGCCACCTCAGCAGCAATAACAGGATCGTCATTCCAATAGATAAAAAAGTCATCCTTCGACTGATTACCTGTTATTCGGAACTTGCTATTTACGTAATTCTGAAAGCAGAAATCATATCGGTCAAGGTGGTCCGGAGTAATATTCATCAAGACGGCTATATCTGCCTTAAAATCATACATATTATCAAGTTGGAATGATGATAGTTCTATTACATACCACTCCGCATCATCCTCTGCCGCCTGCAATGCCAACGAATGTCCTATATTTCCTGCCAACCCCACCTTCAGACCTGCTCTTTTGAAGATATCATAAATAAGTGATGTCGTTGTCGTTTTGCCGTTGCTACCCGTTATACACACCATTTTAGCATTTGTGTATCTTGCAGCAAACTCAATCTCAGATATTACAGGGAATACTCTATCGCCCTTGACGAAGTTTCCATGTTCTATCATCAGCAGTCCGCCTGCTGACTCCCAATTGTCGGGTATTCCGGGCGACTTAACCACTTCATCAGGATTAAACTCACTCGCCTTTATATGCCCGCCATGCTCAAAGGGAATATTGTATTTTTGAAGTAACTCTAAATACTTTGGCTTAATCGTTCCTGCATCAGAAACCAGCACCTCATATCCCTTCTGCACTGCAAGTACCGCAGCACCGCAGCCGCTCTCACCCGCACCTAATATCAATAACCGTCTCTTTGTACTCGAACGTTCGGAGACGTTCTCCACTTTATCACTATATAACATCTACCTTAATCTACCTTTAATTTCTTATACCTTATTCTTTTAGGTTCGGCGGCATCGGTGCCGATACGCATCTTCTTATTCGCCTCATACTCTGAATATGAACCTTCGAAGAAGAACACCTTCGAATCACCTTCGTAAGCAAGAATATGCGTACAAATACGATCAAGGAACCAACGGTCGTGAGATATTATAACTGCGCAACCGGCGAAATTCTCGAGTCCCTCTTCAAGTGCGCGAAGCGTGTTAACATCAATATCATTCGTAGGTTCGTCAAGAAGCAGTACATTGGCTTCTGACTTGAGAGTTAAAGCGAGATGAAGTCGATTACGCTCTCCGCCCGATAACACTCCGCACTTCTTCTCCTGGTCGGCACCGGTGAAGTTAAAGCGAGAGAGGTATGCACGAGCATTAATCTCCTTACCACCGACACGGATAAACTCCGTTCCTCCTGATATTGTTTCAAACACTGACTTATCGGGGTCTATACCTGAATGTACCTGATCCACATACCCCACTCTCACCGTTTCACCGACCTCAAATATTCCGCTATCCACTTTCTCTTGCCCCATTATCATGCGGAAGAGTGTAGTCTTACCTGCACCATTTGGACCTATGACACCTACGATGCCATTAGGCGGAAGCATAAAATTCAGATTTTCGAACAGCACCCTATTGCCAAAAGCCTTGCTAACATCCACGGCATTGATAACCTTGTTGCCAAGCCTCGGACCGTTTGGAATAAATATCTCTAATCTCTCCTCTCTCTCTTTCTGCTCCTCATTGAGCATCTTATCGTATGCCCCAAGTCGAGCCTTACTCTTCGCCTGCCTTGCTTTAGGTGCCATCCTAACCCACTCCAATTCCCGCTCTAATGTCTTGCGTCGCTTTGAAGCCTGCTTCTCCTCCATCGCCATACGGGCAGTCTTCTGCTCCAACCACGAGGAATAATTGCCTTGCCAAGGAATACCTTCACCGCGGTCGAGTTCAAGTATCCACCCCGCTACATTATCAAGGAAGTAGCGATCGTGAGTGATACATATCACCGTACCGGCATAATTGTGCAAGTACTGCTCCAACCAATCGATAGATTCAGCATCGAGGTGGTTGGTAGGCTCGTCAAGCAGTAAGATATCAGGCTGCTGCAACAGCAGGCGACACAAAGCGATACGCCTGCGTTCTCCTCCTGACAGATTCTTCACGATAGCATCCTCATCCGGACAACGAAGAGCATCCATCGCACGAGCCAACTTAACATCTAAATTCCACGCATCGGCGTGGTCTAAAGCTTCCTGCAACTCTGCTTGACGCGCAATAAGTTTATCAAAATCAGCATCAGGCTCTGCAAAAGCAGCGCTTACCGCATCATACTGAGCAAGCATATCCACCACTTGCTGCATACCTTCCTGCACTACTTGCTTTACTGTCTTTTCCGGGTCGAGTTTCGGGTCTTGCTCAAGGTAACCAACCGAATAACCCGGGGAGAACACAACTCTCCCCTCGTATTCAGGCTCTACGCCTGCTATTATCTTCAGCAAGGTCGATTTACCTGCACCATTGAGACCTATAATACCTATCTTTGCACCATAAAAGAAACTGAGATAGATATTATTCAACACTTTCTTTTGCGGGGAGAAACTTTTGCTCACTCCAACCATCGAAAAGATTATTTTCTTATCGTCTGCCATATCTTATTCGAATATTTGCCATATACTATCTTCGGGTACGGGTGCGACAATCGTTACTTGCTGCTTTGCGACAGGGTGGATAAACGATATTGACCGAGCGTGCAACGATATGCCTCCATCCGGATTTGAGCGCGGTGCTCCATACTTTAAGTCGCCTTTGACGGGACACCCTATCGCCGCCAGTTGACAACGGATTTGATGATGCCTGCCCGTTAGCAATCGCACCTGAATGAGATTATACCTCTCGGCCTTGGCTATCACCTTATATTCCAGTATTGCCTGCTTAGCCTCTTTAGGATAACTACCGTCTTTATTTATGCGGGCAACATACGACTTATTCTCCGCCTCGCTTCGTATCAGATAGTTTTGCAAAGTACCTTCCTCCGCAGGCGGCAGTTTGGCTGTTATAGCCCAATATATTTTCTCAATACTATCGTGCGAGCGAAACATATCATTCAGTCGGATCAAGGCCTTTGATGTCTTAGCAAAAAGTACCACGCCTGATGTCGGTCTGTCAAGCCTATGAGGCAAACCGAGAAACACATTCCCTGCTTTGTTATATTTCTCCTTTATATAAGCCTTCACGGCATCAAGCAGAGTCGGGTCGCCGGTCTTATCTCCCTGCACTATATCATGGCAGGTCTTGTTAACTGCAATGATATGATTATCTTCGTATAATATCTGCATTTCCCCGTTTTCTATTTCAGATACACAACTGTTATCCCCGCCCCGCCTTTATCCGGGTCTCCATCACGCACCGCCTCCACATGCTTCAGAGGACGCAAGTAATCACGGATAACCTGCTTCAACACTCCGCCTCCCGTGCCATGCAGTATCCTCACCTCCTCAGCACCGACCATAATAGCATCATCGATGTATGACATCACCTCCTGCAAAGCTTCATCGGCATAATAACCACGAAGGTCAATCTCCTGCGAGAAAGAGAGTTTGCGCTTACGGATGGAATCGGCTATATTCCCGTTTACCGCTATATTAACCCGAGGTGCAGACTGTTTCTGTTGAGGTATGTTGTCATCATTTCTTTCGGTTAATACACTAAGTTGAGAAAAGTCGTTGAACACTTTCCTGCCGCTTGCTGTTGTTCGCAAGACTTCGTTTTGCGGCTTATTATTGGTCTTCTGTTCCGCACTAACCCTCGGACGCGTCGGAGAGAGATTGGGCGGGTAGGAAGACTCCGACACCACTCGTATCCCATCGGCAGAAGCAATGACCTGCCTCCCCTGTTTCGCATTCGTATTACCATTCGTATTTCCCTGCAAAGACATCTGCTGACGCATATTCTCAACTCGCTGCCGCGCCTGACGAGTAGATTCTCTATCTGCCTGCGACTCTTTTATCTGACGGATGGTATTCTCGATCGTCCTGTTCGACTTCTGCAATATATCCGCCGCATCCTCTTTCGCCTTAGAGATTATCTCTTTGCGAGTCTTGCGAATATCAGCCATCTCGCTTTCGTATCTCTCTTTGATAGCATCCAATTGCTTCTCCTTATCATGAACCTCCCTTCGCTTATCCGCCCAATATCGCTTATCTCGCGCTATCTCTTGCAGGTTACGCTCATACTGAATATTATCATCGCCTATCAGTTGCTTAGCATCAAGTATTACATCTTTGGGCAGACCTATCTGCTCCGCTATCTCAATAGCAAATGATGAACCGGGCTGACCAATGGATAGTTGGAAGAGTGGTCGCATAGCTTGCCTGTCGTATAGCATAGCGCCGTTATTTACCTCAGCATGAGTATCGGCAAAATGCTTCAAGTTAGTGTAATGTGTGGTAACCACGCCAAAGGCTTTTGACTTACACAACCCGTTAAGCACCGCTTCCGCTATGGCACCGCCTAACAACGGCTCCGTTCCTCCTCCGAACTCGTCAATAAAATATATCGAATCCTCATTTGCGTTCTTAAGAAAAGCCTTCATATTTCGGAGGTGAGACGAATATGTGGAAAGGTCATCATCAAGCGACTGGTCATCGCCTATATCAATGAACATACTCTCGAATACCCCGCACTGACTATCCTCTCGCAATGGTACAAGCAGACCACATTGCAACATATATTGTAGCAGGGCGATAGTCTTCAGGCATACTGATTTACCTCCGGCGTTCGGACCGGAGATAATAAGCACGCGGCTATCTTCCGTTAACTTGACGGTCAGAGGCACTAACTCTCTCTGCTGCTCCTTAAAGGAAAGATAGAGGAGCGGGTGCCGAGCCTCGCGCAAGTCAATCATCGGTTGGTTATGCATCTGAGGTGCAATGGCGTTAAGGTCGTCTGCTAAATGCGCTTTAGCAATGATGAAATCAATATGCCCGAGCCACTGCTGCGCCTGCTTGAGCAAGTCGGAATAAGGTCGAACATAATCAGCAAAATGCTGCAATATCTTCACTCTTTCTCTTGACTCCTCACCCTCTAACTCGCGTATTCTGTTGTTAGCATCAACTACCTGTTGCGGTTCTACATATACTGTTTTCCCCGTTGCTGACTCATCGTGCACTATACCGCCCACTTTGCGCTTATAGGCAGGCGGCAGAGGAATAACCAGTCTGCCCTCACGCAATGTCGGGGCAAGGTCAGAAGAAATCACCCCTTCCCCTTGAAGATGCCTCATCACCGATGCCAATGCTCTCTCCGCTGCACCTTGCGACAACCGCAACTCCCTGCGAATACGCAACATTTCAGGCGATGCATCATCGCGAACAGATCCGTACTTATCCAAAATAGCATCAATAGCACGGCGAATGTCCGCGCAAGGTAACGGCTCATCGGGCGACATAGCGGCATAATGCGGTAGCAAACGGAACCTCTCCTGCGGCAACGACGAGAAGAACTGTTCTAAATGCGACACGGCATCCACCACCTTCCCTAACGACACGACCTCCGCCTCGTCAAGGAAGAGTCCCTCAACCCGTATTCGCGACAACGACTCGCGTATGTCACACATCTCGACACGAGGCATCGCAAGCGATGCATCACGCCTCACACAAAGCATCTCCCATGTCTCAGAGAGCAAATCTTGTAACACATCAAAATCCGTGAGAAAAGAAAGAGCGTCTGCCTCCTCTCGGCTGACTGCAAAAGAACAACGGTCGCGAAGCAGACGACGAATAACTGAAAAATCTATTTTATCTTCAATATCAGAAGGGAAAAGCATACTTTTATAAAAGTCTTATATCTCGTATTACATTGGTAGCACCGACTGAGGTGTTAAGTTTTTCCACAAGTTGATAACGGCACTGAAACAACTCTTGGCGAAGCGGAGCCGATTTAATATGCACAAACAACACCCCGTTCTTTATCTCCTTCTTGCCCGTATAACGAGCAATAGTAGGACCTAACACTGCATCCCAGCACGATAGTATCTGCTGCTCATAATACCCCTGCTCAAGATTATTCTCACGCAGGAAATCATAGATAAGGTCGGTAATTGTTTGTGTCTCTTGTTTTTGCATTGGAATTCCTCAATCTACCAGAACGTTCGGAGACGTTCTCCACGACCAGAACGTTCGGAGACGTTCACCACTATTTCTTCTTTCTATTGAGCCAAACCTTCTCACCTTGCTTCGGGTATTGATATTCGTTAACTCCGTTATAGCGCAATATCCTACTCAGTTCAATATTAAACTCCGCTGCTATGCCCTTATAAGTATCTCCGGCCTGCGCCACAATATATTTTCCGAATCCTTGCTTATGCACCTCATGCCCGATATAGAGGTCAACAGAGCCGACCTGACCCGTCTTCTTCTTTTTGGCTTTGGCAAGTCTCTCCGCCTCAGGATCAACTGTTCCCTGATTAGTAGCAAACACCTCATCTACGATATTAGGCTGATGCGTCTTACCGTTGCCGTTCCTATTTTTATTCTTACCCTTATCGCCACTCTTTGCCTTATTATCTTTATTAGCCTTCTCCTTATCCGTCTCTCTCGCTTGCTCTTCGGCGCGTTCCCTGTTTTCCTGCACCTGCTTTGATTCGGCGGTATAATGCGCTGTTTCGGTTATCGCAACAAGGTCATAATCTTCGATTATTTTAATGAGTTTCGAAGCATAACCGGCATCGGTAGCATACCCGCAAGCCTTAAGTGTCCTTGCCCAACCCTTGTAATCGCGAATATCAAGCGAAAACAAAGGTTCATATCTGCTCCTCTTGAGAAATGCTGAATGATCCTCATAACTCTCTTCAGCCTTATCGTATTTGCGAAAACACTCGTTTTTCGTCTCATCATCATGAGTATAAGTCGCGCCTTGCCATTCTTTATGGCACTTGATACCAAAGTGATTATTGGCATTTACAGCTAACTCTGACTTACCTGCACCCGACTCAAGCAAACCTTGCGCCAAGGTTATACAAGCAGGAATACGATGCAATATCTCCTGATTGACCGCTACCTGCTTATATTGCTCTATATATGAAATATATTCAGGGCTTAGCGACTGCCCTTTACAGAACACAAAGGGTAATACAATGAAGAAGAATAAGAAGATTCGAGATTTATTGAACGTTCGGAGACGTTCTCCACTATTGATCATTGACATATCACTGACTTATTTTGCACTTATTTTCGAAAAAACTTTGCAAAGATAACGAAAAATTTGGAGATGTACAAAAAAAAATGTAACTTTGCAAATAATTAATTAAATTATGTATTATGAAGATGCGAAACATTTTACGCTACTTATTTCCGCTTGTACTGGTGTTTGCTATTGTTTCATGTCGAGGCAAGGATGGCAAAGACGGATTAGTTAACTCTAAGATTATTGATTTGCAGATAGACCAGAAAGAATGGAGATATACCAACGCCGGGAGTAATAACTACTTCTTCGCTACTTTTGATGTTCCCGAACTGACATGGAATATATACAACTACGGCGTGGTGAAGATTTATCGTGAATGGGATACCGGCACAGATAGAGCAACGCAAGTGGAATTACCTTACATCAAAATGAACGAATATTCGTTCAACGATACCGATACTACCACGGTTTGGGACTTCTATCAAGAAATGGTTGACTATGAATACACGGGCGGAGCAGTGACAATCTTCTACACCGTTTCTGATTTCGCCTACGAGATTGACGAAAAATTCATGCCCGACCCTATGCATTTCAGGCTTATCATGATGTGGTAATTACGATTTGAACACCCGTGAATTTATAGAAAAGTACGGCGAAGAGGATATTGCCTCTGTTGCGCTGAAAATTAGGCAGTATCCCGATGTAGATGCTGCCTTTGCTTTGCAACAGATAGGGGGACGGCAATGCGCCTTGCACAAACTGCCGACGATAGCATCCATTGAAGATTGGCATTGGGCAAAACGCCTCAACATCGAGCAGTGTTCCGGCGAAAAAGCCTGCCTCTACAAACGACAAATTGCAGCCGACTTATTGAGGCATATCACAAATAGGCACGCTCGCGCTATCGGTGCCGACCTGACGGGCGGACTTGGTGCCGACACCGTCTTCCTCAGTACCCTGTTCTCCGAATGGCACTATGTAGAAAAAGACGCTGAGCTATGCCGACTCGCTGAACATAATTTCAATTTGCTAACCGGCAGAAAAATCATAATCCATAATCAACAAGCAGAAGAGTTCGCCGCCACCCTTAACTACAGAATGGAGAAAGTCTCCGAACGTCTGGTAGTGGAGAACGTCTCCGAACGTCTGGTAGTGGAGAACGTCTCCGAACGTTCAATAGTGGAGAAAGTCTCCGGACGTTCAACAATATTGGACTTTCTCTACATCGACCCGGCGCGTCGAGACAAAAGCGGCAACAAAGTGTTTCGAATAGCAGATTGTACGCCCGATATCGCACAACTATACCCGACAATTCGGAAAATAGCAGATATAGTGATGATCAAACTATCGCCAATGCTCGACATCAACGATGCGCTGAATTGGATTCCCGAAACCAATGAAGTTCACATAGTGGCAACACAAGGCGAAGTGAAAGAGGTTCTACTCATAATAAGGACACAAGACCAAAGAGCAGACGGGCAAAGCTCTAACAAAAACTCAGATGTGCAAGCGGGTGCAGTACGACAAACAGAGCCTTATATGCAGCAGTTCCCTGAACGCCTGTTAAAGCACAACGCTATAATCCACGCGGTAGATATTTTGAATAACGAGACTATCGATTTCGCTTTCACCGCAGCGGAAGAACAAAATGCCGTCTGCCCGTACACGGAGCAAATTACGGAAGGCGATATTATCTTCGAGCCTAATGCTGCCATCCTTAAAGCAGGAGCATTCCGCCTGATTGCTCAACGCTACAACCTGCTTAAAGCAGCACCAAACACGCATATCTACAAAATGTACGAAGAACAGATGTACGATGTACAAAGGATACCCGGACGGATATTTCGTGTGGAGAAAGTGCTTGACAAAAAATTGCGTAAAACCCTTGTCGGGACATACGCCAATATCATCTGCCGCAACTACCCCGTCAAAGCCGACGAACTGAAAAAACAACTGCGGACAAAAGATGGCGGAGATAGATATATAATCGGCATTAGAATAGGCAATACGCCGACGCTATTACTATGCACAAATGTAACGCTTGCGCTAAGGACAGATGTACGATGTGAACGTTCGGAGACGTTCTCCACTATTGAACATTCGGAGACGTTCTCCACTATTGAACGTTCGGAGACGTTCTCCACTATTTCAAATACGAAGGATAATTAGAAAATGAAAAGAATAAACGACATACGCCCGTGGCACATTGCGCTGCAACTATTTGTAATAATAGGATTGTTAACCTGTATTTGCGCCGTTTTCCCCGAAGACGGCATACCCGTCACCGATTCGATCACTCTGCGTTTTCCCACCCTCAATGAGATGCTTGCAGGCGATAGCACCGACATCAGCGTAGAGCAACAACTAACCCCCGAACAACTGCTCGCAATGCGAGAGAAGGAGATGAAGATGCAAGAGGAACAAGAGTACCTCTCTTTCTTCTCAACAAATCCTGTCCGCATACATTTTCCCGATAACGACTACGCCTATTTTGACTCCGTCTATGCCGCGCTCGATAGTGCTTCTCAAAAGCCCGTCAGAATTGTGCATTATGGTGATTCACAACTTGAAGACGACCGCATTTCTTGTAATCTTCGCCTTGCGTTGCAGCAACAATTCGGGGGTGGAGGCAACGGACTTATACCTCTGCAAGAGAGTTTGTATTCGCAAACAATCAATCTACGCGCCGACTACACTCCTACGCGCTATCAGATCTATGGTCCTAAAAGCAATCGCCGCGACTCCTCTCGCTACTACGGACCAATGGGCAATGTAAGTCTGCTCGACACAACAATGGTCTTAACCGTCAGTCCGAAGAAGAAAAACGGCAATATAACTGCCACGCACTATTTCAACCAACTCACTATTCTCAGTCAAAGCGGTGAGCCACTGCATGTTGCCGTACAAGGTAAATCGCATGAAATAACGCCTGCGAATACGCCGCTACAATTAACCACCATTCCTCTTCATGACTCCACCACCACTATCAATCTCACTCTGGCGGGCAATGCTGATATTTACGGCGTTATGCTTGATTACGACAATGGAGTCAGCGTGGATAATATCCCTATGCGCGGCTGCTCAGGCACTGTCTTCACCGGCATCGATGCCCTGCAACTGCGCACCTATTTTTCTATGACCAACACGCGACTTATCATACTACAATTCGGAGGAAACTCTATGCCGTACCTCAAAGATAAGAAAGGTATCGACAGATATATGGAGCAACTGAGGCGACAGATACAACACCTCGCTCGCCTTGCGCCTGAAGCAAAGATTCTTTGGATAGGTCCTTCTGACATGACGATACGACTTAACGGCAAACTACAGACCTACCCTCTGCTCAACGCAGTGGACCAAGCGCTATGCGAAATGGCGAACAACGAGGGCTGCGCCTATTGGAGTCTTTACGAGTCAATGGGCGGCAACGGCAGTATGATCAGATGGGCTAACGCACAACCGCCTTTGGCAGGCAAAGACTACATCCACTTCACCCGCCTCGGTGCTCAACGAGCAGGCGAGCTGCTGACAGAAGCATTTATGACAGGATACAGGTTCTATAAATTCAGAACTGATCAAGCCGAAACAAAAGACAAGCAAGACTCAGAGTGAACTTCCTTCACCACATATTCGCTTTCGACCCAAATAGTCCGCTGCTTTTCACCCAATTTTACTTTTGGGCTTTCTTCGCTGTTGTGTATGCTCTCTTTGCCGTTATAGCCCCCATACACAAAGAGCAGCAGAACCGAATACACATACGCAACGCCTACCTGATGCTCGTCAGCTTGTTCTTCTACTACAAAACATCAGGCATCTTCCTGCTTATACTACTATTTGTTACTTGCTCCGATTTCCTGATAGCGCAGCGCATATTCAGCGCAAAAACACGCAATAAACCGCATGCCGCCAAGGCGTGGCTGATACTGAGCGTGATGATTGACCTCGGCATATTGTGCTACTTCAAATATGCCTATTTCTTCACTAATATGGTGAACGATATGTTCGGAACAGGCTTCAAGGTTTTCGATATCTTCGCCTATATCGGCAATGGTTTCTCAGAGTCGGGCAGGTTTATGGTGGATAAGATTGTCCTGCCCGTAGGTATCTCCTTTTATATATTTCAAGTTATCAGTTATTCGGCAGATGTATATAGGGGGCATATCAAACCCGTCAAAAATCTGCTTGACTTCGGTTTTTACGTATCATTTTTCCCGCAGTTAGTGGCAGGACCTATCGTAAGAGCAAGCGAGTTTATCCCCCAACTCTACAAGCCTTTCCACCTCTCTCGCCATTGGCTCGGACTTGCCGTCTTTTGGATTCTGAACGGCCTAACGAAAAAGATAGTACTCAGTGACTACCTCGCCGTAAACTTCATTGATAGAGTATTTGAAAATCCCCTTTTGTTTAGCGGATTCGAAAACCTCTCTGCTCTCTTCCTCTACTCTCTGCAAGTGTACGCCGATTTCTCCGGCTATACCGACATTGCTATCGGTGTTGCTATGCTGATGGGCTTTTATCTGCCCAAAAACTTCAACTCGCCTTACAAATCACTCAACCCGCAGGAGTTCTGGCGGCGTTGGCATATATCCCTCTCTCGTTGGCTAAAGACTTACCTCTACATCCCGCTTGGCGGCAACCGCAACGCCACTTTCGGTACTTTCTTTTGGATAGCCCTCTTTGCCGTGATAGGCACATGGCTCAGCGGCTCGTGGATAGTAGGAGCGTCAGTGGTTATCATTGCATGCATAGTGCTTGTTGTGGCACTACTCAAACCCGAGAGAAGGAAGAAGATTTACGCCAATCTCAACTCCTTCATCACGATGCTGCTCGGCGGACTATGGCACGGTGCCAGTTGGAACTTCCTCATCTGGGGCGGACTGAACGGCATAGGTATGATAATTTACAAGTGGTGGAAAGATATGTCGTGGAACCTCCGCATCACTTTGATGAGTCTTACCTTCGCTGCCATTCTGACCATTAAGCACTTCTATCCCGCCCCCGTATGGAACCTATTTACAGTATGGGTCGGCATCCTGTGGATCGGCACCTGCATAAGATATATATACAACCTGCTGATAAGGCTCTTTAAGGTTAGTAAAGATATTTGGCTGACTCGCATAGAACAGGCACTCGGAACAATTTGGGCTGTGGCGCAAACCTTCACTTTTATTACCTTTACCCGCCTTTTCTTCCGCTCGGGCTCTAACCTCGACCCCGCAACCGCTAACCACGAAGCATGGGAAACAGCACAAAATATGGTGCAGCAGATAGGCTCGGCGTGGGACACGAATATGATTCCCCTTATCATATGGGAATACAAAGAGGTGTTTGCGCTATTCCTAACGGGTATGTTCATCCACCTTTTGCCTGAACGCTGGAAACGTTGGTACAGAACGCAATTTGCCATGATGCCCCTGTGGCTGATGTGGATAGTGGTAACTATATGCGTTGTCGTTCTATATCAGTTTATCACAGCCGACTTACAAGCATTTATATACTTCCAATTCTAATTAGAGAGTTTTTTGAGATAATTAATAAGCAATACTATGCTAATAGGATTAACAGGCGGAATAGGCAGTGGCAAAACGACAATCGCTAAGGAATTAGAGCGACGAGGTTATGCCGTTTATTATAGCGACGGCGAGGCGAAGCGAATCATAACGGGAAACCCCGCCGTTCGCTCGCAGATAGAATATATCTTCGGCTCAGATGTCTTCAATGGCGATGTCTATCGCACGAACATTGTTGCGAAAGCCGTTTTTCAAAACCCGACACTGCTGCAAAAGCTCAATCATATTGTTCACCCCGCCGTTCGCTTCGATGTCAAGCATTGGGCAAAGGAGAAAGATCTATGCTTCGTGGAATCAGCACTTCTATTCTCAAGCGGGTTGGCAGAAGAATGTGACCTGACGGTTGTTGTTACTGCACCGGAAGAATTACGCATACAGAGAGTTATAAAGCGCGACAAAAGCACAAGAGAGCAGGTACGAGAAAGGATACAAGCGCAAGATGCAGAAGCACAAGCAGAGTACAAAGCAGACCTTGTTGTGGTGGACGACGAAGAAACTGAAATTACCCAACTCGTCGATAATATGCTCTACAACATAAAAACGGCTCTTGCACAATAATAAAAAAAATGCTAACTTTGCATTTGGTGTGCGATAACAGTGACCGCTATAAAACGGACAATTAACATATTAACAAATACCTATAAATGAAAAGCTATCAGACTCACGAGATTAAAAATCTCTCCCTTATGGGTGCCTCAGGGTCAGGCAAGACGACCCTCGCAGAAGCCATGCTCTATGAAAGCGGCGTTATTCAGCGCCGCGGTAGTGTAGAACAAGGAAATACTGTCAGCGACTATTTCCCCGTTGAGAAAGAGTACGGCTACAGCGTTTTCCCCACAGTGATGAACATCGAGTTTGCAGGAAAGAAACTCAATATTATTGATTGTCCGGGTTCGGACGATTTCGCAGGCGGTATGGTTACTTCGCTTAATGTAACTGACACCGCCGTTATTCTTGTTTCTGCTAATAGCGGAGTGGAAGTGGGCACGCAAAACCAATTCCGCTACGCCGATAATATGAAGAAGCCGGTGGCTTTCGTTATTAACAAACTCGACCACGACAACGCTAATTTTGACCAAGCGATAGAGCAACTCAAAGAGTCATTCGGCAACAAGGTGGCAATCGTTCAATATCCCGTTAATGCCGGTCCGCAGTTCAATGCCGTAGTGGATGTGCTCGCTATGAAGATGTATCAGTGGAAAGCAGAAGGCGGTGAGCCGCAGGTTCTTGATATTCCTGCTGCCGAGCAAGGTAAAGCAGAAGAATTGCAGGCTGCCCTCTTCGAGATGGCTGCCGAGGCAGACGAGGCACTGATGGAGAAGTTCTTTGAAGAGATGGCTCTCTCGCCCGAAGAGACCCGCATCGGTCTGAAGAAAGTGTTCGCAGAAGCAGGTGTCTTCCCAGTGCTCTGCACATGCGCCGGAAGAGATATGGGCGTTAGAAAATTGATGGAGTTCCTTGGAGAGATAACACCGTCAGTTGACGAAATTGCAGCACCAAAGGCAGAGGACGGCACAGAGGTTAAGCCCGATGCTAAGGCTCCCGTTTCCCTCTTCATCTTCAAGACATCCGTTGAACCGCATATCGGCGAAGTTAACTACTTCAAAGTAATGCAAGGTACTCTGCACAGCGGCGACGATATTCAGAATATGAGCCGCGGGTCGAAAGAGCGTATCTCGCAACTATACGCCATAGCAGGCAGTATCAGAAATAACATCGACGAGGTTGTGGCAGGCGACATCGCTGCTACCGTTAAGATGAAAGATACGCGAACAGGCAACACCCTCAACGCCAAAGATTGCGACCTCGTTTATCCGCAAATCAAATATCCTGAGCCTAAATATCGCCGTGCCATTCGCCCCGTTACAGAGAGCGATGCCGAGAAATTGTCAGCCCTCCTCACTCGTATGCATGAGGAAGATCCGACATGGATCATCGAGCAGTCAAAAGAACTGCGTCAGACTATCGTCAGCGGTCAGGGTGAGTTCCACCTCCGCACTCTCAAGTGGCGCTTGGAGAACAACGATAAGATGATGATTCAATACGATGAACCGAAGATTCCTTATCGTGAGACCATCACAAAGGCAGCTCGCGCAGACTATCGCCATAAGAAACAGTCAGGTGGTGCAGGTCAGTTCGGTGAGGTACACCTCATCGTTGAGCCTTATATAGAAGGTGAGCCGGTTAAGGAAATATATAAGTTCGGTGGACAAGAGTTCAAGATTTCCGTAAAAGATACTCAGGAGATACCATTGGAATGGGGCGGCAAACTGATTCTTATCAACTCTATCGTCGGTGGTGCCATCGATGCTCGCTTTATCCCCGCTATCCTCAAAGGTATAATGGATCGCATCGAGCAAGGTCCGCTCACCGGCTCTTACGCCCGTGATGTACGAGTTATCATCTACGATGGTAAGATGCACCCTGTTGACTCTAACGAAATATCGTTCCGTCTTGCCGGTCGTAACGCCTTTGCCGAAGCCTTCCGCAACGCAGGACCGAAGGTGCTGGAGCCTGTATATGATGTTGACATCTTTGTTCCGTCAGATAAGATGGGCGATGTGATGAGTGACCTGCAAGGTCGCCGCGGTATGGTGATGGGTATGCACTCCGAGAAAGGTTTTGAGCACCTTAAAGCACAAGTGCCTCTCAAGGAGATGTCAACCTACTCCACCGCCCTCTCTTCACTCACCGGCGGTCGCGCCTCGTTCACAATGCGCTTCAACGAGTATCGCCTCGTGCCACAGGATGTGCAGGACAAACTCGTTCAGGCTTACGCCGAAGCACAGAAAGACGAAGACTAAGTTCGCAAGACAAAGATATGAAGCCCACAAAAAAACGAGCGATTTGCATCGCTCGTTTTTATTATATTTAAACACTGTAAAAACGGCATTTAAAACTTAATATCTCGCTTCATGTCGGCAAGCACACTGCGGAAGATTTGCTCCCCTTGCTCTTTGGTCAAATCGTCCCAACGGTGCAGAATCTCTGCCTGCAGATAATAGGCAAGTACATTGTCCACAGTGAAGTACTTAAACCTCGTCTTATCCTCTAACCATTGCCAACGCAGCGCGTCAATACAACGCTCACGCTCAAGCAAATCGGTAATCTCCGTCAGTGCTATTATCTCTTTCAGCTCCGGCAACACCGCCGCTAAATTGGCATTCTTGGTAACACCGCCTCGCCTAAGCAACTGCGCCACCTCGTTCTCTCCTACAATAACCATCTGCGTATCATAGCCGTGCCTCATACATACTGCCGCTGCTAACACGTTGTTGAGGTTCAGATTAAACTCAAACCACGAGCGGACAAAACGATTGCGAGAGCGCATACCCTGCTCATAAAGCATCTGCGTACGGAAATCTTCTTCCGAAAGAGTAGTCTCATGAAAACGATCGAGGACAGAATCTTCCTCCATCAAAGCAAGAATAGCGGCATCATCATTACGCCTTCTCAGTTGCTCAACATAGGCAAAGTCGGCAGGCGACATCTGCTCACGCAGCAACTCAAGCAATCTGTCAAAAGGCTGCTTGCTTTTCTGACCTAACGATAATTCGTCAAAACCAGCTATCAGATATTCGTAACTCATTTGAGTGATAAGTTGTTAGTTAGAATAGTGTTGTCACGTGCCACCGTTCTTTGGACGGCAGTTAGAACAATAACTCAATCAGTTGCGGACGAAGATACTCCTTAAAGTAAGTGATGAACTCCTCGTCACCAAACTCAATTTTGTAACTACCGACCCTTGGCACAATAGTGAATTGAGTCTTCTGACCTTTCACCTCGCGAATTTCTATTCCCTTATCTAAGAACGATTTAGCATTAGCTGCCATATAACCGCGCAGAGCCTCTGCGTCAGCGGCTTCAATAACCACCTGACCTTCTTTTGCAAGAGAAAAAGCAAGGTCAGTTATCAGTTTCTGCATGAATTTAGACTCATTGGTGGCAGACGTAACCGCAGCCGTAGCAACCTTATCACTCAAGATATTGGCGATCTCCGTCTTGAGAGCACTAACCGACTGATCTGCAAACAACCTCAACTCTGAGCGGGTGTTCTTATCTAACTCTTGAGCCGTACGCTTCGCTACCTCAATCTTTTGAGCCGCCTCTTTCTCTGCCGCTGCTATAATCTCTTGAGCCTTAGCCTCTGCTTCTGCTACAATAGCAGCAGCTTGCTCTTTTCCTTTCTCTACGCCCTCTGCATAGATCTTGTCCGTTAGTTCTTGAAGTGTATTCATATTTTTTGAGATTTATTTATGCAAAGATATAATTTTTTTTCCATTAAATCAAAAAAAAAAATAATTTTCTACATTTTGACTTATCAATTAGTGATTTTCGATAATTTTTAGTAATTTTGCTTGTGGTAAAGATATGTATGACGAGTCTTGTGGAAAAATGTAAAAATGAAATATGCAATTCCCTCTATTTACATCAGTTGAAGCGACGATGAGTGCTACACTCAATCTTCGAAGCAAGATTTTTATGCTTGGTTCGTGCTTTGCTGACTCTATGTATGAGAACATGTCAGATGCGGGACTCAGCGTTAACAGCAACCCCTTTGGCACCACCTACAACCCAATTAGCCTCAGCGAGATACTCTACCGCTTGATAGAGGGCAATGACTACACTGAAAGCGAACTCTTCAATAACGACGGTTTATGGCACTCCTACATGCACCACGGCAGTTTTTCAAAGGAAGATAAGCAGGAAACATTAACTCTCATAAACCTCTCGCTGCAACAAGGCAGAAGCGATTTTCTACATTCAGATGTATGCATCTTCACTTTCGGTACCGCATGGGTATATGAACTAAAAGAAACAGGTAAGGTGGTGAACAATTGCCATAAAATGTCGCAAAACATATTCAATAGGCGCTTACTCTCAGTAGAGGAAATAGTCGAAACATGGCTGAAACAGCTCTCTCTGCCCGTATTCGATGATAAGACAATAATCTTCACAATCTCACCTATTCGCCATAAGGCTGACGGAATGCACGGCAACACAATAAGTAAGAGCACGCTGCAACTTGCAGTAGCAAAGTTAGCGGAGCAAGAAACGCTGAAAGAGCGGGTTTCCTACTTCCCCTCATACGAAATTCTGCTTGACGAACTGAGAGATTATCGCTGGTTTAGCGACGATTTATGTCATCCTTCTAAGCAAGCGGTGCAGTATATTTGGGAGAAGTTTAGAAATAGTGCCTTTTCTAAACAGGACATTTCGGCAATGGACGAGATACATCGTTACCGCCTATTATGCCGACATCGCCCTTTGCACCCCACGCCGGATAAACTCGCAAAATTGCAGCGGCAAATTGATGCAGAACGCCAACGCCTTCAAAGCAAATATGGTTCAATAATCCTCGCATCTGATAACATAGCGGTCTAACCCTTAACC
The DNA here is from genome assembly GCA_937885465.1 of uncultured Bacteroidales bacterium. Taxonomy (GTDB): domain Bacteria; phylum Bacteroidota; class Bacteroidia; order Bacteroidales; family Paludibacteraceae; genus Colicola. The sequence continues at coordinate 43,861 of CAKZZM010000093.1, forward strand.
TTCTAATACAATACCTATGACAATAGAATTTCTCGGAGCCGCACGCGAAGTAACCGGCAGCAAACATCTCATAACCACAGCATACAAGACTCGCATCTTGCTCGACTGCGGTATGTATCAGGGTAAGGGGTTAGAGACCGACCGCATGAACCGCACTCTCGGTTTCAATCCCGCAGATATCGACTGCCTTATATTGTCACATGCTCACATCGATCATTCCGGCCTGATTCCATATATCTACAAACAAGGTTTTCGCGGGCGTATCATCTGCACACCGCCAACACGCGACCTATGTGCCATCATGCTCGCTGACAGCGCACATATACAAGAGCAAGATACCGAATGGTTTAATAAGAAGATGCACAAGCAAAATAAGAAAGAGCGTGCCACACCACTCTATAGTCCTGCCGATGCCAATCGCAGTATGCACCTCTTTCGGGCTGTTGACTACGGGCGAGATTTTAAGATAGACAAGCACACAACCCTGCGCTTCACTCGTTCCGGACACATGCTCGGTGCCGCCATTGTCAACCTCACGATAGAAGAACCCGAAGGCAAGACCACACGCCTCGCCTTCACAGGCGATATGGGGCGACCGAACAATAGGCTTATCCGTCGTGACAGTGCCTTTCCGCAATGTGACGTGCTGATTAGCGAAGCCACATACGGCGACCGAACCCACCCTGACGATATACAGGCAGAAGAACAACTATGCCGCATCGTGGCAGATACTTGTATTGAAAAAGGCGGAAAACTGATTATCCCGTCATTCTCAGTCGGCAGAACACAAGAGATAGTATTCGTACTCAATAACCTATATAACCACGGGTTATTGCCGCACAAGATTAAGGTGTATGTGGATAGTCCGCTTGCCGTCAACGCCTCACATATATTCTCCGCCCACCTAAACGAGATGAACGCCGAAGTGCAGAAAGTGATGCAGAAAGACCCCGACCCGTTTGGCTTTGATACACTCACCTACATAAGCAAAGCAGAAGATAGCATCCGCCTCAACAATGATCCGGAACCGTGTATCATCATTTCATCCTCAGGTATGTTAGAAGCGGGGCGCGTCAAGCAACATGTCGCTAAACATATCGATGACCCTCGTTGCACTATACTTATCGTCGGCTATTGTACACCCGTGTCACTTGGCGCACGTATTCAACGCCCCGGGCTAAAAGAAATTTCCATTCTCGGCGAGGTGCACCCCATCCGAGCTGAGATACAACGAATAGAAGGTTTTTCGGGACACGCCGACTGCAACGAAATGATTGACTACTACAAATGTCAGAAACCTGAGAAAGTGCAAAAAGTGTTCCTCGTTCACGGAGAATATGAGGCACAACAGGCATTTGCCGACAAACTACGCAAAGCAGGCTATAACAACATTGAAATACCCGAAAAAGGAGAAATAATAACAATCTAACATCTAACAGCAAAAAGATAGAACTGACTTATAGTGGAGAACGTCTCCGAACGTTCCGGTACTGTTGAACGCTCGGAGGCGTTCTCTACTACCAGAACGCCTCCGAACGTTCAAAACTTGTCCGTAACTTCTAAACTATAAATTCTATGTATTCATCTAATGATAAAATGTGCGACCTTATATCGCACCAACACGAGGCATTGCAGATAATCGGCAGATTCGGTCTGCCTATGGGCGTTGGCGATAAAACGATAAAAGAGGTGTGCGAAGAACATCAGATTCATACCCTCACCTTCCTCACCGTAGTTAATTATGAACTATACTTCCATCACAATGAGGATGGCAACAAAAATGCAGACGGAGCAGCGCTCTCCAATGCGTTGAGAACCGATATCAATTTCGCCGACTTATCATTGCCCACCCTCATTGCCTACCTGCGCAATGCCCACTCATATTTCTTCGACTTCGCCTTCCCGATGCTGCGCAAGAAACTGATCGAGGCTATCAACTACAGCAGTCCCGACTCGAAGATACCGATGCTCATTATACGCTTCTTCGACGAGTATGTCAATGAGATTTCAATACACATGCAACACGAGAACGAGCAGATGTTCCCCTATGTAGAACAGATGCTCGCCGGCGAGGACCCCGAGATGTCAATAGAGGTGTTTGCCCACCAACATCGCGCCGTTGATGACCAACATATAGCCAACAAACTGTCAGAACTGAAAAGTCTGATAATTAAATACTACCCTCAGACAGAGCAAAACAACCTGCTCAATTCTGCTCTTTACGATATATTCACCGCCGAGCACGAACTCGCCACGCACTGTGCCATAGAGGATAATATCCTTCTGCCCGCCGTGCGCCAACTCAAGAAACACGCACCAAAACGCCAGCAACAAAACACCAATAACGTAGCCGAACCGCTATCCGATAGAGAGAAAGATGTACTTGTTGAAGTAGTTAAAGGACTTAGTAATAAGGAGATAGCAGACGTTCTCTGCATCTCCCCGCATACCGTTATCAGCCATAGGAAGAATATCGGACGCAAACTGCAAATTCACTCCACCGCCGGACTGACTATCTATGCCATCGTCAATAACCTCATAGATATCGAAAATTACAAGTCGTAAATAATCCCTATATTGAACGTTCGGAGACGTTCTCTACTACCAGAACGTTCGGAGACGTTCTCCACAAATCACACATTTTACATTCGTACTTGGTACATTTTACCTTCGTACTTGAATATCACCTTAATATATTAGCATTATGAAACTGAAAATTCAAGCCGTCAATTTTGAGATGGCAAGCCAATTGGAAAAATTCATTGAGAAGAAAACCGACCGCTTTGCCCGTCATCTTCAGCCTGAAGACGAGTTGGAAGTAAAGATGACCGTTGTCAAACCTGCCACCAACATGAACAAAGAGACGCAAGTACGCATCAGCGGCATGTTCGCTGAGAAGACTTGTGACACGTTCGAAGAAGGACTGAGCGAATGCATCGCAGCCCTCGAAAAGCAAATCGAGAAACGGAAAAATAACTAAAAACCACTTTTGAACGTTCGGAGACGTTCTCTACTATTGTTATTACAGTTGAACGTTCGGAGACGTTCTCCACTTCTATATAACAAATTTTTTTCGTAGTAACGAAGCACTCCTGTGCCTCGCATGAAGCATAGGAATACTTCACTACGCACGCCTCCGTACTTTAAGTGAGGACCCAAAACTTAAGCCACTTGCAATATAAATATCTTGATAATATCAATTCACCCGCAGATTTGAAAAGGCTGCAGGTGGATGAGTTGCCTGCTGTGTGCACAGAGTTGCGCGATTTTATTATCCGCTCTTTGAGCAAGAACCCCGGGCACTTAGGCTCCTCACTCGGTGCTATAGAACTGACCGTTGCGTTGCATTATGTCTTTGACACGCCCGCCGACAAACTCGTGTGGGATGTAGGTCATCAAGCGTATGCCCACAAGATTCTCACCGGCAGGCGCGACCGTTTCTGCACTAACCGCCAATTCGGCGGTCTCGCCCCTTTCCCATCCCCTATGGAAAGCGAATACGACAGTTTCATTGCCGGACACGCCTCCAATAGCCTATCCGCCGCACTCGGTATGGCTATTGCCGATGGCGACAAGAACAGAGTAGTGGCTATCATTGGTGATGGGGCGATGACGGGCGGCTTGGCATACGAAGGACTGAATAATGTGTCAATGACCAAAAATAACCTGCTTATTATCCTCAATGATAATAATATGGCTATTGACCCGATAAAGGGTGGCATGACGCAATATTTGGTTGACATAACCACGAGCGAACGCTATAACCGCAGGAGATACAAACTATATCTGCTCATGCGCCGACTCGGTCTGATGAGTGACACTCGCAAAGAGAAAGTGCAGCGGTTCAATAATAATCTCAAGTCCATTCTCACTAAGCAGCAACTCAATATCTTTTCAGGTTTTAACATCCGCTATTTCGGACCTGCCGACGGGCATGATGTCGTTACCTTAGTTAAAATATTGCGAGAGATAAAAGACTACAAAGGTCCGAAGGTGCTGCACCTCATTACGAAGAAAGGCAAAGGGTATGCCCCCGCCGAAGAGGATCAGACCATCTGGCACGCCCCCGGCGTATTCAATCCCGACACGGGCGAGCGTCAGACCTCCGATCCGCTTAACAATACTCCCCTTTGGCAGGATGTCTTCGGCAATAAACTACTCGAATTGGCGCAAGCAAACGACCGTGTTGTCGGCATCACGCCCGCCATGCCTACGGGCTGCTCGATGAATATCATGCAGCGCGTTATGCCCGAGAGGGTGTTCGATGTGGGCATCGCCGAAGGACATGCCGTAACATTCTCCGGCGGATTAGCAAAAGAAGGGCTTATCCCCGTCTGCAATATCTATTCCTCTTTCCTACAACGCTCCTTCGATAATATAGTGCATGATGTGGCACTCCCTAATCTGCATGTCGTTTTTTGCATCGACCGCGCCGGCATAGTCGGTCAGGATGGTGCTACGCACCACGGTCTGCTTGACCTCTGCATGCTGCTGCCCGTTCCTAATATCACTATCCTCGCCCCAATGGGTGCCTCAGAGTTGAAAGAGATGCTCCGCTGGGCAGTGGAAGAGGCAACAGGCCCCGTAGCTATTAGATATCCCCGAGGACAAGTACCAAGAAGTACGGAAGACGAATTAGTACTGAACATCTCCGAGCGTTCAGTAGTGAAGCACTCCTGTGCTTCATACGAGACACAGGAGTGCCTCGCCACTACTAAAACAGCCAATAACAATAGTGGAGAACGTCTCCGAACGTCTGGCGATAGAGACTCTATTCTTAAAGCGAGATGCATCAAAGAGGGTGAAGAGGTGGCAGTACTCTGCTTCGGTGCCATAGGACACGCCGTACTTAAAGCTGCCGAAGATACCAATATCGCCGTTTATGATATGCGGGCTGCCAAACCGCTCGACACAGAACTATTAGATTATGTCGCTCAACACTTCAGCACTATCTTCACCGCTGAAGACGGCATGATAGAAGGCGGCGCAGGTAGTGCTGTTATCTCCTACTTGGCTGAACAAGGGTATAAAGGCACTGTCAAGCGAATAGGTGTTAACAACCAATTCGTGGAACACGGCAAACCTGACGAACTCTACCACCTTCTCAAATTAGATGCCGAAGGCATACGCTCTACTATAGTGGAGAACGTCTCCGAAAGTTTTAAGTGGAGAACATCTCCGAACGTTCGCTTCGAGAACGTTCGGAGACATTCTCCACTATTTGGCTATAACGACTCGGATAAATAGCACATATTTTAAGAAAGAGTAATCTGCACTTACGTAAGCGCAAAATAAACGAGTACAAAATTTGCATGAATTTTAAATTATGCTTAATTTTGTACTCGTTTTTTGCGTAAAAAGGTGCTTTTTAATAAGAACAATCTTAAAAATCGTACATTTTTGCACAATAGGCGAATTGTTAAATCGAAATTTACAAATTTACGTGGAGAACGTCTCCGAACGTTCAGTAGTTACTTACGGAATTGTAATTTATTTATATTAACAAATCGGATTTTTAATCTCTACATAGATATAACCCCGCCCTATGAAACAGCGTTTACTCTCTTTTGTTCTCTCTATTATATTTTTATTTGTATTTGTAGAAACTTGGGCAGGAACATCCAAGTGTGTTGCCAATTCCGATCCGTCCGATGGTGGCACCGTGGCTGTAAAATATGGTAGTTCAAAATCGAGCTATGGTACAAGTGCAAATAAATCAAATCTTGTATTATTTAGTAGTGGTACTGACACGTATTATCTATATTACAAAACAAACACTAATTATAAATTTCGTTGCTGGTCAAAATCACAGACTTCAACAACAAACTTGACATCTGACGGTCAATCAGTCTCATGTTCACGCCCCAGCACAGGTACCACCACCACGCCCTATTATGCTCTTTTTGCCCGTATGACGGCAGACAAGTCCTCTATTGCTTTCGATAGCGTCTATGTCGGCTCTTCGTCTTCTGCTACGACAATAACTATTACCCACGCTCATGCCGACAGTATAACGGCATCTCTTTCAGGTGCTAATTGGGGCGATTTCGTGTTGTCAAGGACCACCCCCGTCACCAGTTCGGTAGCGGAATCGTCAGACACCATCACCGTAACCTTCAAGCCCACATGCAACGGCACGCGCACGGCGACACTGACACTGAAGAGTTCATATACAGGGCTCTCTGATGTTACTATCTCTCTTTCAGGTACAGGTGTCTTAATAAGCAACCCTCTTGCTGTTGCTGCGACATCCAAGTCAATGATGGTGGATGACGAATGGACAGGTGTGGTAACTGCCAAAGGTGACGGGACAATAAGTACCTCTTCTTCCAACTCCGATGTTGCAACCTATGACGTTGCTAAAGATCAGATTGTTGCTAAGGGTGAAGGTACTGCAACTATTACTATCAGTCAGGCAGCGGGGTGCCAATACGCTTACACAAGCAAAACCATCAATGTCAATGTGTTCAACAAGAAGGTGCCTGAGTTCATTCCTTCGTTCGCCGGCACTACCTGTGCGCTATTGGTTGACGGTACGGCTACCATCGAACTGGATAACGTCAGCGACGGTCTCGCGGGCGACTTCACCGCAGTAGCAACCGATTCGACGGTTGTCAGTGTGACCCGCAGCGGCAACACACTTACCATAACAGGCTTGAAAGAGGACTCAACAAAGGTCACTCTCCATCAGAAAGAGACAGACGGCATCTGCGCCACCAATCCGGACCCTGTTTATACTTTCAACGTCTCCCGTGTAACGAACACACTTGCCGTGGCGGCGACATCGTATCCGTCGCAGAAAGTGGATGATACATGGAGTTGTGCCGTTTCCTCTATTAACAGCGATGCGGCGATAACCGTCGTGACAAACACTACTGCCGACAGTCTGATAGCCACATACAACTCTTCAACAAAGACTATTGATTTCAACGCAAAGAACGCCGGCACTTACACTGTCACGCTTACCCAGCCGGCTACATACAAATACACCGCCACCACCAAGACTATCACCGTTACCGCCACCAAATACAGCAATGCGATAACGGTGCGCATGGACGGTAGTGTGGCGACATCCAAGAGTGTGTATTACGGTACGAATGTGGCTATTACCCTATCGTCCTCTAATGGTTCGTATGAGGGTGAGGGCAATCCGTTCACGATAACGCAGACGGCTGGTGAGAATTTGGCATCTTATTCGTGGAACGATGGCTCTGTTACGGCAGGTGTGGTTCATGCCGGAACAGCCACAGGAACAGCTACATGGAAGGTGCGCCAAGAGGAAGACCGCAAGTACCTCGCCGCAGAAGAGACCTTCTCTGTAAAGATAGTGAAGATAACAGAGAGTTGTAACCTCCTCACCGCATCATCAGAGCGGACTATAGAAGGTTCCTACAGCCCGAGCGAATGGCAGATAGGCTCCGCTAAGTCCGTAACCTTCGAGACGAAAAGAGAAGGCGTAAGTGATAAAACCATAACAGTATATCAGAAAATTGACGGCGGTTGGGTTCCTTTTGAAACGACTTTCACCGCAGGCCAAAGTTATGCATCTCATACTTTAAACTTCGATATTCGCGCAACAGGAGTAAAATTCGAGACGACGAGCAATACAATAATAAGTACCTACTATTCCAAAATAAAAAATATCTCTGTCACCCGTCGCAATTACCTCACTACTTCCGTAACGGAAAATTACCTTGCTTTCTCACCTACTATCGATGAGCAGAAGAGCAAGACCTTCACCGTGTCGTATAGCACTTGTGACGGAGGCGACCTGCATATAAAATCCACTAACCCGATGTTCACCGTCAGCCCTACGACTATAAGCATATCTGACGGCACAAGCGGCACAACCGATGACATAACGATAACTTGCGCGAACGAGGCGACACCTGTTGACTCCGGTTATGTAGTGGTATATGACAAAGCAAAGACCTGCTCTATCAAGGTTAAAGTGTCGCGTCCTGAACCCGTGCTGACATGGAACCCGTATAGCAACTCATACTTTGTAAACTCAACGATAGAGAATATTTGCGTATCGGAAAATACCGACTACGAGAACTGCCCGCTGTCATACTCGTCAAGCGACAACTCTATTGCGTATGTGGATACAGAAGGTACACTTGTTATCCTGAACAAGAAAGAGTCGGTAACTATCACCGTTCATCAAGACGAGAACGAGGACTTCCTTGCCACAACCAAGACCTTCACCTTCACCCCGATTGATATGCCAGACCGCGCCGTGCCGTTTGTAGTTAACTCTACGGTGTACGACGAGGCTGTAAGCAAGGTAGGAACGGTTAGTTGGAAAGGCAGCGATGGAGTACAATTAGGAAAATCAGCCGCAGACGGAAATATTATAGATATGACTTGGGATGACAAGTATATTATCTTTGCTTTCCACGGCACACCTGATAAACTTACATTCTCCTATAAAACGAGCACAAGCGGCAACACAGGTTGCGACTGGTATGTAGCGGAGAGTCCCAACGGTAGCAGTTGGAGTACTACTTGGTCAGTAAATGATAACTCAAGCAGTTGGCAATCGTCAGACGAGATACAACTGCGTCCGAACACACTCTTTATCAAACTATGCTATTCAGGCAACTACGCCGGCTTCTTCAAAGATATCAAGGTAACCGAACTTGTGGGCGATTATTACCTACTTGACGAGGCGAACGATAAATATCTCAGTCGTGGTAAGACATGGAGTACTCGCGCCATAGAAGATGAGTTTGGTGTTCCAATGCGTATCACCCGTACCACCACAGATAACACCAATATCTACACCCACCTGCAGTTCTATGATAACCGTCTCTACCTCTTCGAGGACGGCTCTGCGCACACTATCTATACCGACAACACCGACAATAACTCTTGGCTGATGCAGGAGCAGTCTGACGGTGCATACACCTTGCAGTCCGCCAATGGTGTTGGTACTAACGGACAGAGCATCACCGTCGGGACGGACGCTATCCTCACCCTCACCACTGACGGTTCTCTTGCTACTCACTGGACACTTGAGCATGCCGACCGGCACCCCGCCCGTATGACCGCCCTCAGCGACGCACAAGCGCAGGCAGCCGCCGCTGACTCACCCGACTTCGGCAACGATGCCACATGGGCTTCTCTCAACGAGGCGATGACAGAGTTTGACCTCATAGAGCAGACACTGCCGACTATCACGATAAATGAACAGGCATCCGTCCGAACAAATAACGGCACTACAGACTCTTACTCATACGAGAACACTATCACCGTATCAGCAGGACTATACCGCCTCACGCTCGAGGCTTGCTACCGTCCGGCACCCACCCTTGTGGCATACGAGAACAAAGGCATAACAGGGCACGAGAATATACTCGCGTATATGTTCGCCAATGACAAGAAGACGCAGCTCAAATCTATCTATGGCGATGGCACTCCCGTTCCGAGCAGTTCGTCCAACGCCAATACATACTTCTCCGCAGGGCGTTTTCAAAATTATATCTTCCTCTATGTGGAAGATAGCGGCGACGGCACCGGCACTATCCATTATGGCCTGCATAAGCCCTCGTTTGTAAGCGGCGACGTACTATGGTACCGCAACTTCATCCTTGAGAAGATAACCCGCAAGGAGTATATCCTTGACGGCAACGGTACCGATGAAGAGACGGCGACATGGGCTATTTCCGACAACTGGACCGACAACGAGAAACCCGGGCGCAATAACTGGGCTATCATAAGGCACGATGCCGTTGTTACCACTCCTATCACAGTCTATGGTATCCGCATCGAGAACGATGCCGTACTTAATATAGGTGCCGAGGGCGGTCTGACCATCGGCGCAGGCGGCATAGTAGGCGCCACGAGAGACAACCTCGTGCTGCGAGCCGAGAGCGAGGGTGCTAACAAAGGGCAGACAGGCTACCTGCGTATCTCGCCAGCCAACGATAGTCCTATGCCGGAGGCTTCCGTCGAGATGTTCTCCATCGGGTACTACGACCCGTCATCGGGCGTGGATAATAGTGCCGCATGGCAATATGTGGGCGGACCGGTCACGCCCGCTTCGTCCGTCACATTAGAGCATACCTATTACGGCTCGTGGGTGTATAGATGGGACGAGGCGACAGGCACATGGAGCAGCACCGGTAACAACGGTAAGATGCAGCCTTTCCAAGGCTACTGCACCACGCAAAAGAAATCGGCAAACGGCATGATGCACATCTATCAAGGACAGATTTACTCGAATAAGATCGACACTACTATCGCCCTCTCGTATCACACCACCGCCGCCGATGGCGACTACGGTTTCAACCTCCTCGCCAACTCGTTTGTCGCACCTATTGACCTGACTAACTTCCGCGCTACCGACTTTACCGGTTCGGTAGAACATACAATCTATTTATATAACACAGGGGCGAAGAACGACTGGCAAGCACAACAGCAAGATGGTACACTCTTCACCTCCGACCGTAGCACCACCGCCGGACAATATGTTGCCATCCCCGTAGGCGATGCCGCAGTACTCGCAGCACTTATATCATCCTCCGCAGGTGCCGTTCCCGCCGTTATCCCGCCAATGCAAGGTTTCCGCGTGAACGCCACAGGGGAAGATGCTGCTATTCGTCTCAACTATAACCGCCTCGTTTGGCAAGCCAACTATACCACCTACCCCAACAAACCACTGCGTATCTCCGAAAGAATTACTAAAGTAGATAGAGAAACAGAAGAGATAGACGATGCCGAGATAGACGACACCTTCACTGCTGCCATAGAACTCACACTCTACACGAGCGACAGCAAAGATAATATCTTCCTCTTCGAGGCAGATCGCTACACCGACCTATTCGACAACGGCTCCGATGCTCGCAAACTTGACGGCGGACAGTTCAATATCTTCGCCACTAACAGTTCCGACCTCGAAGTAAACGCCGTGTCCGACACACAGGGCAATGCAGGTTGCCTTGCTGTTTGCGCTACCGATAATCTTGAGAACACCACTATCGGACTGCGCACAGGTCAGTCACCCGTCTATACTCTCAGATGCTCATTGCTAAAAGAGGTTATCGCCGACAATGCAGACGAGCAACACAACTACGCCCTGCGCGACCTTTACACGGGAGAACTACTGCCTATGACCGATGGTGCCGAATATACTATCCTCGCCACTCCCGAAGCACGAGAGAGAACACGCTTCGTCATTGAGCGCTACAATGCCCCCGATAGCAATAACAACACATATATTACTACTGACATAGTCAGCAACACCGCAGAAAATGGAAACGTAGGCTTACACGCAAACAATATGGGATGTAAGCGACCTGCATCGCTGATAAGCATCTACAGCCCTGACGGACGATTGCTCTACCGCACCGATAATAACGCCGACATCTCGAATATCCACACCCTACTCCCCGCCGGCGTTTACCTGCTTCAAACCGCCAACCAAACTATAAAGATCGTTAAAAAGTAACTACTGAACGTTCAATAGTGGAGAACGTCTCCGAACGTTCAGAGACGTTCTCCACTAAAGTCCGAACGCTCGGAGGCGTTCTCCACTGCACTTATATCCGTCTTTATAAAAAACGACTAAAACAAACCACCCCGACTTGAATAATAAGCAACGATATAAATTTCTCGGCCTTTTATGCCTCTCTTTTTTCTGCGCATGGTGCGGCGTTGTAGCTTGGCATATTCTGAATTACTCCGGTACCTTGCCGCAGACTCCCGAATCACCGTATATCCTCAGTAACACGAGTTTCAGCCGAGGTGTCACTCGCGATAACCGATTCTCTTATATCAACGCGACCCCCGCTTGCTATAACGGCAACGCAGTGGAGAACGTCTCCGAACGTTCAAAAGTAGAAAACGTCTCCGAACGTTCAGAGACGTTTTCCACTATTGAACGTTCAAAAACCGCTCCTATCGTTCCCCGCACCGCCTTCCCTAAGTTCTCAACAATCACCCGCACATCCGCTCATTTCAACGCACCTTTCAGCACTATTCCTCTCACCTCTTCCGAAGTGGTGCAATCGTATGGAAGCAGCACGTATGCAGCAGAACAACCACATTACGGTAGGAGCGAACAAGTGCCGTCCGCCCGAACATACACTTCTTTCGCCTCACTATCCGTCAACACCCTACTTGCATCCAACACCATAACGACAGCGGCATCGCAAATAAGCGGAGGAGTTACCACCCTCGACAGCGATGCTCCCTCCGTTCGCCGCTCACCAACCCCGGACGTTCCCGATGACGAAGAACTGCCAATAGGCAGCAGCACCTCATCAGTACTTACTCTACTACTCTTTGCCGCAACTTACACCCTCATAAAACGGAAAATGCCCTTTCGACTTTAGGGCTCTGCCCGTTTGTTATTCGCTCATTTCTCCGGTGGTACGATATTTGCAACGGAAATAATGTATCTAACAGATAAACTATGAGGCGTTATTCCTTCTTTATTCCCACTCTATTCTGCACAATCTTCATCGCTCAAAGTCAGACTCGCGTAACATACGACGAGTTGCAAAACGGCGGTTGGCAGGCGATGCAAGGCAAAGAGGTTATTATCACTACCCCGCTCATCGTCTGCGGCACCTACTACGACTCAGTCACCCTTGCCCCCGAACGCTTATACGTTCCCGAAGAACGCGCTATCGGTCTCGCCGAAGGCGATTCTACTGAATATCACCGCCTGCGGCGGTACAACGATAGTCTTGCCGTTCGCCTCGTCTGTCCCCGAAAATTCGACCTTAACCTCGGTGCAACAGTAAGAAATCTTAAAGTCAGGATAAAAGGCAATAAGCATGTAGAAACAGGCAAGATTCCCAACTACCGCAACTATCGCCCGTCAAAGAGGTTGCCAAAGATGAACAACGCAGACATCATTGTCTGCGCCACTAATATCGAAAATTATTTCGTTCACACAGGCGGCTATGCCACCCGTAAGATAACGGCAGGTCAGCACGACTTCCAGTGTTATAAAACAGCCTCCGCACTCATCAAACTGAAGGCAGACTTATACGCCATCTGCGAGATAGAGAAAGGCACCGGTGCTCCGGAGGAACTGACCAATATGATGAATAGGCTCGCCGGACGAAACATCTATACCTTCGTCAAGACCGACATCACCGACGGCGATACTATCTCTTGCGGATTTATCTACGACAAACGCACCATACGCCCGTACGGCGAACTGAGAAAAGCATATCCCAATTCGCATAATATCTTCATAGGGCGATTTCTGCTGCAAGGCTTCGAGGCGGTGAAGAACGGCGAGCGGTTTGTCATTTCCCTTAATCATCTGAGGAGCAAACGCGGCAAACCGGAAGAGTCCGCCCGTCTGCGCAATAACAATGCAGAGGCTATTCTTCGCTGCATCAATGAGGCTTACGCCGACAGCACCTATACCGACCCCGATATCCTTCTGCTCGGCGACTATAACTCGTACACCTACGAAAAGCCTCTGCAGACTATTGTTCAGGCGGGTTATGAAGACCTTCTTATGCAGCACGACAGCCTCGGCTATTCCTATTCTTATAAAGGCGAATGCGGATACCTCGACCGCGTATATGCATCCCCCACTATGGCTGCACAAGTAACAGCCGTCCACCCTGTCCATTGGAACACCGACTTCTACTACAGTGCTGCCTACTCCTATAAATATAATTACCGCAATAACGAAATACCGAAAGAACACTTCGCTTCTATCCGCCGCACCCTTTCCCCTACCGCTAAACGCAACATCCTCTTCCGCTTTTCCGACCACGACCCGCTCCTCATCGGTATCAAACTGCAACAAAAGTGACTAAAGTAAATTGTCCTTATTCCTTGTTCCTTGTTCCTTCGTACATGGCTTAAACCTAAATTCCCCTACAATATGACAAAGCATTATTTACCAACCCTTATCCTTCTGCTAATGAGCGTCCGCTCCTTATTAGCAATCAGTTTCACCAACCCTATTCTTCCTTACGACTACTCCGATCCGGATGTATGCCGCGTAGGCGACACCTACCTTCTTACCTCCTCATCATTCAATAATATCCCCGGCCTACAGATACTTGCCTCAACAGACCTTATACATTGGGAGATAGTTGATGCTGCCCTCCCCTACAAGGTGCCGGATTACGAAGAGGGCTGCCTCGTTAAGGGCAACTTCGTGTGGGCACCATCCATCCGTGAGCACGACGGAAAATTGTATATCTTCTACGGCGACCCCGATAGAGGTATCTACTGCGTTCGCGCTGACATATCGAAAGGTCTCCATTTCCCGCTCGCATGGGAAGAGGCAGTCCTCGTTATGCCCGCCAAAGGTTACATCGACCCGTGCCCGCTCTGGGACGAAGACGGGCGTGTGTGGCTCTGCCACGCCCTCGCAGGCAGCCGCGCAGGATTGAAAAGCGTGATAATGATGGCAGAATTGAACGCTGATGCACTGAGCGTTAAAGTACCCTCGCGCATCATCTTCGACGGGCATAAAGAACACCCCACCTGCGAAGGACCGAAACTCTATAAACGCAACGGATACTACTATATCATGCACCCTGCCGGAGGCGTTGAAAAAGGCTGGCAAGTGGTGCAGCGAAGCAAAAATATCTATGGTCCCTACGAACTGAAAGTGACCCTTCAGCAGGCAGGAACCGATATCAATGGCCCTCACCAAGGTGCGTGGGTGGAAACGCCACAAGGCGAGAGTTGGTTCTTCCACTTCCAAGATGTCGGCGTAGCAGGTCGTTTGGTACACCTACAGCCGGTCAAGTGGGTTGAGGACTGGCCTGTAATGGGGTATGAAGGACAACCAATAAGAACATTCGGCGACAACAATTCTAAACAACCAACATGGGCGAACTTCATGCGTCGCGACGATTTCTCGGATACCAAACTTGCACTCGACTGGCAATTTGCAGGCGGATATGTAAATCCAAAATGGTACTTCTGCGATGCCGCTCATAGTATGCTCCGCCTTTATAGCTACCCCGTAAACGAAGAACTGATGCCCAATATGCTTCTGCAGAAGATTCCCGCCACGGCGTTTACCGCCACCGCTCGCATCCGCTTCACCCCCAATCCCGACAAGAAAATGGTAGGAGCAGAGAAAGCAGGCTTAGTCGTCTTCGGCCGCAAGAGTTTCACCCTTGAAGCACCAGGCAACGGCGAATGGACTTTCCTCCGCCTGCAGATGAACGACAAGCAACAAGGACAGTTCTTCCGCAGCAACGACGGCGAGCATTGGGATGCCGTCGGTGAAGTATTCCAAGCCGTGGAAGGACACTGGACCGGCGCACAAGTAGGTCTATTCTGTTCCCGCGATAACCGCACAATCAACGACTCAGGCTTCCTCGATATCGACTGGTTCGAAATCCGACCATAAAGATTAAACCCGAAACGGTCATTAGCGTTTTGATGATTATGGTTTTATTTTTGATTAG
>CAKZZM010000094.1 GCA_937885465.1 uncultured Bacteroidales bacterium
GTTGGCAGACAAGGTGTCCGTCCGTATGTCCATCCCTAACGGCGTCAGCCGGAAACGGATATTACGCATCTCGGCATCGGGTGCATCAAACGCCATGAGCGTCGGTGTGGTGTCTTGCGCCGTGGTGTCGGGTTCGGTAGGGCGCGGGTCTATCCCCACAAAAGCATCATTCAGGCGCAAGCCGTGCAGCGGATACTTGCCTTCGGCAATAACTAATTCCGGACTATGCACCTCTAACAGTCCTACGACCGCATCTATGCCCACTGCCGCAATCAGGCTGTCGGAGTGAACAGTAGTTCGATCCAAGTGCAGTTGTTCCACCTCAATCGGAATAGAGAGAAAATCGCTGAAAGGTGCTTCTCTGTTGGCGGTCATTAACTTGGCGTTGAGCCGCAGACCATTCGTATAGACAAGCGTATCAACGCCCCGATGACCAACGAAAAGACTGTCTATCTCTATCGCCAACGGCAAATCCGCCTCGCCCTTATAGGCTCGATAAAGCACCATCGGCGAGTAGTGGAGAGGCGACAAATACATATCGCCCAAGTCTATATCGTAGTCCATTTTTTCATTGACCTTCTCCACTCCCTTTTCTAACACAGCCTGTCGCACAGGAGAGACATATAGCACGCACCCTACTGCTATAAACAGCAGGAGAACCAACCCCACTATTACACCGATTACGGCGAGGGGAATCTTCCATATTAGTTTTTGGGTGCTCGTCATTTCAGTTTTTTGCCGGTAGCATCGTACTTCTCATCATTGAGGTATATATACAGGATTCCGTCCTCGATAACCTTTCGGGCGTTTAGTACATGCCCATCGCCCATCACATCCCCAATGTCGTCAGCGGTATTGAGTTGGATGATATACGGTTCGGCGAGCGTACCAATGGAAGCATCATCCACATAGTCCAACGTCTGCCCCACCGTGAGGGTCTCACCGGTAGCAGGATCATAGACTCGGATGGTGAGCGTTGCAGGCTCGTCTCCGGCTACGGTGATGAACCAGAATCCATCGGTAGCGCCCTCAGCGGTTTGCTCCTCCGTCCCGGCACCCCGACACTCGTCACCGACAAAGACACCTACCTCCGCACCGTGTACCGGCTCATTGCCGTTCATCACGCGGGCAACAATAGACATATTGCCGCTATACGGATCGGTAACAGGAGTAAAGACATTCTCGTCGGTGTTAGAGCGCACATGCTGCGGTGCACGCAAGACCTGCCATACCGACACCTCCGGATATAGGAAGGTGAGGGAATCAGCGGCATTGGATTGGTACATATATCCTTCGCCCGGAGTCATGCGTGTGAGTGTACCTACCCACTGCGAGCCGTCATAGACAGCAAAAGCAGTCTTGCTCTTGATGAGGTCGCCGGCTACAGGTTCTATATCTGCCAAAGCATCAGCAACGGACATCGTCTTTAGCGGCAGATAGCCTATCCAGTTCCATCCTTTGCGGATAGTGATTGGTGTATTGGCGCAGTTAACAGCCGTGCCTTCGATGGTCAGAGAGGTCGGACGCAGTGCGTTCAAGCGATATGACGAAACGACTCCTATGTTCTTCAGCGAACCGCCATAGGTGGTGTCCGAGGTATTGACTGTAAAGAACAGACTCTTGCTCTTGACGTTAGTGATGTCGCCCAAGACAGGCTCAAACACTTTCTCGGTGCGTGAGTTAGCAGGCGTGATATTAAGACTTATCCAGTTCCATGATTGTTTCAGTTCAAGGGTTTGTTGCAGTTGGTTGGTTACCTCAAGCACAACAGGGTCTGCCAATGTACCCTTGACCATATTCGGTGTAAAGCTGAAAGCAGTCGGAAGCACTGTGACGGATGCATAGGTGATACCCGACTCCGCATTCCAAAGGCGGAACTGCATCGTGTCGTTTGAGTTGCTGTTACCATAGACGGTCATCATCACATACCATGCATCGTAAGCGTTGATATACTGCGGATGCGCTATACCTACGCACTCGCCATCCGTAAAGGCGGCGATGATGTCGTATTCGCTTTGTGCTACACCTGCGGGCAGGCTGAGCCGTGCGATGATGTTTCCGGTTGATTCGAAAGCACTCTCATTGACGTTCCAATCCGGTTCGGCAGCGAGCACGGAAGCCTCTATGAGACACGGCTCGGCGATACCGTCATTGCCGGTGAGGAGCAGGATGTCGGTGTAGTAACCTGCTGCAAGCGATGCGGGCAGTGTAGCAGTGAGTGTCTGTTCGGACTGCGGAGCAATCATTCCGTAGGTGGCATTGAGTTGCAGCCATGCGGGAATGTTCGTGATTGTCCACGACTGTACCTCGCTGCCGGTGTTGAGTATCGTCAGTGCAAAGGACTGCTCTTCTAATTCCTGCTTGGTGACAGAGGTATAGTTATCTTCCCACAGCAATGAGTTACGCTTGACGAAGATGTTCCAGCAGACGGGTGCGGAGTAGTTGCCGTGTTCATCAACGACATCTCGTACCTCCACACGCAGGTTGCATCCCTCCACACGTGCCGGAGCCATCTGTTGGTCGTTGAGCGAGATGGTGATCTGTCGGTCAGAAGCGGCAAAGGTGAACGGCACTGCTTCTTCGCTGCGTGCCTCAATGAGAGCAGGATGATTAGTATTGGTCATTTGCCCTTGTTCGCCGACCCATTGTGCATACTGTTGGTTGAGCGCATTGGTGCAACGGTCCTCCATGGTCGGAGCCGTGAAATGCTGGTTGCCGGAGTCGATAGAGTCTTTCTCGAACGGATAGTATGCCACTAACCCTGTCTCGTTGCCGTGGAGACGGAAGTGCGAACTAAGGAGTAGCAGTTCGTTGGTGAGCGAAGCGCGGGCGATACGAAGTTCGTCGAAGGCACCGGTCAGTCCGTGTCCGATAGTGAGGAAATCACCACCGAGGCGCGGTGTGGTGTAGCCATCGATATACTGATAGGCGATATTCTCGTCCACGATGACGGATGTCGAACCACTGCGGCATACATTGAGTGCTACATAATGCCATGTGCCGTTAGCGAACGGAGTGAGTAGGCGCAGTATGCCGTTGATGGTGATGACGAGTTGGGCGTTTTGGACGGAGAAGAGGACGGTGCTGTCGTTGTTACATAGGATGGTACCATCGGAGGTGGCATTGACCCAAAAATCAAGTACATAATCATCCTCGGCATCAATACCTATTTCGCTGACAGGTATGCGCAGTGCGTTGGTGCCGTCTAACACGGCGGCGTAGTTATCGCCTGCAATCCACCAAGCGTTGGAGCCGGTGCTTAGATGCCGTGCGTGCACATGTTCAGTAGCCATTTGTCCGTATCCTTCGTCCATCGGCCAATAAGCCATCAGCCCGGGTGTAGAGGGCAGTTTAGCGCGGTTGAACTCGCTGAGCGAGGCGGTCATATTGCGTGCCACGGACCAGATAGTCAGGTCGTGCATAGTGGCTACGGCAGTGCCTCCTCCTATCCGAAGAACCGCTTTGGTGTTGATATTCGGGGCTTTGGTATTGACCATCAGCGCATCAATCACATCGTCGTAAGCGATGGAAGCGTTCAACAGATTACCTGTCGTAGCGCGTGCATAACTGAGGGCAAGGAAGGTCCACTTGTTCTTTGGTAGTGACGCAGTGGTGGTGAGTATTGTGGTGTCAATCTGTACAACGAGTTTACCATCCGCGTCAAGCGACAGGCGGAAGTTATCGCCACCGATATTGAGCAGTTCGCCCGGCTCGGAGTAGTTGAGCCATGTCTCGATGGTGAAGTCGGATGCGCCAAGACGAAGTGTAGCCTGTGTGGCGGTATTCTGTCCGTTGAGCAGGAGTCCGACGGAGTGACGCAGGTCGTGTCCGTTGAGTTCGCCCGTGACGGATATATTGGTGGTCAATACGCGGGTGGGCTGAATATCCTTGGTGAAGGTTACGGTGATGTCGGAGCCGTTGCGCAGGATACCATCAGCAGGTGAAGGTGTGGTTATCGGCTCGGGGCGCACCACATCCTTAATGACGGTGAAGGTCTCCGACTCCTTGCAAACATCTTCTTCGGCTGCGGGGCGGCAGACAGTGACTGCACGTACCTGATAGGTGCCGTCAGCATAGTCTTTGTCCGGCATCGGGATGGAGAAGCGGAAATGCTCTGCCTCCGGCATGGGGTAGTTACCTTCGTTGTCACGGACGGTGATACCCTTGCGCCATGTACGCATCGTGCTCCATTCGCCTTCGCCGCGTTTATATTGCAGGCGTACACCGTAGAGGGCGCTGTAGTTGGGTAGCAAGCCGCTAATCTCACCACTGAGTTCGACCGTGTCCTTTCCGAGGATAGCCTTGGTCTGGGTGTTCAAGAGGGTGTTGTCAATCGTGAGATTGATGTCCGAGCAGGAGTAGCGGTAGTTGACCGAGAGCCAGATGGTTGAGTAGCGTGTCGGGTCGCAGTCGCTCATGAGCATGAGTCCGATACTGTCGAACTGCATCACCTCGGGGTTGGACTGATAGACGCGCAGGGAGACAAAAGTGGAGTCGCCTGCAGCAAGCATATACGTGATACCGGCTGAGGTGAGCGGTGTGCCGTTGATCTCTAACACGGCTCCTAACTGTTCGCCTGTATGTTTATCGACAGGGCGGAGTTTGTAGGTACCTGCGGCACCGCTGACGGTTGATTGGTTGGTCATGCCGAGCGTGAAGTATGCCGAAGCACCTACGGGTAGGTCGTTCTGCATCGCACTGCTACCCTGACGGAGATAGAGATACGGCTTATCTATTGCCGCTGTGGAGGTGGTCAGCACATGGCGGCCCGGCTCGTAGTATTTCGTGCGCTCCTCGTCCACATAGGGGCAGGAGGTAGCACCACCGCGAACGAAGAAGATCGGCGCGAAACCATCAGGTGCCGCGTACATATCGAACGACATGGACGAGGTGGCGTTCAAAGCGAGCGTGATATTGGTAGCGAAAGAGGAATCGTCACCGGTGCTTTGTGCAGCCGTCGCTCCACCTCCTGCGTTGGCAGTGTATTCGTTTACCAATTTGATATTCTTATTATAGGCAAACCCTCCGCCGAACGAGAATAAACCATTGTGCGTGACAGAGACATTATTTCCCTTTGAGAGCGATTTGGTTTGACCTAAGGTAACGGATGCACCCGAACTGAGCGAGATATTTTGCATCAGATAGCCGCCTCCGTAGTAGTCGGATATATTCAGTTTCAGGGTGTCCAAATCCTCCGATTGAAGCAAATCAAGTTGATCTTCTTCTTTTTTCTTGTTGTCATCATAGGTTTTGATGAGTCGCTCTACCTCGCCTTTGGAGAATCCGCGGTACTGCTTGCCGTCTCCATATTGCGAGCGATTGTTGAAAGCACGGAGGCTGTCGATATTGTATTGCTCCACCGCCGCCATTTTGGAGCGTGCCTCCGTTATTTCGCTCATCACCTCGCGTACACGGTTAGTTTTCTCTACTGCAATTTCATACTGCTCTTGTTTGAACTCTCCGTTACGTTGTAGGCACATCACTTTCATCTTCTCGTTGTGCGCCAACAGTTCATTCCATAAGCGTACCTGCTCGTTGTAGTACTGCACCATGTTTTTATAGACTTGCACTTTCTGCTTCGGATTGTGCTTTGGCGATACCATCGCATAGGTAGCCGTATCCATACCGTATCTCGGGTCGTCCGGACTGAGCCACGTATAATACTGCGGCTGGGACGTGTTATTGACAAAGAGCGTTGTATCTTTGCCTGTGCGATAGCGAACCACAGAAGCGGAATCCGCCTGTTGCAGCAGGGCGTTACGCATACGCCGGTAGTCGGGTATCAGTTTGGTCTCAATATGGTTCTGGGTGTAGGTAAATTGTGTACCGAAAGTCTTCCCGAAGACAAAACCGTCGTAATCGCCGATGTAATAGCGGGTTGTGTCGTTCTCGTCACGCCGGATGTCCACCATGCGCGAATTGGAGAAGACTTCGTTGGTAGCTTGTCCGACAAACACGTCGCCTGCCGCACCTGTCAAGCCGGGAGTGGTAGAAACGGTCTGCGTCAGTGTATTCACCGTGGTTTGGGTGTTTGTCCATGATTTGTTGCCTGTATAAGAACCGCTCGTCGCGATATGTCCCCGCTCGTCCATAAACATCAATGAGAAGAAACCATCCGATATATCTCTAACAATTGGTTCAGGTCCTACGCCATCCAATACTATTTTAGTAGATCCTATACCGAACGTAAAATCAACGTTCATTCCCCAATTCGCAGTGGAGGTATTGTTGTAGGTCTTGGTGAAGGTGGTGCCTTTAGTGGCAGATACGGAGGAGGCACTACCCGGGGCGTTACGGAGGATATAGAGTACATCATCCGGTCCGCTGGTGAGGATGTCGGAGCCGTTGGTAATCGAGCCAAGTACCACGCCATAGAAAAGTCCGTTCTCTGACCACGAGTAGTTACGCGTGCCATAGACATTGCGATAACTGATATCTACGCCGAGTGTGTAGGGGTTGGTGATATTGGGGTCAGAGGCGCGGAACTGGTATATACCCATGCCGGTGGAATCGAGTGCAATCTGGTTCTCGCCAAGGGCAATGGTCTCGCCTTTCTTGAAGTTTATCATTTTCGTTGAATCTTCTCCCAAAGGCATGATAGTGTCTCGTTCGGCGGCTATACGGTTGCCTAATTCGCTCCTGACGGTGACAATACCGTTCTTCCACGGCAGTACGGTGGTGACGGGATTGGCTGCATCGTCCCGGTTGACATAAGTCTCGGTGATTTTGAGCCTCCAGCGGTATGTTTTGCCTTGCCGGAAGAGCGGATAGGTCATGCGATAGTCGGGCATGCTGGTAGCAGAATCCACAGTGAAGGACGGTACCATACGCAGGTTACCCTGTTCGTCCTGCCAGTTCAGCCACTCCTCGCCGAAGGCAAGGTCTGTACGCATAGCATCGGTGACGGTCAGCACCGGCTCTACATAGTACGGTACATCGAACGCCAAGTGGTAACGAACGCGCTGTACGGTGGTGCTGTCAATACGCAGGCTGTCTTGCATCATCATTGTGCCTGCATGTGCACCTAACTCTATCGGGTTATACGAGAGCGGGTTGAAGCGGTATTCGTCGTTCGACGGAATAACGATGCTCTTGACCTTATAAGTCAACGGCGGCAGCAGGGCAGTGAACTCACCCGTTATGGAGTCGGTGTAGATAACTACGTTGTGGCTCAAGTCAGTACCGGAGGCAGAGGTTGTGACGCGTCCTGCCGCTACGATGCTGTCGGTCGGTTGCGCCCAGACGCGCTCAACGGAGTCGGTGTTGAGTGAATATATCTCCGAGGCTTGCAGCGTGATGACGGCGCGACCGATGTTAGCTTTTCCTAAACGCATGCCGTGCGGCTTGTATAGTTCTTCGTCACCACCGGCTACGCGACCCACGAGCAGCAGTTTGGTGTTGTCGTAGAAAGTGAGGTCATTCATATCGTGCAGGAACTCGTGCGTTACGCCTACATTGTTCGGATCTTCGGGATAGCGACCATTGTAGGCGAAGGTATGTCCGTTTTTGGTAACGGTGATATAATGCTCACCCATCGGCACGAGGATAGAGAACTGACCATCAGCATTGGTCAGCACCGGTACGCCGCCTACCACACATGCCACACCATCTATATGCAGAAGTGCGCCCTCTACGGGGTAATCGGTGCCTTCGTAATAGATAGCACCTGACACACGCACCGAAGTCTGGTCGGTAAAATTGACATTGTTATGCGTATTGGTGTTGTTGTTGAAATAGAGCGGACGATTAGCCGGCGCGAACTCATGCGTGCCGAGTGTAGGCACGATCTTGTAGTACGTACCCGCCTCGCGATACGGAATACCTGTGATGACGTACGTTCCGTCGGATTTTGTGTAGGCTTTGAAGGTGGCCCGTGTAGAGTCGTTCACCGTGCGAATTTGCACTTGTTGCGGCACGGAGTCCTTATTGAGGATTTGACCGAAAATCAGTCCACTACTAAAAAGATTTCTGCCATGACCCGACAAATCGTGTACCTCATTGCCTTCCTCACATGCGGAGTAGTAGAGTTCAAGACCCGTCTCATCGCCTTTGAGCGGAATTTGCACAGCGGTACTCTGTATCTCCGTCGAATCCATGCAATAGTTGTACAGCCGTACATCTGCCATCTCCCAATCCTTGGTATGGCTATCTCCGATAAAATTGGCAGCATATTGGAAGAAAATAAATTTCATACCTCCAACTTCATGTCCGTTTAGATACAAAGTAACAGAGTCATTTGTAAAACCGACTGCCACATGATACCATTCGTTTAGAGTAAGAGGTGCGGAGGTAATCCTGGTCTCTATATCGTTTCCGCAAACAAATACTGATCCGTTTTTCTCTAAATGAATTCGTATTCGTTTCTTCAAATAAATCAAATTAGTCCATTGCGACCTGTCGTTTTTGGACACACGAAGCCAGAACATCACAGTTCCATGTGTTCCGGTATATGTCGGTCCTTCAATCCAATGCCCTCTATCAGGTTTCAGCGTCCGGAAATAGGTGGCTTTTTGAGCCGGTATTGTATCCGCCACTATTTTCTGCGGGAAGGGTACTTCCTCATCGGTGGTGGCGGTGACGAGTACGCCCGGTACACCTTGTCTGCCATCGTAAGTGATTTGCCCCGTTACTACACCGTAGGGCAGGGCAAAACCTGTCTCTGTGAGGGAAGACATAGGTGACACACTGCCGTCACACTCGCGGTAACCCGTTACGGTATAGTTGTAGTAGGTGCCAAGTTCCATAGAGTTGTCCTCGTAGGTGAAGGTGGTCAAGGACGGATTCATCGGCATCTGTGGCACGAGCGTTACGCCCACGCTGTCTCCACGCTGTGCGCGTGTGATAGTAAAATAGGAGAATCCGTTTCTGTCCTTGGGGACAGTCCATTGCAGGCGTACGCGGTTGTTGGAGTCGCCCTTGGTGGCGGTGAGTGAGGTAATAACCGCCTGACGGGTAGCTGCCATACTGATTGGCGTACTGGTCATGGAGCTGATGGTACGTGTTGCCGTGCAGACTTGCACGGTATATTCGATAGGAATACAGGTAGGTATTCCTTCGGTCAGTTCGACGGATGTGAGGTTGCGGTCAGCATAGTCCTTTTGATAAGGTGTGCCATTCACATTATAGAGCACACGATAGAACATGTCCGAGGTCCAGAGACCTTTGTAGTCGCCTATATGTGACCAACTGACACGAATCTTTCCATCTATATCCTGTGCCTCTACCGACCCTAATTTGCGCAGGTCGGTATTGATAAGTATTTCCTCCCGAACGCAGGTGGTGGTATGATTCACAAACTCTCGTGTCAGGCGGACATAGAAGGTCTTGCGACCTTGGTTTAACATGCTCTGCGGAATAGGCAGACCTACCTTGTAGGCTGTTGCAACAAGGCGGTTGGTGGTGTTGAAATCCTCACGCACGGTCTCGTAACTGCCGAAATTCTCGTCGGTCGAGTACTCAATGATGATGGCTGACTCGTCCTCGTTTAACCCGTATGATTTACGCGGAATCTCGAAAGTCACATAGATGCTGTCACCTCCGTCATGGGAGAGTTGTACATTGTCGGGTAAATAGAGTGCAGGCACATTTATCCTCTTCCAGTTCGACTGTGGTCCTGCAAATGGTGAACTCGGTCCACCATTTGTAACATCGTAGTAAGAAGAGTTGATCGAGGTGTAGGCTTGCCGTGAGACCTCTAAAACGTATGGCGAATTATCCTGTCCCATGCGGTTGAGTTGGTCACGGGTGAGAGAGGCAACATCAGTACGCTCGCGGCTGAGATAGATATCTGACTCTAACCTTGTTACCGTGCCGGAGATGTTCTCGACCTTGGCTCGCTCGTAATAGATACTGTTGTATATATGGTCAGCCGTAAAGGTGAGTGCAGTCTGAGAGTTGGTGCTCTTGGTCCATTGAAAATTGTCAAGGCTTGGGTCGGACACCGGACTCATGATGTCGTTCAGTTCGCCCGTTTGGAAGGTGTAGGTGTTGTTGTATTCGTGACCATCCCAACCTACTATCAGACGCAGACCGAGACCTTTGTCCTTGTTGTTGTGGATATAGTTATACACCGTCTGACCATATACGATATTGAAGTAGGCGTATTGGTCGTCACCGCCGTTCACCTGGCGTTTCTGCAAGAAATAGGCTTTACAGTCGTTGTACGGGTCGGTGTTCTTATAGTGACACTCGTTGTTGAAGGTTTTCTCCCATTTCTTGTAATTGCTTTTGTCCTTCATATGAATAGTTACCAAATGGATAGCGTTCTGCTCGTTTGAAGTGAGATAGACCTCCACTTTTTCTGCAAGGTAGTTATCACCGGTCGGTAGCTTAAATTCGTTCCATGCCCGGAAACTGAATGCGATGATACCCTGTGCCTGCTGAAAGGTCACATTGCCATCGCCATACTCGTTGTTATATGCGCCATCGTTATAGAATTCGAAGGCATGGTCGAACTTGAAGTTATCGCCCCATTTGCAATACTTGTCGTTCGGTGTCCAGCCGTTGCCGGCATAGATGGTTCCCACTGCTGATAGCAGTACGAGAATGATAGAAGATAATTTTTTCATTGTTTTATATATGGTCGTGAATATTCCTATTTGGTGCCCCCACCGAGGGCGATATAGAGGTCAATAAGACTGATAAGTCCGTTGTAACGGTTGGTAACATCGGCTAACTGCGCTTTGAGGTAGTTCTCCTGTGCGGTGAGGACTTCGAGATACGAAGCCTTGCCTTTCTTCATCAGCTCGCAGGTGCCGTCGTACGCCTCTTGTTGAGTGACGAGTAGGTGTTGGTAGAGGCTATCTTGCTGCTGTGCACTGCTGCAACGGAAGATAGCATCGTTCACTTCACTACCAGCCATGAGCATTGTTTCTACATAGCGGTTGGCAGCCTCCTCCTGTTGCAGTTTGGCAATTTGGAGGTTGGCTTTGAGTTTGCCGCCGGCAAAGATAGGTTGCGCCAGACCTAAGACAGCGTTCATAAGCAGTTGTCCAGGGTTAGCGACCAAGCCGCCGTCGTTGGTCCATCCAATCAGTCCTGCAAGTGACAAGGTCGGACAGAAAGCCGCCTTCGCCATGTTCGTCTGATAGAATGCCACTGCCACGTTACGTTCAGCAGCCCGCACATCGGCGCGGTTGCTCAGTTGCGCAGCGGGTATAGGTTCGATAGTCCATGTGTGGAAGGTATAACTTGTCCATGACGAGCGGTCAATCTCATGCGGTTCTTCGTTCAAGAGGCGGCAGAAGGACAGCTCGAGACTATGTATCTGTTCGAGCAGTTGTTTGCGCTGAATCTGCACGTTGATGAGTGAGGCTTCCATCTGTCCGACGGAAGGCGAATAGGCACGACCGTTCTGCACCAAGACACGCTGCACTTCGAGGACGCGCTGCCAGATGAGTTCGGTGGAGTCGATAATCGCCGCCTCATAATCGAGTAGTTGTAGTTGGGTATATAGTCTTGCCACCGTTGCAACGAGGTTTGCGTGTGCTGCTGCAAGGTTATCCTCTGCCTGCTCTCGAAGCACATCTGCCTGCCGTTTGCGATTGGTGAGCGTGCCTAAGCCTTCTCCGCCCCAGTTGAGTGCGAGCGGCACTTGGTAGGAGAGCACTGCGCCCGATGTACCGCTGCCGGGTGTAACTGTACCTGACACACCTACGTTGGCGGGGCTGATAGCCAGTGTGGGCAGGAAACCGAGTTTGGCTGCCCGCAGGCGTGCATCGGCTTCTTGGACGGCTAATTGACAGGAACGATAATCCACGTTGTTTGACAATGCCTTTTTAATATGTCCTTGTAGTATAGGGTCTTCTATATATGACTGCCAATCCGCTTCGCTGACGGCGATGACGAGAGAGTCTTGCCGAGGTTGCTCAGCAGGGGTGTAGTGTTTGAACACGCTGCAAGAAGAGAAAAGCACCGTACTCATAGCGAGAACGATAATTATCGGGGTGACAGACTGTTTGGGAGATTTTTTTCGGGATGCCGAAGTTTCTTCTTCAACAGGAACTGCTTCTCCTTGAAACCGTTCGTGCAGTTTTTGAAAGATGATATAGAAAGCGGGTACGACGAAGAGCAGTGCGAGTGTACCGACCGCCATACCGCCGGTCACACCGATAGCCAATGCACGGTTGCCGTTGGCACCGGCACCGCCTTCGATAATCAACGGAATCATACCGGCAATCATCGTGACAACGGTCATCAGGATAGGACGCAGACGGTCTTCGCAGGCACTCAATGCCGCTTCCATAATACCCATTCCTTGCTTGCGTTTCTCGACGGCAAACTCGGTAATAAGGATGGCTGTTTTGGCGAGCAAACCAATCAGCATGATGACACCCGTCTGGAGGTAGATGTTGTTCTGCTGACCGCATAGGTATGAGAACAGGAACGAGCCCATGAGTCCGAAAGGTACGGAAAGAAGTACCGCGAACGGAATGAAGAATGATTCGTAAAGCGATGCCAAAATCATATAGATGAGCAAGATACAAACGAGGTAGATAAGAAGGGTGAGGTTGGAGTTGCTGTTGGCTTCCAACTCTCGGCTCATACCTCCGTACTCATAGCCATAGCCGGTAGGCAGATAGTCTTTGGCCACTTCGGCAATGACGCGCTGCACATCGCCTTCGCTATAGCCGTTGTTCGGTTGCACCGAGCATGCGATGGACTGATAGAGGTTGAAACGCTTCTGTGTAGCAGAACCCACGGCAGGCGTGAGGGTGACGAACTGCGCAATCGGTGCCATCTCATCGCCTACTCGGACGAAGATATTATTGAGCGAATTGGGGTCGAGACGGTACTCGGGAGCGGCACCTGCCATGACGCGATAGACCTTGCCGTACTGGTTGAAATTGCTGATGTACGCACTACCGCAGTATGCTCCGAGGGTATTGAGTACGACATCGGGCGAAATGCCAGCGCGGTCGCACTGCGTGGCATTGACATCCACCTTGTATTTGGGGAACGACTCGCTGTAGAGCGACATCGCCATCTGTACTTCGGGGTGTTTCTGCAATTCGGCAAGGAAGGTATTGACCACCTCATTGAAACGGGTCATGTCGCCACCTTGCAGGTCTTCCATCTGCAGGTCGATGGCGTTACTATTGCCATAGCCCGGAATCTGAGGCATCTGGAAGGGGATGATTTGCGCATCTTTGATGTCCTCACAGGAGAGGTAGAGTTTGTACATGACCATGTCTATGTAATGCTCTATACCCTTGCGTTCGTCCCACGGTTTGAGCCGGACTACCAGCGTACCGTAACTGACGCCGGTACCTGACAGCAGTCCGAAGCCGGATATCTTGGCGTAACTCTCCACCTCTTCAAGCCGCAGCACATGTTCCTCTACCTCTGCCATTATCTTGTCGGTCTCAACGAGTGGCGAACCGGCAGGAGCGGTTACATCCACGAGGATAACGCCTTGGTCTTCTTGCGGAACCAATCCCGAAGGCAGGGCACGCATCGAGAACACCATTACAATTACCGCAAGGATGAGCCATATCCATGCGCGATTAGGTTTTTTTATGAAGCGGGCGACACCGTTCTTGTACTTGCCCAAGATAGCGTTATAAGCAGCATCGTAGGCCTGTTTGACATACTGACTGAAAGTCTTTTTATTATTGCCTGCTTCTTCTTTTTTCGGTCGGAACAGCAGTGCCGTCAGGGCAGGACAGAGCGTCAGTGCGGAGATACAACTGAGACCCACAGAACTTGCTATCGTAATGCCGAACTGCGTGAAGAACGTGCCGCTGGTACCCGGCATGAAGGTCACGGGGATGAACACAGCCATGAAGACGAGCGTACAACTGATTACCGCCACTGATACTTCGCTCATCGCGTCCTTGGTGGCTTTGTATGCCGAGGTATAACCCGTCTCCATCTTCGCCATCACCGCTTCGACGACCACAATCGCATCATCGACCACCGTTCCGATGGCAAGCACAAGCGCAAAGAGTGTCAATATATTTAGGGAGAACCCTGCCACTTTCACTATTGCGAACGTACCGAGTAGCGACACAATGATAGAGATAGACGGAATGAGTGTCGCTTTGAAGTTCTGCAGGAAGAAGAACACGACTAAAATAACTAACAAGATAGCGATGATAAGGGTCTCAACCACATTATGTATCGCGGCATAGAGGAAGTCATCAGAGGTCTGTAGGACAGTGAATTCCAATCCCGAGGGCATGGTCTTTTGCAAGTCCTTGTAGATGTCGTTTATCGCCGCATTGACCTGTGTGGCGTTGGCTCCCGGGGCTTGGTTGATGATAAACGCCACGCCCGGCTTACCGTCAACACGCGAAGAGAAACTGTAACTCAGCGCACCTAACTCCACATCTGCCACGTCCCTGAGGTGCAGCACATTGCCCTGACTCGCACGAAGCACAATGTCCTCGAACTCCTCGATAGACTGCAGACGACCCTTGTACTCAAGGTTGTATTGGTACGTGTTGCCGCTTTGTTCGCCCAAAGCACCTGTGGCAGCCACCATGTTCTGATTGCCGATGGCGGCGAAGATGTCCTCCGGCGCTAAACCATAACGCGCCATCACATCGGGTTTCATCCAGATGCGCAGCGAATAAGTGTTACCTAACAATTGCACAGCACCCACACCCGTCACACGCAGCAGACGCGGTTTGACGTTGATGTCAACATAGTTGGCAACAAAGTCGTTGTCGAACTTGCCATCGCGGCTGACGAGGGCGGCAATCTGCAGAATATTGTTCTGCCGTTTCTCCACCTTCACACCCACGCGCGTCACTTCCTGCGGTAGCAGTCCCAAGGCGGCAGACACACGGTTCTGCACATTCACCGCCGCCATGTCGGGGTCGGCGCCCTGTTTGAAATAGACATTGATGTTCACATCACCTGTGGCAGAGGCTTCCGAAGTGATATACGCCATGTTCTCCACACCGTTGACGGCTTCCTCGATAGGCATGACAACGGATTTCATCACCGTGTTGGCATCTGCGCCGGTGTACGAGGTGGAAATCATCACCGTTGGAGGCGCGATGTCAGGATATTGTTCAATTGGCAATGTTTTGAGGCATATAAAGCCAACCAAGGCAATCAGCAGCGATATACACACTGCCATCACCTTTCTATCTACGAATATATTTCCTTTTGCCATAGTTTACCAAATTACGCGGTCGTTTTCATGTACATTTGCGGCACCTTTGGCAACGATGGTCTCGCCCACTTCGGCACCGGAGAGGATAGCGGCACGCAAGCCGTCACCTAACTCCTCAATCTCTACGATAGCACTGGTGGCAAGACTGTCAGCACCTACCTTATACACCAATGCTTTATCCTGTATGCGCACGACTGCGGTAAGCGGCACGAGCATCACATTCTCCCACTCAATAGGCATCACTACAGTGCCTTGCATGCCGGAAAACAGTTCACCTTTGGGGTTCGGGAAGGTCACATAGCACGTCACGCTACCTGTCCGCTGGTCCACCATTCCCGACAGACTGGTGATACGCCCTTTCTCGCTGTACTCGCTGCCATCCTTGAAACGGAGCGTCATCGGCGGGGCTATCTTCAGAATAGCATCCAACGAACCCACTTCGCTCACGAGTGCGTGCACTTGGCTCTCTGTCAGCGAGAAAGATGCTTCCATCTCGCTCACTCCGGCAACTCGTGTGAGCATTGTCCCTTCGGCTATCACGTCACCCACATGAGGAAGGATATTACCCACCAATCCGTCCACAGGGCTTTTGATGGTACAGAAATCAAGTTGCAACTGCGCCGTACTAACCGCTGCGCGTGCCTGCGCCACTTGTGCCTCGGCTGACTGAAGCGTATTGAGACTGGTACGCAGCAGGTAATCGCTGATGATTCCTCGTTCAGCGAGGTCTTTGTTGCTCTCGGCTTCCAACTGCGCATTACTGAGGTTGGCAAGTGCCGTCTGCAGGTCGGCTTTCGCATGCTCGAGGTTATTCATCGCACTGCGGTTGTCAATCTCGAATAGCACATCGCCCGCTTTCACCCGCTGTCCGTCTTTCGCTTTGATGGCGTTCAGCGTACCCGTGCAACGCGAGACGATGGACACATCGCCTGTTCCTCGAATAGCGGCACTCCACGAAAGCGGAGCGGTGACCGTCTCACGGGAGAGGGTGATTGTTTCATAACTCGTGTGCTGCTCCTCAGGCATCTTCACGCAGCCCGTCAGCACCAACACTAATGCCAATACGGCATTCAATAGTACATGTTTGTTTCTCATTTTATTGTTTGTTTAATATATTCGTTTACTAAAATGTGAATTCTGTTTTCTCTACGCTACCACCGTAGATGGTCTTGAAATCATCGTGCATAGAGATGACCTGATAGCCTGCTTCGCGCCACTGCTCGCCAAGTTGGAGAGCCTTGTCGCGGTTGGCATGGTCGCGCTCGTCGTCATCGGCAATGAGCATGAAGGCAAGCGTCTTGTGCTCCGCGTTACCGAGACAGTAGTTATGCATGGCGCAGTCGCCTCCGCTGTTGCCGAACGACAGCACCGGCACTTTGCCTATCTCCTGCGCTATCTGCAGCACTTTGTTGGTCTTCAGGTTCTTGATAATCAGTTCGTCCGTGCGTATGATGTCCTCCTCTTTGCCCATGGTATAGTTGACACCTGCCTCGGTGCCTTGTGAGGTTGATTGCAGGCGTACATCCATACCAATAACACGGTTAGGCTCAATGCCGATACTCTCCACCAAGGTGCGGCAGATGAAGCGGTCGGAGCCGGACACCACATAATAGGTGAAGCCGTTCGCCTCTAAATAGTCAAACACCTGCAGCATGGGTTTGTAGAAACTCTCGGCGTATGTCATACCTGTAAAGCCGTTAGCCGGTTGGGCGGCGTAGGCCTTGACATAGCGGTCGAACTCGGCAAGCGTCATGCCCGAATACGCCTTGGCGGCTGCATAGGCATGCTTCATGTCGAAATGATCAGGAAGTTTGGCACCGTTGCGCACAAAATCGCGTATCTCCTGCGCCGTCTCACGAACATCATCAGGTGCTGTTTTGCTGTAAGTCGTGTCGTCTAACACGCGGTACTCCAACAGGTTATACTCAAAATAGGTGGGGTACAACTCACCGATAAAAGTGCCGTCCATGTCGAAGGTGGCAATGCGGTCGCTCTCGGCAATAAAATTCGCTGAGTTGGGGTTCGTCACATCCGTCACATACTCCTGCAAAGCGGTCAGTGCCTCGCATTGGTTCCAGAGGGTGAAATAATCTTTCGGCTGCGTCGGCTCGTTGCTGCTACAACCCCAAAAAGTACCAAGTGACAAGGTACAAAGTACAAAGATATGCAAATGTTTTTTCATTGTTATTATTGTTTCTGCTGTTTGTTCATTCGTTTGGCGATGCCGATGGCACCTCTGTTATTTAGCCACTATCAACGTTGGGACGAAGGGTGTGGCAACGGTGCCCTGTTGGGTGTCGTTAGCAAAGGGAAAGGCATCTGCCGCCTCAAAGAGGTTCTTGTAATGGGCCGAATAATAAACCAATTTTATCATTTGGCCATTTACGATTTGCCCATTTGAGCCACTTGGTGTCACGATATATAGGTAAAACAAGCCGTCTTGGGGTGAGGCAACGCCCAGACACTCCTCGCCACTGAAAGCGGCGAGAAGGTCTTTGTCGTTTAACTGAAAATCGGCTGCTTTGTCGGGGTACTGCGCCGCGAGGTCCACCTTGACTACGGCGGTCATGCTGCTACTCATGTCATAGTCGGCAGGGGCAGACCAAGAAGGACTTTCCATATTACCATACAGTGTTTGGGACTGTGTCGTCGTTTGTTCAGGTTCTTTGTCCTTGTCGTTCTTGCAACCTGCGGCTAAAAGCAGCAAGCCGCAAGATGCGATTATCAATAATTTGTTTTTCATTGTTTCGTTACTTTATAGGGTTTTCAACTAATGCGCCTTGTGCGTTATACACTCTGCCGTCTGTTGCGAAGATGTAGAGTGTGCCGTTGATAACGCGCTTCTGAGGCTGATTTTCTTCTTCTGAGGATATTGTCAGTAGGACGGGTGCTTTGAGCGAACCATGGTGGGAGTCGGGGATGTTTCTTATGTCGGTATCTCGGTATTTCGGTATCTCGGTATCTCGATTTTCCTTTATGACCGGCTGAAGCACGATGCCGTCTTCTGTTTGGAAGGTGAGTCTCTCGCCCGCCTTGTCGCTTTGGATGGTGAGGAAATAGAGCGTGTCGCCGTCAATGACTTGCGGCATAGCAACACCCGCGAGTTCAGAGCCTACATAAACGAAGAGACGGGCTGCTTTATCAGCCAATATTGGCTGATGCACAACACGCGCAATCATCGTCATATTGGTTGCGGCGGTGGGGTTGGAGAAGGCGGGAGACTCTTCGGTATTCCGGGATTTCGGTATTCCGGTATTCCGGGATTTCTGCATAACGTTATTCCGACTATTTTTGTCATAGAAATGAATTACCACATCACCTTCACCCATTCGGCGGAAGAGGTATCCTTCGCCCGGGCGGATGGCGGTCAGGTTGCCCACCCATTTCTTGTCGGTAGAGAAGACAGCGAACTTATCGTGACTCTTCAGCAGGTCGCCCGCCGTAGCGTTGTCGAAATAGTCGGCAAGGGCTTCGGTGACGGTTGTCGCTTCGCTGTAATGACATGGCAGCGGACTCCACTTGCCGCCTCCGAGCAGGGTTACACGCATCGAGTCTTGACGCAGCTTGCCACCCGTCACACGCATCGTGTTGCCTTCCTTGCAATAAACCATGTGGGTATAGATATTGCGGAAATGGTAGAGCGAGCCGGTGAAGCGATCGAGCGACTCGCTGTAAGTGCAGAAGTTGCGCGTTACAGGGTTCTTGATAAGGTCGCCTTCGGTCCACGGGTCGGAAGCGGTCATTATGTTATTGATAACGCCCGTATTATCGGCATTGACATTGATATTAAACGATGTCCAAGTCCATCCTGCATTGAGTGTTATGTTCTGCGTTTCGCTGCCGCCTGCGGTGAAGCGTATCGGCTCTTCGTTGCCGCAACCATAGACATTGCCGTGTGCGAACTTCACATCTACAGACGGGGTGAGACTGAACACCTTGCCGGTCGATGCCTGCCAGAGTTGGAAGGTGATTTCCTTACCCGACATCGCCTCGTTGCCATAGACGGTAAGGAACACCTCCGATTTATTGGTGAGATTGTCGAACGCCACATTAGCCATACCGACACACACGTTGTGGTAGAGGGCAATGACCTTGTCGGCGGAGTTGGTGTCGTATTTGTCGTCAATGAGTACCTGTCCGCAGAGCGACATATTCAGCGGATATTTGTTCTTGTCGGGTTCGTCCCACGGGCAAGTAGCCTCATAGATGAAGTTCACCTTCAGAGGCTCGCTTAGTCCGTTCTCATCGGTCAGATAGACGAGGTCGGAGTAGTTGCCGACAGGTATGGAGGTATCAAAGGTGAAGGTGAGCGAGATGTCGTCTTCGGGCTGGATAGTACCATAGGTCGAACTGACTGTCAGCCAATCGGGCACGGACTCGATGGTGTATTGATGACGCTTGCCGGAATTGTTGATGATACGTATATCACGGGTGTTATAGTCAGCATATTTGATTGCCAACTTGTCGGATATCCAGAAGTTCAACTGGCTGTCATCCCAACGTAGGCTGTTGCGGTCCACGTACGCCACCCACATCACAGGCGAGGGCATCGGGTTGCCGTTCAGGTCTTCCACATCACGCACGGTAACAACCACGGTTCGCTTGTTGATTTCGCGGTCCTGCATCTTGAGGTTAATCATCAACTCATCTTGGTTGAAAGCCCAGTCGAAGTTGAGTTTCGAGAGCAGCTCATTGCCTGTGACGGGGGCATAGATTGCTTTATCAGCCATGCTTTCGACTTTCGACTTTTGACTTTCGACTATCAGCGGCACTTCTTTTTCTATCACATTGCCATTGGGGTCGGTGAATTGCCTTTGGTCGTTTGCGGAGAAGACGAGTTCGAGTACTCCGTTGGCGTTTTGTTTCTGCTCTTCGAAGGGCAGGTACGCCATCAGGCCCATCTCATCGCCTGCTGGCGAGTGGTTACCAAATTCTTCGACGAGCGTCTTGGGCAGTGCCTGCTCGAAGATGACAAACTCATCGATATTACCCTCAAAGC
The DNA here is from genome assembly GCA_937885465.1 of uncultured Bacteroidales bacterium. GTDB lineage: Bacteria > Bacteroidota > Bacteroidia > Bacteroidales > Paludibacteraceae > Colicola. The sequence goes on from CAKZZM010000094.1 coordinate 20,124, forward strand.
CGTTGCCGCCGAAGTACATCGCACCGGTGATGCCTGCTAATTCGGTAGCGGCAAAGGTGGCGGTCATCTCGCCGTCCACGAACGCCGAGACGTTGTTATAGGTGCGGTTGACGGTCAGCACGAAGTGGTGCCAGTTGTTCTCGGTTATCGCTCCGAGCGACCATTGGTTGCTGTCGGAGTGGAGGACGAGGTTGCCGTTCTCGAGGGCGAGCAAAGTGCCGGATTCCCCGGATTCTCCGGAACCTCCGGACTCTCCGGAATTGCCGGTTTCTCCGGACTCTCCGGCAGTCCACCCTGCCTTGAATACATCGCCATTGGCAGAAACAGGGCGGAACCAGAGCATCAGCGTCTCGTCATACACCTTCGACCGCCCGAGCAAATTGCCGTTGAGTTGCACCTGTTCGCCGCTCTTTACAGCGAGCGAGATGCCCTGCGGCAGGTTCCACGAAGCGGTCTTCAGCGTGAGGGTAGCACCATTAGCATAGTCTTTGACGGTAGTACCCGTACCTTCGTCCATAGTGTAGTACGCGAGCAACTCACGCTCATAGCCGGTCAGACGGCGCATGTGCGTAGCGGCTACCTCCTCTTGTGTCAGGGCTTTCGACCAGATACGCACCTCTTTCATAGCACCGCTATAGAGCCTGCCGAAGAAGAATGGTGCATTGAGCGTGTAGTCGGTCTCAAAGCTTGACTCACTATCCGTCACGTCCTTTGTTCCGGCAAAGAAACGGACTTGTCCCTGCTCATCGTCATAAACGAGGATCACACGTGTAAATTCGAGTATAGGTTCAATAACTTTAGACATAACCTTATCTGCTCCTATCTGTGCATAGAGTCGGTTATCCTCTGACACACCGAACCAAATACCGCCCTCGCTATCGCCGTGTTCAAAGAATGTATATTCGACACCGTCCATCTCGGCATCAGGCTTTATAAGCAGGTCGATAGAGAACGACTTACTTGCTAAACTGCGACTTACTTCGGTATTAGCACCATCGAACGAACCGTCGAAATGTACCGAAGTACCTGTCGTGATGCCCGTTGCGTTCGTCACACCTTTGATTTGGAAGTTATTGTCCTCATCTAAGTAGTTGCCTGCAATAGGTTCGTTGAAGCGCAGGCGCAGGTTATCGCCCACGCCGAGTATGGCGTTCACCGGCTCCGGCTCGCCGAAGACGCGCGGCGGACGAGTGTCTTTCGTACCGCTGATGACAGGCGACGACTTAGTCACGAAGCCCGACCCGTAGCGGCAGAACGATACTGCACGCAGGTCATAACGCTGCTCCATCGGGTCACGCTCGCCGTAGAAGCGGAACGGCACTATACGACCGTTCTCTATCAACGCCTTGTTGCCCGTAGCAAGCGCATAGAGCGAGTCGTTGGCGTAGAACGAACATTGGTTAACCCACATATCCTCGCTCTCGGTCGATAACTTATATTGGAACTCTATATGGTCGAAGTTCTTATGGTGTATGTCGAAGCCGTCGATATCCACGGGGATATAATAGCCGGTCGAGTCTTTTGCCGAGAGGGTGTTCATTATCCAGTTCTGTCGCGGCATAGCGATATTGACATCGCTTGACACCGGCAAGAAATGTACGGAGAGGTTTATGTCGGAGACTGTCTTCACGCAATCCGACGGATATAAAATCAGTCGCAGGTTATCGTAGTCATCTACTGTTCCGCGTTCCACGCGCACCGTCTTAACGACAGGTTGCCCGGGCACAACCCAATAACTGATACCTTGCGTGAGCGGCATACCGTCCACCGTCACTACTGCGCCGTTGGGGTTCGTCGTGCCGTCGAGCAATAATGTAAGGAAATGCCCTTGGTTGGCGACGCCGGTATCCACCTCGGAGTTGTTCATCAGTGTTACTTGGAAATATGCGCTGTTCTGCGGCTGCACATTGGTTATCTCATAGGTATTGGCGGTCATCTGCGGCTTCACTATCCACTGCGTGCCGTTGCTCATGAGTGTACCCTTGTTGTAGAAATTGGTGCGCTCCTCGTCCTCATGCGGACAGAAGGTGGCACCCGCTTCGGTTACGAACACATACGAGCCGTAGAGGGCATCGTTGTCATCGCTGAGAATATCTAATTCCTCGCGTATAAACTCCGTAGAACTCTCCCATACGCTGTCAAGCAGTACGCGATAGACACTCACGGTGATATCGCCATCGGGGTCGGACACGATATTAAAGCCCGCCGTCTTTTTGATGGTCTTCACCTGTGTTGAACGGTCGTCACTCTCGAAATTCAGTACCGGCTCAAACGAGAAACTCAGTTTCGACTTGTTGTCTTCGACGCCCAACTCTTCGGGGTTCTTCTGCAGTGTCCTCTGTCCGTCTTCGTCTTCCACAGTGTTATAGAAATCTTGTAGTGCCGTAGCCGCCGATGTGCCAAAAGACTCGCCGCTGCGCGTGTCCCAGAAATCCATGAAGTTGTCTGCAATGGTTTGCAGAGCCGACTGTCCCGCAGAAGTGCCCGACTTCTCCAATTCATAGATGAGCAGGTCACCGCCTTGCGGCATCTCGTTGTAGTTGGCAGAGGCGGTATATGAGTCAGAGTGACTTACAGTAGCACCATACGACACGCTATAAGTACCCACTTTGGATACCGAAGAGCCGCGCGCCGTCACTTTCTCTTTCTCGTTCTGATAGAGGATGGTAGTCCATTCGAGCAACATATTATTCAGTGCGGCAACGCGGTCGGTGAATAGATTATCGCCCTGCGGCGTTACCATCTCATAATAACTCGCGGGCAGTGTGTCGGTTGTGTTTGTCATTTCGCCCGTCGGGTGATACCAATAGACAGGTTCGCCTGTCCGGTCGGCTGCCGCCTGCGCCTCTGCCTTGCTGTCGAACATGACTAACAGGTTCTGCCGCTCCATAGCCAATTCGGGCATCACGGTGTTAAGGATATAATGCTGCGTATAAGCAAAAGTGGTGTTGAGCGTGGAGCCGAGCACTATCTTTTGTCCTGTCACCAAGTGGAACGCCTTACCATCGGCAGTGGTGCCGGAGGCTATCTCTAACATCGCTCCCGCATCTCTTGCCGGTTGGCACATTTGGAACAGGCTGTCACCGATGAGGCTCACCGTCTTTGCCTTACCTGCCACTTGCGCAATGGTAGTGCCGAAGAACACGTCAGCCATCGCACCCACATACTTGGGTTCAGTTACTGACGAGGTAGAGATCCTGTCGGTAGTGGTTATGCTATAGTCATACTGATGACCCCATGCCCAACTGTGCGTGATAGGTATGGGGAAGGTGAACTGCCGGCTCGTGGTGTAGTTGGCACCGATATATGAACCTATGCCTTCCGGTGCACTCACTATACCTACATCCTGTGACACATTCAAGCCGTATTTCAGTTCGATGTTCAATCCCGTTTCCCACTCGTAACTGTCTTTATATGAATATGAGTATGTCGTTCCTGACTCTATCCAAGCCGACGAGCCTGCGCCTCCCGGGTCGCGGATGATATCCAAGAGTACTATCTCGCTGTCGGTCATACGCAGGTCTTTCTCTTGTACTACCGTACCTGTCAGGAACCCGCTGAAGAGTGTCGTTTCCACGATGTTGCCTTCCTGCTCTAAGGCGGCGGTCACTGTGCGAAGTGCGTTGTTGCCTATGTTGTTCACATCGATATTATCCACCATCAGCCATATACTGCTGTTCTGTCCGTAGCGGTCGAGCGCATACGACTGACTCTCGGTGGAGTTGTGCATGCCGTTGTGTATCGTTACCGAACCGCCGCGTAGCGGTACACGGTCGAGAGTACCCGACTGCGGGTCGTTGTTGTAGTAATAGTCTTCGTAAGCGCTTGCCACAAACTGATACTTCCTGCCACCGATAAACACGGGATGCTCTAACAGATATTTCACCGAACCGTCGCTCTGCTTTTGATAGAGGTCCACCGTGCCTACAAGCGCGGGGTTGATATGACTCACTTCCATAGTCGGCTCACCCAAACCGTCGCGTTCAAGTCCGTAAATCATCTGGGTCATACTTACCAACATCGGCGTGTGGTAGATGCGGTCGTAGATGGCATTATAATGTACCGAATCACCATTCAAGAGTCCACCCTGCGAGGCGATACCTCCACTATAGGGATACTTATAGGATACCGAAGGGATAGCCGAATGTCTCTCCACTACCGTTATCTCTCCCTCATCTTTGTCGTACGTCCCTATATACTCTGTCTGCGGGGCATCGGTCAGGTCGAAGGTCTCACTGCCTTGCCCCGAACCAAAGAGCGTAGCGTAGCCGTTGGCTGTCGCCTGCACCACCTTATACTTGACGGGGAACAGATCGACTGCGAACTCACCCGTTGCGGGATCCGGTTGGATAGTGATGCGCTTCTTCTCAAAGAGGGTGTGCGTGGTGCCTACTACTCGTGCTGAATTATTGGGGCTTTCGACTTTCGACTTTTGACTTTCGACTATATGTTCCACCACCTGCATTATCGTATCTCTGTCGAGGTCGTCGGGGTCATGCACTATATGTGCGGTGTTGTCGCCTTCAAGTTGCAGCACGAGTTGCACATTGTCGCCGATGTTGTTTTTGCCCAAGCCGAAAGCTCGAGCCAAGTCGCGCTGGTCGTTACCACCTGCCACGCGACCTACTAACCTCACTTTCGTCATGTCGTAGAACCGCACGCCGTCAAGGGCTTTGGTCAGTGCGAACTCTTCCTCATCGCCCTCAACACGCAAGATACCGTCGCCTTCGAAGGTGTGTCCGTCTTTTATCACCTGCAAGCGACAGGGCTGTGAGAGCGGCACCACCAACTCGAAGTTACCGTTGATAGCCGATGTCAGCGGCGTATTGCCTCGGCGCACCGTGTCACCATTCAACAGGAACACAGCACCTGCTACCGGAATCGTACTGTTCTTGTACAGCACCCGACCTGTCAGGCGAGTGGTAGAGGTGTTCACGAAGTCGATACCCGATGCCACGGCGTTATCCTGCGACAGCGTGATGCTTGCCGTTCCCGCCGAAGTGTTATTAAACGAGAATGTACCGTACTGCGAAGTAGGAATAACGCTGTAATTCGATTCAAGTGTATATTCCAAACTGTCGAACTTATACGCGCCGCTTGCATCGGTTGTCAGTGTGCGCAAAGTGCTGCCTTCACCGTTTTGCAGGGCTACTGTAACGCCTGCCATACCTGTGTTGTCGGGCAGCAGTATGGAGCCGCTTATCTCGCCGTAAGGTGTGCGCCAGCCCTCTGCCGTGGCAGAGTTGGAGGTGTTTTTGCCGTTGCAGTTGTAGCGTGCCACAACGGTGTAGTCATAATGCTCGTTTGGCAGGGCACTGCGGTCGAAATAACTGCTTTCGGAAGTAACAATCAGTGTGTCTGCCGCATCGGTGGAGTTTTTCTGCTGACGAAGCACCACAAAATCATCGTAGTTGTTGGTATTGGTCAGCCACCGCAACAGCACGCCGCTCTTCATTGCAGTGGTGGCATCACCTTGTGTGGCTGTGAAGGATGTAATGGAAGCCCCCTCATCGAAGTACAGATTAGGTCCTGTCAGTTGCACCGGTAGCAGCGACACGGAGTCCTGCACATGCAAGTCGGAGCGGGTCTGGTCGATGCGCACGGCGTACTTGTAGTGGGAACAAGCCTTGTCTGCCACGTCAGTAAATGATGCCATCCACGAACCGTCAGCCTGTCTTACGATACTATCCTGCGGAATAATAAACTCCTGCATCTGCCCTGTCTCCTCGATGGTGCGTTGCAAGACGAGTTGCGCCGTCCGATCCCACATACAGCGACCTTGTGAGATGATGTTCTCACTCATCATCACATTGTACAGACTATCGATGATAGAGGAGCGCATCTGCCAAATCTTTGTGCCTATATCATCGCCCGTGTAAGAAAACTCCGTTCCTGCTATATAGTATCCGTGTGACCACCAAGTCTTATTCACCACGTTACAACTGCCTCGGACATTACTGTATGTGAAGATTTGATTATTGTTGCTGATGCTTGAATGTGTTATTCTGGTTTGCAGCGTACAATTCATAGGAGCGGAATATGCACCGGCAGGCAGGATTTGCCAGCTTCTTACCACCTTGCCCTCTTCATCCAATATACGGGTCTCCATGCAGGTGGCGGGATCAACGCTCCACTCATCGTGTTCGTAGGATAAGTTGATAGTGATATTCTTCGTATCTAATATCTTGTTGATGCTATATGTGTAGTCGCACTTACTCTTGTCGATGGAAGTAACGGTTGTCGGTATCCGGTTGTCTATGTGGATTTTGAAATTAACTTTATGGTTGTTCTCATAATCTGAGTCGAGCGTGTACTGTTCCTGCTCGGCTGCAAGCGGTGCAAGGAAATTATGTTTGAACATCGTCACATGCTTTGAGAAATCTTGGTCCCAGCCCCACACCGACGATGATGCACGACGGATACGGTAATAAACGGGTAAGCCGGGAATACTCACATTCCTTGCATGCAGCGTCACATCAATTTCCACAAACGGCTCACCATTGAGGTCATTCACTACATAATGATTGACCCTTGTGGTCAGATGGTCGTTGTTGACTAATTTGGACGATACATTGCCCGTCCATGTGGCTCTGCTTTGGTCGGAATAGGTATATTGCGACTTGGTGGCATTGCGCACCATCGGCACCACCTCGATAGTGGTAGCATCGGAGAAATCTTCTTCCAAGGCGCGTTGTATCTCAAAGAAGTCACCGTCAACAAGGTCTTTCAGCCCCGGGTTCTTTACGGTCCAACGAAGGATATTATTGCCCGTAAAGGTGCCTGTAGAGTCGGTCTCCTCCGATGATGAGAAGTCGTATATACGGTGATACGGCGGAATATCCACGCCGGTGGATACCCTCTTAACCGAATCAGCATTGGCTTGGTTGCGCCATAGCGTGAAGGTGGCATTGAACTGCTCCTGCACCGTGTCGTTGGTCATGACGTACATCGTTCCGCCTCGAGAAGAGATCTGCTCCACTTGGCTACTGAGCGAGGTGGTGTAACTGACAGGGTCGTTGAATACCATATACGGCACGGCAGCATAGCCGTAACCCGTAGGACCGTTGTCGTTAACCTGATAGATATACGGCGTATAGAGTTGCGGAGTCATGATGTTGTTGGAACCGATGAAAGTGCTGTTGCCGGGTATAGTGAGGTTCATTGCGTTACCTTGCGTGTAACTGCGACGGAAATGCGACACTATCTCCACCTGATACTCCTTGCCGTCGAGCGACTCGGGTGCATACCAGTCCATCTCAAGTACCGTCACCTGCGGACAGTCGTCGTCGTCTTTCTGCGTAACATACAGTTTATCGCTCCAGCTGCCGCTATTCGTCAAACGCTTGTCCACACCATCCGCGATGGAAGTGACGACGATAGTACCCTGACCTGCTATAGGCCATACGTATGCCGTTCCCTTCTTCGAGTCTTTGTTCTCGTTCTCGTCGTAGCGGTCGGACTTGTACTTGGCGATAGTGGTCCAGTCGCTGTCGCCGGTTTTCTTGTAGGCGATGTAACTGCACGTACCGCCATCCTCGTAGGCATAGTAGTCATAACTCTTCCCGTATGTCCACACGGGCATAATAAAATGGATCTTGTCAGCACCATTGGCATAAATCTTATAGTGCTTCTCCTTTTCAAAATAATCATTCGCCTGCGCCCTCTCCGGAATCGCAAGCAAGCAGCATAGGGCCACAATGCCCATCACTGCATACTTTACTGAATGTCTCATATTGTTGTTTATTTTGATTGTTTCATTAATTCTGTTTTCCCGGTTAGCAGTCGGGGTAATGGAAGCCACATTCTCGTATTCGGTCATAAATTTACTGTTTCTGTGGTTTGTTCATTCGTTTGGCGATGCCGATGGCACCTGTCGGGCAGACGAGGCGGC
>CAKZZM010000095.1 GCA_937885465.1 uncultured Bacteroidales bacterium
ACAAATACGAATATCATTTGCCTCTTTATCGCCAAGTGCAGCAGTATCGTCATTTAGGATTTAAGGTGAACGAGAAGTAACCATAAAAAAGCATCCGCGTGGGGAACTCGCGGATGCTTTTGGGTGTTTTTTAACAGATACCTACTCCTCGGTATTGGCAGGGGTGTTAATCGGAACGAGACGGAGGTTGGCGATGGAGAGTTGGAAAGAGGAAACATCGTGCACCGGATGTGCTGAATCAAACGGGTCGTTCATAACGGTGAATAGAGTCTGCTTGTTTTCGCGCAGCAGTTTGCTTACCAACTGCTCGATGGTCAGCGCATTTGTCACAGGGAAAGAAGACAGTGGGATGGTGTAAGTTTGCCATCCGTTGTCAAAACGCATCGGCTCATTTTGTTCCCAACCTGCCACGTTCCCCACGTATGAGTTTTTGGATGTTTTACCGTTATCTCCTTTGTCCAGACGGATACTGATGTAGCCGGTATTCCATTCGGGTTCACCATCTGCCATGACATAAAGATCCATTTGCAGTGCGAGGTCGGAGCATAACATCGTTTTCTTTACAGTGGTATTCCCCATACTCTCATAACGTGCCAACACGGTCTGCAACCTATCCCCGATAGAAAAGCGCAGGTAACCTTTACGGTTTACATCATCGGCATTAGTGGCAGCAGGCCATGCTATAGGTGTCTCGCCGAAGAAAGAGAGCATGGAGTCGGGCGAGAGGACGGAAGAGCCTGCGAGGCTATGCCCTGCGGGGAGGTTGGCTGACGCAAAGTAACGCACATTATCGCGCAACTGTCCCATGTCGCTGATGGAGTATTCGAACTCCGTGCCGGCATAGTGGTCGGCTTTAGTGGTACCATACTCGTTGAAACTATGCATCATCACACCTGCTTTAGCGAACATATACGCCGGCGAATAGACGCTCACATGCGCATCGTCGGATACGCACCGCACACTCCCCTGCACATAATCACCTGCGGGCAGAGTAAAGGTAATGGATGTCCCTGTAATAACGGGGGAAGTTATTTCCTTCCACCCATCCGCCACCGGCAGATAGACCTTGCTGACGTTCCCCAAGTTACGTCCATTGACAATAACCGTCTCGCCCACCTGCGGCATAGTCTTATTGACGCTTGCAATAAAGGGAATAACCCCGCTTTTGCGCGTCAGCGTGCAGATGCGGTAATACGCCTCATTACGTACTACGAACAGTTCCATCTTCTTCTCGCCTATATAAACTGCCTTCATGGATGATGCTCCGAGTCGCTTGGAAGCAAGGGTGGGTTCAATCGTGAACACGCCGTTCTCTAACGTATAACGGTATTCCATGTTCATCACTGAGTCGCGCATCTGACTGGTGGCGTTGATAAACGTATGGGATATGATGGCTATGCCTTCCGCCGGTTCAGTAAGTTCCATAATATAGTTGCTCTCCTCGTCTTGAAACTTCCAGATACCGGATGCCGTCTCGTCATCAATGGTCACCGCCTCAGGTAACGCATCGCTCTCAACCTCAGGCAGTTCGGGTGCATTCAGTTTCTCCGTGCATCCATAGAATAATGTACAAAGGGACAATGTACAAAGTACAAAGGTTATTTTCTTCATATCATTCATCATTTTAGTTTACGAATTACTCCCCGAAGTCGTATGGTACGGGGTCAAGTTTCAAATTAGGGTCAAGCGACACTTCCGAAGGCGGATAAATCATCGCCCAAAGGTTTTCCTTGGTACACTCACGTGAAGCACGCCTGCAAACATCGCCTAAAACAACTATTCCTATCTGTGTAGTCACATCGTCAGGTACTTTGTAGGTATAAGTGTATTGTCTGTAGCAGCCTGTTACAGGATCGGATGTAAGGTCAATGAGGTGGTTGTTGTTGTAATCAATCATCTTCTGCAACTGTGCATCACTATAGAACGACATGCGTACAATATCTGCCCATGATGTTCCTTCGCAGAAGAACTCCAAACGTCGTTCATGCAGGAGGGTATCAAGATTGATGGTCGTGTAGTCATGTGCCGCTAATCCTGCACCGTATGCCCCACGTTCGATTTCCATCTTATAGGCGCGGCGACGGATGGTATTGATGCCGCTCAATACATTCGGATCGGTATTATCGCCTCCTCCGGCAAGCATCAAACGCGCTTCCGACTGGTTGAGGTATGCTTCCGCGAGACGAATCATTGGCGTGCAGAACCCGCTGTTGCCGTTGGTAGCCACACCGCCGGTAGCCAATGGTCCGCCTACCACCTGTTTTTTTATAGCCACTTTCGAGATATCATAGTAGCCGGTAGTGCTATCTTCTTTGGTATAGGTAGCCTTTGTATCCACTACCCAAGTGGCACCGTCCATATCAGGTGTATGGAAATCCGTGCGGCAGTCCATCTTGTCGGCTCCGTATTCCATCTCATGGTAGAGATAGTCGTACGATGTGCCAAGCAGAAATACATTGCCGCGTGTACGGCTCATACCTCCGCGCATCGAGCAGAGGTTGAGGAAATCATAACCGGCACGGGTACTCCATGCTTTACCGTAGCGGTTGTCCAAACAATAACTATAGCAGAGTGACTGACTGAGATCGTTAGCGAGACCTGTCGTCTGGTTGTGTGCCACGAACTGAATGGCGAAAAGCACCTCTTTGCAATTGTTATTCTGCACGCGGAACATCTGTTCATAGTCGTCCATCAGTCCGTATCCTCCTGCCGAAGCATCTGTAATAGCGAGTGTAGCCACGGAGTCGGCTTTGGCGAACCATTCCATCGCTGTACCCGGTCGAACGGTATGACCGCCGTTAGCGTACGCTCCGATGGTCAAATATAGACGGGATAGAAGCGTTAGGGCGGTAATACGCGATACACGACCTACCTCGTAGGGTTTGTCGCTCAAGTTTGCCGCCGCAAATTCGGCATCACGGATAGCATACAGCATCACATCCTCGAACGTGTTGCTTCGCGCTTGGGCGGCTATGGTAGTTGCGTTATCTACAATAGGCACATTGTGCCAGTAGATACCGAGATAGTAGTATGCCAACGCACGCATAAACTTCGCTTCCGCCACAACAGCATCCGCCTGCTCCTGCGTGCAGATATTGTTCTTCACACAATAAGGCGCATAGTCATCCACGATATAGTCCGCTTGGGTAATCACATTATAGAGCGATGCCCACGGACGACGAATCGTCTGCAAGTTCATCGCCTCATTGAACGTACCCTGCGCATTCCAGTCAGAGTAATTCGTTTCATCCGACAGGATATTATTGGCGCGGGCATCACCAAGCATAAGCATACGCTTGTGAAACTCATACCACGGAGAGAGATAGAGGTTGGCTGCCGTGGCCTGCAAGTCGGAATAGGACTGCAAGGTTGTATAGGCAGGCACCATTTTTTCGTTGTCGGTGTCAAGAGAACAAGAAGAGAAGTACAAAGGGACAATGTACAATGTACAAAGGAGCAATGCACAAATATATTTTCGCATTTTCATACTATTTTTCCTTTCAGTTTTCAATTTACATTTGAACGTTCGGAGACGTTTTCCACTACCAGAACGTTCGGAGACGTTTTCCACTATTTTCCATTTTCCTTAAAAGGTTGCATCAATTGATAACAGATACGTCCTCGGTGCCGGCACTTTGCCGGTATCTACACCGTAAAGCAGCATACCCTGTCCGGAGAACGAGTATTGTCCGTTCTGTGCACCAATCTCGGGGTCATAACCGGTATAACGAGTAAATGTCCAGGCATTCTGCACGTTACAGGTCAGTTTAAGTGACTGGAATTTAGCCTTCTTAATCCACTCTTTTGGCAAGCTCCATGAGAGGGCGATATTCTTGATTCGGAGGTAGGACCCGTCCTCCACGTATCGGTCGCTGACGCGATAGTTCTGGTTGCCTTTGTCGGCATCTATACGTGTCTCTGTCGGGTCGGCACCATCCATAACATACTGATTCCAGATATTGGTATTGGTAGCATCGCCGTCACGGTAACCGATATGTGCATAGCCCGCTACACGTTTGAATTTGTTCGTCATCGTACTATTCAGCGGTGATGGTTCATCCATCATACGGCGGTTGAAGTTGAACACCTTGCCTCCTATTGCCGAATAGAGGAAGATAGAGAGCGACACGCCCTTGTAGGAGAACGTGTTGTTCCATCCGAGCGACACTTTGGGTAGGGGCGATCCGATGTAATTGCGGTCGGCTTCGTCGATGATGCCATCACCATTGTTATCCTTGAATAGCAAGTCACCCACCGAAGTCTTTAGTGAAGCGGTGTTGCTGACTACCGTTCCCACAGCGTAGTTGGGAGTGGCGGCAATAACAGTGGACGTGCCGTCGCCGTTGTCGCGCAGGTAATCCTCGGCGGAGTTGATGCGTCCTGCCACCTCATAGCCGTAGAACTCGCTCACGCTGTGCCCTACCGCCGTGCGGGTCACCGTCTCACCTATGCCGTCGAAATCAAGCGTGCGGTCAATAAAACCGGCATCGGTGTTCAAAGCCGTGATGCGGTTGCGCGTCGCGGTAGCAGTAACGGTAGTTTTCCACTTGACGACAGTCTGACTCAACACGTGCGCGTTGAATGTCACTTCCAAGCCGCGGTTGTTCATGCTTCCCACGTTAGCCCACATTGGCTGTGCCGCACCCGTGAGCGATGTACCGGTATAGGACGGCAATGCCGTCTGCAACAGCAGGTCACGAGTGTTCTTGTTATACAAATCCACAATCACTTCTATCCTATTCTTGAGAAACTGCATATCCACGCCCACGTTCCATGAGTCAGTTTTCTCCCAAGTCAAGCCCTCATAATTGGGCATATTATATGTCCTATAACTCAAGCCGAAATTCGACTCTAAATTGGTGAATGTAGGCAGATAGGTATTGTCAGCCAGATTGGCGTTACCTACGATACCGTAACCCACACGCAGTTTGAGTCCGTTCATCACTTTCTGCGCGGGCTTATACCACGGCTCCTTGCTGATGCTCCACGCTCCGGCTACAGAGGGGAACACCCCCCAACGCTGCCCTTTCCGGAACAACGATGAACCGTCACCGCGAACCGTTGCCGTAAGCATATAACGCTCTTTGTAATTATAAGTCAAACGCCCGAACACCGACATGAACCGTTTGACGGTCACATAACCCTCATTGGCATCGTTGGTAGCATCACCGCTGCTCAGGGCAAGACTCGTGTTGCTGCCGCCTGTACGATAACCATACAGATAGTCGATATACCGCTCATTGGCTTCGTAGCCGAGCATAGCGGTGAGGTGATGACCGGTGCCGATCGTCCAGTTGCCGTTGAGCACCGACTTGAAACTGATATAGCGGTTCATCGTCTTGCTCGTCTCATGGGTGGCGTAGGTCTTAATCGTACCACCAAGGTCGTACGCCGGCTCGAGGTAACGGTAGTTATCCATGTTGTAATCGAACGTCACCTCGTTGCGCCATGATAGCCATTGGGTCGGCTTGAAGGTGAGGTGGAAGTTCTCGCGGGTGGAGAAAATCATATTTTTCCTCTCAGTGATGGATGCTTTGGCAACAGGGTTAGGCTGATAGACGGCAGTCTCGCTGTCGTAGCCGGACTTGCCCCATGAACCATCCTCGTTGCGCACGGCGAAGTTAGGCAGTCCCTGCAATGCGGCAGCCACTACGCCCCACGACGCCATACCTGTGTTTCTATCGGTCTGATTAAGGGAGAAAGTGAGGCCTGTCTCCATCCATTTGTAAGGTTTTATTTCTATGTTTCCGCGGATATTGAAACGCTGGAAATCATTATTGATGATGATACCACGCTGGTTGTAATAGCCGGCGGAGATACTATAAGTAGTGTTGTTCTTACCGCCGCGGATAGAGACGTTGTAATCTTGACGGACACCGAGTCGGAAGATCTCGCGCTGCCAGTCTGTGCCTTCGCCGAGGGACTCCCAGTCTTTGAACCGCTCTATCTCTTTGCCCTCCAGCTTCTTGGCGTCGTATGCCCAGTGGGCGAACTCGCTGAGGTTCATCACGTCAAGATACTTAGGGAGCTGGTCAAGACCGGCAGAGGCCTTGATATTGATTTTCGGTGCTCCTTCCTTACCTTTCTTCATATTGACGATGATGACACCGTTCGCCGCCTGCGAGCCGTAGATAGCCGTAGCAGAAGCGTCTTTAAGAATCTCAATAGACTCCACATCGTTGGGATTGAGGTCTGCCAGCGGGTTGCTATACACATCGGAACCACTGGAGGATTGCACGATAGCCCCGTCAATGACGTAGATGGGTTCGTTGGTGGAGTTGAGGGAGTTGATACCGCGCAACTGCACGCTGCTACCTGCTCCGGCTGCACCTGAGTTGAGGTTCACTTCCACACCGGCAGCGCGGCCTTGCAGCATCTGATCCATCGTCGCAGACGAGGTCTGCTGCATGTCGTCGGCGGTGACGGAAACCATAGAGCCGGTGATGTCCGAACGCTTCATCGTACCGTAACCGATAGCCACCACTTCCTGCAATGCTTGTACGCTCTCCTGCATCTGCACTTTCATCTGCGCGGACGCTTTCTGCTCAATGGTGTTATAGCCCATATAGGCAAACACTAACGTGCTTTCCTCCGGCACAACAATAGTGAACTTACCATCAATGTCGGTGGTGGTACCCACAGCGGCATCCTTCAGTTGCACCGTAGCGCCGATGAGGGTCTCGCCCTTCTGGTCAGTAACGACACCGCTGACGGAGATGTTGTCAGCCATCGCCCACAACGAGCATAGGGTCATCATCACCGCTGCTAAAAAACGATAAGGTCTGTGTGTTTTCATCTATTAATATAATTTACGATTTAACGATATTTCGATATTTCGGTATCTCCATATTTCGATATTCCGTTACTAAACTTTCCCACATCAGAGAATCAATAACTTATTATTTTTTCTTTGTCAACGAATTGGACGAATTGGACGAAAAAACTTCGTTTTTTTTGTTTTTTGGTCAACAATTACCCACAATTACCCACAATTATCCAAAAATTAAAATTTTTGGGGAAATTAAGTGGGAAAGTTTAGTTCCGTTATTTCTGAATGTCCTTTGTACCTTGTACATTGTCCCTTTGTACATTATTCTGGTATTCTTTCGGGGAGACGCCGAAGTATTTCTTGAATGCCGTGGAGAACACATTAGGAGCTTTGAACCCCACGGAGTACCCCACTTGCGAGACATTGACATCACCGTTTAAGAGCAGTTGTGCAGCCTGTTTCAGCCGCAGCTCGCGTACAAAGGAGCCGACACCGGTACCGGTAATATCCTTCACGCGGCGTTGCAGTTGTGCGCGGCTCACGCCCACCGCATCGGCTATCTTCTCCACCGAGAGGTCGGAGTCGTCTAAATGGGCGGTGATGTACTCCATCATCTTCTCCATCAATATTTTGTCATTGCCTTTAAGTTCGACGGTCAGCGTCAGAGGCAGCTCGTGCGAACGGTTGATATAGAACTGCAACTGCTCGCGCAGCAGCTGACGCTCTTTAGCCCTGTGGTATGCATATACGATATAATTAATGACACCCAAGATCAAAATGATATAAAGGACTATCGCCCACCACCTCAGATACAAAGGCGGAATGATATGTATAATCCATTTCGCCGGTTCGCTGTATGCCACGCCGTCACGGGCACGAACCATCAGCACATGGCGTCCGTAGCCTAAGTGGGAAAGTGTGATCGCGCTCTCGCCCGGAAGTGTGGAATGCCAAACAGGGCTGTCGTCATCTGCAAAGCGGTAGAGGTAACTCACATTGCGGTTGTCGCGCATGTCAAGAGGCGAGAACTGCATGGTAATTAGATTGTCCAAGTATGAAACACGTATTTTCTGCGTAGGTGTCACACGTTTGCCGGACACGTAGAGACTGCTCAGCGCAATCGGTCGGGTGAACGGTTTGCCTGCCAACAGCCTCGGGGATATGATTGTCACTCCGTTGTCGTCAGGGAAGAGCAGTTCACCCGTTGGCAGATTGTCGCCTGCTCCGCGCACATAGCGGTACGCCTGCATGCCGTTGCCGAGGTAGTAGTTGATGAAGTCGTTAGGGCTCTGCCCGGACTCAATCATCGTTATGCCGTGGAAGGTACTCATCCATATATTGCCGTCCTCATCGCGCAACATGCGGCAAATGACGTTGCTCGGCAGACCATCCTCCATCGTATAGCGGGAGCATGCCGATGCCTCACAGACAAACAATCCTTTGTTGGTAGCCAAATAGGTTTTGCCGCCGTAAAAGAGTATATCATACACTGCGGTGGTCAATAGTTGCTCAGCCACTCTCGCGCTATTCTCGCGCCACTGAGGCTCCACCATGCAGTGGTTCCGTGTATCATATAAATCGATTCCCGAGTAATGCCCTATCCATAATATACCCGCGCTGTCCAATGCTAATTTATTGACATAGATATTCGTCGGGTAATAACCTTCGGGCGTGCTCAACGCCATCGTCTGCATGTCAATCCGTTGCACGCCGCCTTCCATCATACCGGCATACACAATGCCGGGTTCTGCCTCCACCATACTTTTCACCTTGTTGGTGGAGAGATAGAGGTGAGCGATCTCCTTCGTACTTTGTACATCGTTCCTTTGTACATTGTACATTGTCCCTTTGTACATTAACTTGTCCCTTTGTACATCAAACACATAGATTCCCTCGGTTGTCGTACCGATAAGGAATCTTCCATCGCTCAGTTCTAATGCCGAAGCACCTGTCAGTCCGGGCAGCAGGGTGGCTCCTGTCTGCTCGCCGTTGCGGTTGATTGCTTCTAGTTGAGTTTCTAATTTAGAGATTTTAGTGTTAGAATTTTTTATCTGAGTGTCTAATGCTGAAGTTTTGGAGCTTATAATTCCTCCTGACTGAATCCAGCTGGAAAGCTGCCTGTCAAGTAGGAATCCAATTCCACTGTCAATTATTAAATCTCCGTCGGAGTCAAAGCCGAAGAGATTTTTTATTTCTGTCAGATCGCTTTCTAAAAAGCTGTCTAATTTTTTTTCGTCAATTTCCAGGTAACCGCGCATTTGAGAGGCTGAGTATCCGGAGCCGTTTCCTGAGGCATTTGATGAAATTCCTATCTGCGAAAGCTGAGTAATTGTTGAATTTTCTGATGCCTTGTAAACAGAAGAAATGGTTCTTTGCAAAGATGATTTTCCGTTTGTAAGGGAAAAATCACCTTGGAACATACCAAGTTTTTCGTTTGCCTCTTCTTTTTCGCTGTCACTTAAATAGTCTAGTTCAGAAACGATTTCCGGTTTGTTTATTGTTAAAATGTTCAGTTCTGCAATAACCTGATTATAATTTCCCACAAAGCTAATTAAGGCATCTTTTGCACTTTCTGTGTCAGGATCTATTTTAATGG
>CAKZZM010000096.1 GCA_937885465.1 uncultured Bacteroidales bacterium
GCAAAATTACTGCCGCCAAACAAATCCCAAAATATGCACTTTAATGGATGGTTACGTAGAGTTAAGGAGTGGTATAAGCAAAATCAATAGATTTTGTAGCGGTTTTCGGAGAAATTATAGGCAAAAGACAGGAAAAGAGATGAAAAAGCACCGTCCGAGAGTTCTCAGACGATGCTTTTCTTGTGTTTTATTCAGTACTTACGTATGCACGCCAACTTACTCAAAGCGGATGTTGGCGCGGCGGTTGAGGGCGCGGCCTTCGGGTGTAGCGTTGTCGGCTACGGGTTCGGTCTGACCCTTGGACTCGCAACGAATCTGGTCGGAAGGAACACCTTTCTCCACCATATAGTCACGCAGTGCCTCGGCGCGCTTCATACCGAAGTAGTTGAGGTTCTGCTCGGCATTACCGGTGTTGTCGGTGTGGCCGGTGATGACAATCTTCATGGACGGGTCGTTCGCCATGACTTCACATATCTCATCTACAGTAGTTTGCTCGTCTTCCTGGAAATGCATATTTGCACCGGCGATGTCGAAGTGTACGTTGACCGTCTCGCCTTTGGCTTTGAGGGCGGCGATACGTGCAGCGCGGGCAGCCTGCTCGCGTGCCTGCCGGTCAGCCTCGCGCTGTGCGGCCAGGTCGCGGCTGAGAGGCTCCTTGAGTGCATTGACACGTGCGCGGTTCGCTTCCTCGCTGCTGTTGTCGTCGTAGGCAAGATCGGCGATGTTCTTCCGTGCTTGGGCAATAAGTGCTTTGGAGGCATCGGAGTCGTCCCGTTGCGCCATGGCGGCACAGGCAGCGGACTGCTCCTTCTTGTACTGCTCAAAGCGGTTGTGACGCTCTGCCGACTCATCCACTACCGGTTCCACTATCGGTTCCGGTGCGGGCTCCAATACTACAGGGTCTGCCTCCACTGTCTTCACCTTGTCGTTCCAGCCGAAGTCGATGGCTATCTTGGCTCCGCAGCGGATGAGGTTGGCTTTGGAGGTCTCGTTGGAGTCGAACGTACCGCGGTAGTCGATGACTGAGGGGTCGGTGACATTGACCATGATCATCTCCTCGGTCTTGGCGGAAGCAAGGAGGTTGGTGAAGCCGTAGCCGGCATAGACGCCGAAATACATACCCCAGTTGTCGTTCAGTGCTACGCGGAAGCCGAGGTCGGCAATAACCGAACCGCCCACCTTGGCGCGGTTGTTGAACCGAGCGCCCTGGGTGGTGGTATAGGTGGTGAAGCCGTGCTCCGGCATGTCGGAGAAGACATAGGAACCCACCTCGGGGAATACACCTGTGGTGGAGTAACTACCGCCCTTGGCGATGTACTTGCCGTGAATAGGCAGGTCAAGTGCCAGACCTACGCCGCCGATGAAGGCGGCACGGTCGTTGAGCGACTTGCGGAAGAGCACCTCCACAGGAATGGAGAGATAGCCTACGTTCTGCCGCTCCACGAAGTTGTTAAAGCCTGTGGTGAGGTTGTAGGGCGTGTTGGGGTTGTCGGGGTGCGTAAGACCGGTGGTCGTTTCGCTCCAGTTATACGTGGCGTACGCGTTCGCCCATGAGTATTGGAGTCCGACACCGAGACCTACGGTGCGGTTGAAGAAATGACCGTAGTGGATACCTGCGTCGAAGCCGAAGCCCAGACCCTGGGTGCCGTTAGCCGGTTTGTAGAGCATCGAGTTGAGGCCGCCGCCGAAGTTAACACCTACATAGTTATCGACACCCCACTGCGTGTTACTTGCGGGGACCCCGTTGTCGTGCTCGCTTTGCTGCGCACTGACCGTGATGGTCAGTGCTACAGCTGCGATGAGGGAAAATATCTTATTGGTTTGCATAGTGTTTTCCTCCTTTCATTATTGTTTCATTACTTTGACTACGATGCCATCGACGGAGATCATGTAGTTGCCCTGAACGTAGCCGTTCATATCCACTACGGTCTCGTTGCCCTCGAAGGTGGTGGACTGCATCTCTACACCCATCAGGTTGACGATACGCAGGTTGTGCTCGTAGTTCTCCGAGTTTTCAATCGTCACGTTGGTAGTCGTGATGACGGGGTTCGGGAAGGCTTTAACGATAGCATTGACCTGTTTGTTGTCAGCTCCGTAGAGGTTCTCCATGTCTGCCTGACCGCAGGTGTAGGTCGGCACGCCGTTCATCGAAGCTTTGACGAAGTACTCGCCGGTCAGTTTGCTGCCGTCAGCAGGACGGTAGTAGTGGCCTGTAGCACCCTCGATAGGCTGCCATGCTTCCGTACTGTTGGCACGGTGGTACCACTGGATGTCGGTGAAGCACTCGCAGGTATCCACGAGGATGATGGTATTGTCGAACATCGGCTTGACATAAGTCTCCGGCAGGTTGACGTGGAAGGTCACGATGAATGGATTGCTCTCCAGCCAGTCGAAGCGGCTGTCACGGAATGTGACGGTCATCGAGTAGTCGCCTGTAGGCAGGTCAACCGGTATCTCGATATCGATCGTACCGTCGGCACCCGGAGTGGTGAGGTTGGTCCAGTCGATGTCGGTGAAGTGGCTGTCGGCGAAGTCGATCTTGTACTGGTCGGGGTTACCGCTGTTGAGGTGGTAACGCAGGCTGTAGCCACTGCCGTCGCAATAACCGTAGGCGTACACCTCGATACCTTCTTTCACTTCGGCTTCATCATCCTCTTGCTCGTCCGGGTTGTTGTCCGGAACGAAGTTCTCGATGATTGTACCTTCCTCAAAGTAGGGCTCGGAGGTCAGGATGAGGTCGTAGTTGTTGAGCAGTGCGGCATCGCCGGTCAGCTCGTAGTGTACTGTGATGACCTTATGCTCGCCTACCGCAGCATCGGAGAAGGTAGCGGTGGTGATGTGAGCGATCGGGTCGCCCAGCTTGACACCGTTCAAAATACCGTTGTCGAGTACCACTGCATCGGTTGTGCCGTCTTCGAACTTGGCTATCTGTATCTTTGCCTCGGATACAATCACCGAAGCCTGCTCTACAGTCAGCGTACCATCCACGAAGGTGATGGCGTAGTCATGTGCCGTAGCGCTGTTCGGGTTGATAGCGTAGGTACCAATATAGCTGCCCGGCGCGTAAACACAGGTGTATGCCAAACCGCTTACAACGGTCTCGTCATCGGCGTTCTTCCAGCCGGCGTAGGTGGCGGTGAACTCAGGTACCTCGTTGCCGTAGAACATATACTTGTCCTCTGCGGTGATGGTCAGCGGAGCCTGGTTGACGGTCAGTGTACCGTTGACATAACTAATCGCGTAGTTGGTAGCCGTTGCGTTAGCCGGTACGATAGCGTAGGTGCCTACGTTGCTCGTTACAAGGTACTCGCTTGTGAAGGTGAGACCGCTGACAACCGTTGCGTCATCGGCGTTCTTCCAGCCGCTATACGAAGCGGTGAACGCAGGAGCCTCCTCGCCATACTCTACCTCTTTGTTATCGGCAGTGATGGTGAGCGGAGCTTGGTTGACAGTCAGTGTACCGTTGACGAAGGTGATCGCATAGTTGGTAGCCTCAGCGTTGGCAGGTACGATAGCGTAGGTGCCTACGTTGCTCGTTACAGCGTACTCGCTTGTGAGGGTGAGACCGCTGACAACCAAAGCGTCATCGGCGTTCTTCCAGCCCTCGTAGGTGACGGTGAACACAGGAGCCTCCTCGCCGTACTCTACCTCTTTGTTCTCCGCGGTGACGGTCAGGGCGGCTTTCTCTACCGTTACCTTACCATTGACGAAGGTGATAGCGTAGTTAGCAGCCGTCTGTCCGCTCGGGATGATAGCGTACTCGCCTACGTCGGAGGCATGCGTATATTCGCAAGCGAAGAGCAGTTCGCCCTGGAGCACGGAGGTGTTGTCCTCACCTTGCCATCCGGCATAGGTGATGGTGTACTCGGGTTCCTCGTCGCCGTAGGTGACGGTCTTGTACTCGGCGGTTGCGGTCAGAGCAGCCTTGTCAATCGTCACGGCTACAGGAGCCGGAGCGATGGAGTCATAGTGGTTGCTATCACCCTTGACGCGGAAGTAAACATTGTACGTACCAGCATTGATTGCCTGCGGGAACTCAATAGACCAGCTCTCGGTCTCACTCGGGGTGAGCGTATATTCGAATGTACCGTCTGCGGTCGTACCGGCAGCAATGAGGGTCTGCTGCTCGTAGTTATATGTGAGGTCTTCTACAGCCGTCAGAGCGGTGTAGGTAACGGTCGTCTTGGCAATCTGTGCTATTACCGATGCGGGCACGAGATAGTCTTCGTGTCCCTCGCGCACGAGTTTATATTGTATCAGGTATATGCCCGCGGTGGTTGCCTGCGGCAGTTCGGTGCTCCAGGTCTCTTCACCTGCGATACGGTACTCGATATGTCCTTCCTTAGCCACACCGGCAGTGATCAGCGTCTGCGCCGTGCCGTTATAGACAATGCCGTTGATAGCCTGCGGGTCGGTAGTGATGATCGGCGTGTAGGTCGGGCGGATAGTAATACCGTCGAAGAGTTCACCAGAGAGGATGTTCCATTGTACGAACTCATAGCCGTTGACATCTGGAGCGTCCGGGATATTCATCAGGGCAACAATCTCGTTCTTCAGTTCGCCGTCCTTACCGATATAGGATACATTGTGCTCAATCTTCTCGACGAGTGCAGCCCAAGCAGCCTCGGCATCGGTCAGTTTAGCCAGTTCCTCGGTGCTGATCAGTGCTTTCGCCTCGTCGGAGAGCGCGTCGTATGCTGCGCGTGCAGCGTCGATAGCATCCTTGCTGTCCGGGTAGGTCACCTCGCCGATAGCATCAATCAGTGCAACAACGGCAGCTGCGTCAGCGAGAGGATCAGCAGCCGGTGCGGTCTCGGTGACGAGACGGACGGATAGACCGTCGTAGCGGTAGTTGTTGTCCTGCGGACCGAGGCCGCGCGAACCGAAGTTGAGGTCGTACGCGCGGCTCGTACCGTAAGGCGTAGCCGACCAGTAGCCACCGCCCGAACCCACATCGTCAACATCCGTGCCGTAGCGGTCGCCCGCAGCAGGCAAGAAGACGGCACCCGCGGACTCCATCACTGACCATTGTTCAGCTGTGTAGGTGTTGTGAGAGAAGTTGTTGCCATTAGAGTTATAGTAATAACTGCCTTGGTCTGCGAGCCCCTGTGTGGTGCTGGCAGTGAAACTCGCACCTTCGGGAAGCGTCCAGTTGTCGGGAAGAAGAATAGTACCGTTTACGCCATTCACACTACCCAAGCCAAACAAGGTGGCAGCATTTGTTCGCGTATAGAACAAATACACCCACTCGTCTTTGGTCAGCGTGCGCCAAGTGTTGGCTGTATTGCCACCATTGGAGATTGCATTCACGCCCCAATCGGTAAAGGTGGAGTAGTCGCTGTAATCGGTGCTTGAGAGCGTAGGGTTACTTCCCGTGCCCCAACCGAAGAGGTCAATCACGCCGGAGGTCATGCTGGTGTTACCGGCAGCATTGCCAATAAAGGTGAACTGGTCGGCTGCGAACTGCCACTTGCTATTGTCTATATCGTACTGCAAGTTACCCTTCGAGAAGTAAACTACCGTTCCGTCAGCAACCGAGAACTTGCCCGGCAGTGGATTGACAGTTGCTCCCCAACTCATTCCCACGCTTGCCACTATGGCAAGGAGGGTCATATAAATTCTTTTTATCATAGTATATATCATTTAGTCGTGATTACTTAGAATATACTCGTTTGTCTCGTCCTTGCGTACGAGGGTGAACTTGCCTACTTTCACTTTAGCCGGTGCGTTGAGCGTAGAAGAGGCAGGCTGATAGACTGCCTGGAGCTTGAAGCCGTCCTTCAGTGCGCCGGGCAGTACTTCCCAACGGACGAAGGTGAAGCCCTCTACCTCCGGTGCCTCGGGGCGGTTGAATGCCACCACCTCATTGGCAACCGGCTCGCCCAGGCTGTCCACATAATGAACAGGGGTGTTCGGGTCGAGCGTCCATTGGGCATAGAGGGTGATGCTCTCGTTGGCGGAATAGGTAGCGCCCTTGGCATAGGCGGTGCCTGTGCCATCGGCTGCGGTGTTCCAGCCGTTGAAGGTATAGCCTGCGCGGGTAGGCACAGCCTCGGTCAGGGTAAGATCGACATCTGCTGTTTTCTCCTGCGCTGCAGGTGCGTCCGTTCCGCCGTTAGCGTCGTAGGTGATGGTATAGACCTCGGCAGCCGGTGCGGTCCCGGTGACAAGGCGGACGGACCGACCGCCGTAGCGGTCGTAGAGGGCCTGCGGACTGAGGCTGCTCGAATAGAAGTAGAGGCTGTACGAGTACGTGAAGAACGGCGTAGCCGACCAGTAGTAACCGTACGAACCCACATCGTACACATCCGCGCCGCTGCGATAGCCCGCAGCAGGCAGAAAGACAGCACCCGCGGACTCCATCACTGACCATTGTTCCGCAGTGTAGGTGTTGTCAGAGAAGTTGGTACCATTGGAGTTATTGTAATAACTGCCTTGGTCTGCAAGACCCAGTGTGGTGCTGGCAGTGAAACTCGCACCTTCGGGAAGCGTCCAGTTGTCGGGAAG
>CAKZZM010000097.1 GCA_937885465.1 uncultured Bacteroidales bacterium
ATATAGTCAATGTTATATAGCGTAAACGATTGTTATTACGTGGAATGTTTTTCCATAGTTTTTCATAAGTGTATAGAATTATATTGAGATTAGGCTCATCCGGTAAGTTGGTACCTGATGAAATAAAGTATTGAAAAAACATGGGATTCTTACTATAATATATGGTAAATTCAAAAAACAATCCATATAAGGAGGAATCCCATGACTGTTAGTATTATACACTCAACTCAAGGTATTTGCAACTACATTTTGGAAAAAGAAGTAAAAAAAGATGGAAATATTTACTATTACTGCCGTTATAAAGGTAAATTGACTTGTCCGAAATGCGGCAGTACTAATGTGATTCAAAAAGCAATAATATATCGTACCTTCTTGGGCGTTCCTTTCGGGGGAACGCAAGTCTATTTGATAATGGCAATTCCTAAAGTTCAATGCAAGGATTGCAATGCAGCCAAGCGTATCAAAACTCCATTTGCTAAACCGTATAAAAGGTATACAAACAAGTTTGAGGAATACGTAATTTCTTTAACTGAACATATGACTTGCGCCGATGTCGCAGCATTATTGAATATTTCATGGGATACGGTGCGAGAAATCGAAAAAACGTATTTGGAAAAGCATTATTCACACCCCTCTTTGAAAGACGTTCGGCGTATTGCTATTGATGAAATTGCTGTCAAAAAGGGTCATAAGTATCTTACCATTGTATTAGACTTGGATACAGGACGTGTAATTCACGTTGGCGCAGGAAAAGAAGGGGCTTCCCTGGACAAGTTCTGGAAACGACTCAAACGAAGCAAGGCAAAGATAGAATGCGTATCGGTAGACTTATCTCCTGCATATACCGCCGCAGTCGAAAAACATCTTCCCAACGCATTGATAGTATATGATCATTTTCATCTTATAAAACTGTTCAATGATATGCTTTCTAAAGCGCGACGAGACTTGTTCAACAAACTGACGGATAAAGAATCTCAAAAAGTCGTTAAAGGCATACGTTTCTTATTGCTCAAACGCTCTGAAAATCTTGACCCGGATAAAGGCGAACCAGAGCGTATACAAAAAGCAATCGAAATGAATAAGGATTTGTTCAATATTTACTATCTGAAAGACCTATTCAACTCTCTCTGGGATCAGCCGGATCGTCAGCATGCAGATGGTATTATGAACGATTTTTTACAGACAGCGGAATCTTTGAATATTCCAGCGCTTACTCATTTCTGTAAAACAATTCGCCGTCATGCGATAGGAATCCTGAACTGGCATGACTGTCGTATTTCCAGTGGTCCGTTAGAAGGACTAAACAATAAAATCAAAACCCTCAAACGACGCGCTTATGGATACAGAAATATGGAATACTTCAAACTCAAAATCTTCGCTATTCATAAAACCAGGTACCAACTTGTCGGATGAACCTATTTTTTTTTGTTGTTTTGAGTTGTGCTCACGGGGTGAAGCAGGAGGGGGTAAAAACGCAGATGGGGAGTCTCGCTTCTTGAGGTTTTCACGCGACCTAACACAATAAGACCGCCCACCTGCGCGAAGAGTAAAAGATGCAAAGATCTGTACATACATAAAAAGCGTGGAACTTTTGTCCGCTTCATTTGATGATTAGAGGTTCTCGACTACCTTAACTATTCAAACTCTACGCAAAAGCCCACGCCAACAGCGTGAGCGTCAACGAGCCATCCCTTGAATAGTTAAATGATTTTGAAATTGTCGAGATTTCTAATCATCAAGTTCAGCTTATAACGCTAATTATTCGTATGTATGCCGCAACACTTTGCAGCGGTTTTGGGGCAACAATGCCCGGTATATGGTTCGCGGCCAGCCGCGAATGATGCATAAAAAACCAAAATGCGGTGCAAAATTAGTAAAAATAATTGATATATCCAAATTTTTGGGGGAGAAAATGCAAAAAAATGTGTTTTTTGGGCGTTTTTCTTGCAAATATCAAAAAAAATTAGTAACTTTGCAGGCAAATTCGCAAAACTCCATTATGAAAGCGAACAAAAAATACGAACGAGAACAAAACGACCATAAAGGGAAAGCAATTATTTCCGCAGCAACCGGCAAAAGGGTGACTCCACCCGCCAATAGTTGCAGATATGGATAAGAGGCAGTAACATTGTAGGTGAATTTGGTTTATGCGAAAATTTTCGCAACGAAAAATTTCGTAATAGCAAAATGAATGATTATGAATCCGTTTCGGTTTGGCACCATCGTTGATGAGCCGTTTTTTACAGACAGGGTAGAAGAGTTGGCTACTCTCAAAATGCACTTGGACAGCGAGATTCACATCGTGCTGATCAGTCCTCGTCGGTATGGCAAGAGTAGTCTTGTCAGAAAAGTTGTATCCGAAATCGACCGGCCAAGCATCACAATCAACATGCAGCAGGTGTTGAGTGTACAAGATTTTGCGGGGCAAATACTCAAGCAAATCTTCATGCTCTATCCGATAGAGAAATACCGCCATTTCCTCTCGCATTTCCGTTTCGTGCCTACCATTTCCACGAATGCGTTAACCGGTTCGATGGACGTAGCGTTTCAACCATCAGTCAAAGCCGAAGTGGTGTTGGAAGATGCGATGCATTTGCTCGAAAAAGTGACAACCCCCAAAGCACGACTCATCGTTGTCTTGGATGAGTTTCAAGAGGTGTTGTCATTAAAAGTCGGTTTCGATAAGCAGTTGCGAGCCATCATGCAGCAACAACAAGGACTCAACTACGTGCTTTTGGGTAGTGAAGAGTCGATGATGACGGATATTTTTGAGAAGAAAAAATCCCCCTTCTATCATTTTGGCTTACTGATGCATCTGCACCGTATTCCCGAATCGGAGTTTCGGCAATATATTTTAGAGCGGCTTCCCCATACGACCGACACCGAACCGATAGTGGAGCAGATTTTGTCATACACGGGCTGCCATCCTTATTATACGCAACAGTTATCTTCACAAGTATGGGAGCAGATGGAGTATCTGCACGTCACCGATGGAGTGGTAGAGCAAGCCATCGGACAGTTGATTCAGGAGCACGATTTAGATTTCGAGCGGTTGTGGAACGGATTGAACCGAACAGACAGAAAAGTGCTGACGGTGTTGGCGGTTGGGCAAAACCCCATGCAGTCGCGCGACATGTCTGCCAGTACCACGTTCAGTAGCCTGAAACGCCTACAAAAAGCCGGTTTCGTTATCCGCGAAAACGGATATACGATGGAAGATCCGTTCTTCAGGCAATGGTTGCGTGAGAAACGTTAACAAAAAAGCAGTTACTTTGCAGGCGGAAAGGAAAAAAGGATAACGATGCACATAGCAGTAGCAGGAAATATCGGAGCGGGTAAGACGACGCTGACGAACATGCTCGCAGCCCATTACGGCTGGGAGAAGCGACTGGAGCCGGTCGTCAACAACCCGTATATGGAGGACTACTACAAAGACATCAAACGGTGGTCGTTTGCTTTGGAGGTGTTCTTCCTCAAGGAGCGTTTTCGCGATGTGCTTGAGGTGGCCAAATCCGACCACACTATCATCCAAGACCGCTCCATTTTTGAGGGGGTGTACGTGTTTGTGGAGAACAACTATCGCCAAGGCAACTTGTCGGCGACCGATTTCAAGACATATATGGAGCTGTTTGAGTTGATGGTGCGGGTAACGAACTATCCGGACTTGTTGATTTATCTGAGGAAGAGCGTACCGGAACTGGTTCGGCAGATACAGATGCGCGGTCGTGAATACGAACAGACGATGCAGTTGGAGTACCTACAGGGACTGAACGAGCGGTACGAGGACTTCATCTTCCGCCGCTACAAGGGCAGAGTGCTGGTAGTGGAAGCCGACGGGATGGATTTTCAGCATAATCCGGCCGATTTCGGCAAGATTATTGACAAAATAGATGCCGAGCTGTTCGGACTCTTCTCGTCCGTCGAAACAAGCATCTTCCCACAATTAGAAACTAAATAATTACTTTTATGCATATAGCTATTGCCGGAAATATCGGAGCGGGAAAGACGACGCTGACGAACATGTTGGCCGGACATTACAATTGGACTCCGCGATTTGAGAGTGTGGATTTTAATCCGTATTTAGAGGATTTCTACGCAGACATGAACCGATGGTCATTCAACTTGCAGATTTACTTCCTCAACAAGCGTTTCAAGGACGTGGTGGAGATTGGTAAGGAGAAAAAGACCATCATCCAAGACCGCACCATCTACGAAGATGCGCGTATCTTCGCGCCAAACCTGTACGAGCAGGGGTACATGTCCGATCGTGATTTCAAGAACTACCAAGACTTGTTTGAGTTGATGATGTCGCTGGTCAAATATCCCGACCTGCTCATCTATCTGCGAGCGTCCATACCTCATCTGGTCGGGCAGATCCAGCGTCGTGGTCGCGCGTACGAATCGACGATGCGCATCGACTACCTGCAGGGACTGAACGAGAAATACGAGAAATGGATTGCCGATTACAAGGGCAAGGTGTTGGTGATTGACAAGGATAACACGGATTTTCAGGGCAAACCCGAAGATTTCCAGAAGATTACGGATGCCATTGATGCCGAACTGTTTGGTCTGTTCCCATTCGAGCGACAAGAGGGTGTGGGGAAAGAGATTAATAACGATTGACGAATAGGCCCTTGATTCAGAAGTTCATCGACTATATTAGGATAGAGCGGCACTATTCGGAGCACACGATTGATGCTTACGAACGCGATTTGCATGAGTTTTGCGCTTTCTTGGGCGTAGAGCCTTCGGCGTTGGACCCGCAGTTGGTGACGGATGCCGACATCAAGGATTGGATGATCAGTCTGTTAGATGCGGGCGAAAAACCTCGTAGTGTCCGGCGCAAACTATCATCGTTGCGCTCTTTCTGGCGGTTCATGCTGCGAGTGGGATATGTCGATAAGGATGTGACACGAGCCATCATCGCTCCGAAAATGGATAAGCCGTTGCCGGTTTTTTTCAAGCCGAGCGAGATGCGGCAAGCCGAGGCGCAGATGGATTGGTCGGACGATTTCGAGAGCATCCGCGACAGCCTTGTGGTTGATATGTTGTACCAAACAGGCATGCGCGAGGCCGAGTTGGCCGGTTTGAATGACAGCAGCATCGACCTCGTTCGCAAGGAGGTACGTGTGTTCGGTAAGCGCCGCAAAGAGCGCATCGTCCCTTTCGGCGACAGTCTGGCGAACCGCATTGAGGCGTATCGGAGTGCACGAAACGACACTTTCGGCATCATCATCGCTCCCGCACAACCGTTTCTCGTAAACAACAAGGGCGAACGTATCACGGCAGACCTTATATATAATATCGTACGCGCGCGCATGGGAGAGGTTTCGACGCTCAAGAAACATTCGCCGCACGTTTTGCGACATACTTTTGCCACTGAGATGCTCAATAATGGTGCAGACATCAACACCATCAAGACACTTTTGGGGCATAGTAGCCTCGCAGCTACACAAGTATATACACATACAACGTTCGAACAGATGAAAAATGTGTACGAAAACGCCCATCCGAGAGCTAAACAATCAAGAAAAAATCCAAAATAAGCAAAAAAATGCAAGAAAATGACAAATATTTGCATTTTTCTTCAAAAATATTTGGTCAATTCAAAAAAAAGTAGTAATTTTGCACCCGCTTTCCGAAAAAAGCACCTTCTTAAGGACCGCGAAAGCAACTTTTTGCCTCTTTAGCTCAGCTGGTAGAGCACGTGATTTGTAATCTCGAGGCCGTTGGTTCGAGTCCGACAAGAGGCTCTTAAACATAGAAAGTGCAATGGGCGTGTTCCAGAGTGGCCAAATGGGGCAGACTGTAAATCTGCTGCGTCATCGCTTCGGTGGTTCGAATCCATCCGCGCCCACACTCCGAGAGGAGTAGCGGAAGTCTTGAGCGAGTCAGGTGGAAGCTTGCTATCTCAACCTGATAAAGCCAAGACAACTGCGGATTGCATTTTTGCGGAAATAGCTCAGTCGATAGAGCACTAGCCTTCCAAGCTGGGGGTCGCGGGTTTGAGTCCCGTTTTCCGCTCAAAATGCCGAAAGGGCAAAAGCCGAAAGGCTGAGTGATATGCTGCTTTAGCTCAGTGGTAGAGCGCATCCTTGGTAAGGATGAGGTCCTGAGTTCAACTCTCAGAAGCAGCTCAAAAGAAGCAAAGAGGCTTCGAAATGGAAAAATCTGAAAACAAACAGATAAAAAAAGTATAACGTTATTCAAATTTATCTACTATGGCAAAAGAGAAATTCGACCGTTCCAAACCGCATGTTAACATCGGTACTATCGGTCACGTAGATCACGGAAAAACCACTTTGACCGCTGCTATCACCACCGTATTGGCAAAGCGTGGTCTTTCAGAGGTTCGTTCGTTCGACTCTATCGACAACGCTCCTGAGGAGAAAGAGCGTGGTATTACTATCAACACTGCTCACGTTGAGTATCAGACAGCAAATCGTCACTATGCACACGTTGACTGCCCGGGTCACGCTGACTATGTGAAGAACATGGTAACAGGTGCTGCTCAGATGGACGGCGCAATCATCGTTGTTGCTGCTACTGACGGTCCGATGCCTCAGACTCGTGAGCACATCTTGTTAGCACGCCAAGTGAATGTACCTCGTTTGGTAGTATTCATGAACAAGTGCGACATGGTTGACGATCCTGAAATGCTTGACCTTGTTGAAATGGAAATGCGTGAACTTCTTGCTTTCTATGAGTTTGACGCTGACAACACTCCGTTTATCCGCGGTTCTGCCCTCGGTGCATTGAATGGTGTACCTGAGTGGGAAGATAAGGTTATGGAACTTATGGATGCTGTTGACAACTGGATTCAACTTCCTCCGCGTGACAAAGACAAACCGTTCCTTATGCCGGTTGAGGATGTATTCTCAATCACCGGTCGTGGTACTGTTGCAACAGGTCGTATTGAGACAGGTGTTGTAAAAGTAGGCGACGAGGTACAATTGGAAGGTCTTGGTGCAGAGGGTCGCAAGTCGGTTGTTACCGGTGTTGAGATGTTCCGCAAGTTGCTTGACCAAGGTGAGGCAGGTGATAATGTAGGTTTGCTCCTCCGTGGTATTGACAAAGACGAGGTTCGTCGTGGTATGGTAATCACCCACCCGGGTGCCGTTCATCCTTACAGCGAATTCAAGGCTTCTGTTTATATCTTGAAGAAAGAAGAGGGTGGCCGTCATACCCCGTTCCACAACCACTATCGTCCTCAGTTCTACATCCGTACTATGGATGTTACCGGTGAGATTACTCTTCCGGAAGGAACAGAGATGGTAATGCCGGGCGATAACCTGGAAATCCAAGTTAAGCTGATCTATCCGGTTGCTTGCTCGGAAGGTCTCCGCTTCGCTATCCGCGAAGGTGGTCGTACCGTTGGTTCGGGTCAGATAACCAAACTCATCGACTAATTGTCAAAAGGGTAAAGTCGAAGGTCGCAAGACCGAGCGACAAACATGTCGGGCGGGCACTGCCTGCCCGATATTTACAGAAGTCCTCCAATGGTAGGAGAGCGGTCTCCAAAACCGTCAATGTGGGTTCGATTCCTGCCTTCTGTGCAAAAAATACTGATATAATTATTGCTGAAAACAGGTAAAAGCGGCGGCTGAAAAGAGAGTTAGTGTTACCGAAAATTAAGGCAAGATTGGCAGAATAAAATACTAAATGAGCATCATTGCTTCAATCATGGGGTGGGGAAATACGCCCTTTTGGTTGGGGTAATATTTTGCGGATATAAGAAGAAAAAGAAAAACTATACGGTTATGAAGTTAGTTGATAACATCAAAGAGTCTTACAGAGAGTTGGTCTATAAAGTAACCTGGCCGACTATGAAGGAATTGCGCAACAGTTCAGTGGTGGTACTTATTGCTTCCTTAGTACTTGCACTGGTGGTGTGGCTTATGGACTTTTGCTTCGAGCATCTGATGACTTTTATCTACGGACTATTCTAATATTTTAGCATCATGGCAGAAAATAACATGAAATGGTATGTGCTAAAATCTATTAGCGGTAAGGAGCAGAAGGTTAAGGAGTATATCGAGACCGCCTGCCGTACTGCTGATTTGGATCAGTTCGTCTCTCAAGTGCTTATTCCAACCGAGAAGGTTGTTGCTCTCCGCGGCGGTAAGCGCGTGGTGAAAGAGAAGGTTCTTTTGCCAGGCTATGTGTTGGTGGAGTGTAATCTGACCGACGAATGTTATCCGCGCTTGAGGAATGTGCCTAATGTATTGGGTTTTCTTTCTACTACTCGTGACCAGAGACCTACTCCCGTGCGCCAAGCAGAGATTAATAAACTGTTCGGTACAGACGAGCAGGTAGAGGAGACGGTGTTCGTAGAAGAGAACTTCATCGTGGGCGATAAGGTGAAAGTGACGGATGGTCCGTTCAACGATTTCAGCGGAACGGTTGAGGAAGTGATGAGCGACAAGAAGAAACTGAAGGTCATTGTTACAATCTTTGATCGTCAGACACCTCTTGAACTATCTTTTAACCAAGTAGTAAAGGAGTAGGAGACTATGTTACGGGTCGTTGGTACTACTCGATAGTTTTATATTAACTATTTATAACAAGTAAGAATTATGGCTAAAGAAATTGCTGGCTTTATTAAATTACAAATCAAAGGCGGCGCAGCAAACCCCTCCCCCCCGGTAGGACCGGCTCTCGGTTCGAAAGGTATTAACATAATGGAGTTTTGCAAACAATTCAATGCCAGAACCCAAGACAAGGCAGGTAAAGTTCTTCCTGTTGTTATCACTTACTATAGCGATAAGTCTTTTGACTTTGTTGTAAAGACTCCTCCTGTTGCTATCCAACTATTGGAAGCAGCCAAGGTTAAGTCCGGTTCAGCAGAGCCTAACCGCCAGAAGGTGGCGACTGTTACCGCCGAGCAAGTGCGTGCAATAGCAGAGGACAAGATGCCTGACCTCAACTGCTTCGAAGTGGAGAGTGCTATTAAAATGGTAGCCGGAACCGCTCGTTCAATGGGTATTACTGTTAAAGATTAAGCTTCAATTGTATTATGAGTAAACTGACAAAAAATCAAAAGTTGGCTGCCTCTAAGATTGAAGCAGGTAAAACCTATTCGATTGAAGAAGCGGCTGCCCTCGTGAAAGAGATTACAACCACTAAGTTCGATGCCTCTGTTGACATTGATGTGCGTTTGGGTGTTGACCCCCGCAAAGCCAACCAGATGGTTCGCGGCGTTGTTAGTCTGCCTCACGGCACCGGTAAGCAAGTAAGGGTTCTTGCGCTGTGTACACCCGATCAGGAAGCGGCTGCAAAAGAAGCAGGTGCTGACTATGTAGGTCTGGATGAGTACATTGAGAAGATTAAAGGCGGTTGGACTGATGTAGATGTTATCATTACCATGCCTTCTGTCATGGGTAAGATCGGTGCATTAGGTCGTATTCTCGGTCCTCGCGGACTGATGCCTAACCCCAAGAGCGGTACTGTAACAATGGATGTTGCAAAGGCTGTGAAAGAGGTTAAGCAGGGTAAGATCGACTTCAAGGTTGATAAGTTCGGTATCGTTCATACCTCTATCGGTAAAGTGTCATTCAACGCTGAGCAGATAACCGACAACGCTAAGGAGTTCGTTCAGACGCTTATTAAACTCAAGCCTTCTGTAAGTAAAGGTACCTATGTAAAGAGCATTTATCTTTCAAGTACGATGAGCCAAGGGATAAAGGTTGATCCTAAGACAATGGAGTAAACCGTGAACCACTTATTGTTAATCATTAAAAGTAAAGAAAATGAAAAAGGAAGATAAGAATGCCGTCATCGAACAACTGAGAGAGCAGATTGCCTCATACTCTCACTTCTATGTTACTAACATCGAAGGTTTAGATGCAGGAAAGACAAGTCAGTTGCGTCGCGACTGCTTCAAGCAATCGATAAAGTTGCTCGTGGTAAAGAACACCTTGCTTAAGAAAGCATTGGAAAGTAACGAGGATATTGATGCCACTCTGTTAGATACGCTGAAAGGTAACACCGCACTTATGCTCTGCAATACGGGTAATGTGCCGGCACGCCTCATCAAGCAATATCGTGAGAAGGACAAAAAGAACCCCGATGCTAAACCCGCCCTCAAGGCAGCCTTTGTAGAGTCAACCACCTATGTAGGTGCTGACCAGTTAGACTTCCTCTGCGCTGTCAAGAGCAAGAACGAACTTATTGCCGACCTTGTTGCATTGCTGCAATCGCCTGCAAAGAATGTTCTTGGCGCACTCCAATCAGGAGGTAACACCATCCATGGCGTACTCAAGACGCTGGGTGAAAGAGAATAAACTTAAATTAAAAAACATTAAAATTATACAACAATGGCAGATCTTAAAGCTTTTGCTGAACAATTGGTTAACCTCACAGTTAAAGAAGTTAACGAACTCGCTAATATCCTCAAAGAGGAATATGGTATCGAACCCGCCGCTGCTGCTGTGGCAGTTGCAGCCGGTCCTGCAGCCGCTGCTGCTCCCGCTGAAGAAGAGAAGACATCTTTCGATGTTGTTCTTAAGTCAGCAGGTGCTGCTAAACTCCAAGTAGTTAAGGCTGTTAAGGAGCAAACAGGTCTTGGTCTGAAAGAGGCTAAGGACTTAGTTGACAGTGCTCCTTCCGTAGTTAAGGAAGGTGTTGACAAGGCTACCGCTGAGGCTCTCAAGAAGGCTCTTGAAGAGACCGGTGCTGAAGTCGAACTTAAGTAATCAACCGCGACAACGGTTTAGGTTTAGATCCCGAAGGGGGTCTAAACCTTTTTGTCTTAATATAACTATGCTGTTAATTTGTGTTAAAATTAAAATAATATAGCATAGTAAAACTGAATTATAATTAAATAATAGCATCTACACAATGTCTGTTAAAAATCAAAAGAGCAGAGTCAGTTTTGCTTCAATAAAGAAGCAGATGCCCTTCCCTGACTTCTTGGATATTCAGTTGAAGAGTTTCCATGATTTCTTCAGCATGGATACGTCGCCCGAGCAGCGCCGTGAGGAAGGTTTGTATAAGGTCTTTTCAGAGAACTTCCCTATAGCTGACGCTCGAAATAATTTCATTCTCGAATTTTTAGATTATTACATCGACCGTCCTCGTTACTCTATCAAAGAGTGCCTGATGCGCGGTCTGACATATAGTGTGCCGTTGAAAGCTAAATTGAAGCTCTATTGTACTGACCCCGACCACGAGGATTTCGATACGGTTATTCAAGATGTCTTCCTTGGCACTATTCCTTACATGACCCCGCAAGGCACCTTTGTTATAAATGGTGCAGAGCGTGTTATTGTAAGCCAGTTACACCGTTCGCCTGGTGTGTTCTTTGGCAGCAGTATTCACTCCAACGGAACGAAACTCTATTCGGCTCGTATCATCCCCTTCCGCGGTTCGTGGATCGAGTTTGCAACCGATATCAATAAGGTTATGTACGCTTACATCGACCGTAAGAAGAAATTACCTGTTACCACTCTTCTCCGTGCTATCGGTTTTGAGAGTGATAAGGATATTCTCGATAGCTTCGACCTTGCTGATGAGGTAAAGGTTAGGAAGTCCAATATGAGCAAGATAGTCGGCAGAGTATTGGCAGGTAACGTGATGAAGGTATGGACGGAGGACTTTGTTGATGAGGATACCGGTGAGGTCGTTTCTATTGAGCGTAATGAGGTTATCATTGAGCGTGAGACGGAACTGACCCAAGAGCATTGCAACACTATCTTAGAGAGCGGTGCCAAAACAATACTTCTGCATAAAGAGGGTGTTGAGGAAGAAGATTTCTCTATTATCTTCAATACCTTGCAGAAAGATCCGTCACGCTCGGAGAAGGAGGCAGTCCTCTATATCTATCGTCAACTTCGCAATGCTGAGCCTGCCGATGATGCAACGGCTCGCGAGGTTATTAATAACCTGTTCTTCTCGGAAAAGCGTTACGACCTCGGTGAGGTTGGCCGTTACCGTATCAACCGCAAGTTAGGGCTTAAGACCGACATGGAGGTGCGCACACTGACCAAGGAGGATATTATTGAGATTATCAAGCATCTTGTCAAGCTGATTAATTCTAATGCTGAGGTTGACGATATAGACCACTTGAGCAACCGTCGCGTACGCACTGTAGGCGAGCAGTTGTATAATCAGTTCGGCATAGGTCTCGCTCGTATGAGCCGTACTATCCGTGAGCGTATGAATGTGCGTGATAACGAAGTGTTTACTCCTACCGATTTGATTAACTCGAAGGCAATATCTTCAGTTATTAACTCGTATTTCGGCACGAATGCCCTCTCGCAGTTCATGGATCAGCAGAACCCGTTGGCAGAGATAACGCATAAGCGTCGTATGTCGGCGTTAGGCCCCGGCGGTCTGAGCCGTGACAGAGCAGGCTTTGAGGTTCGAGATGTGCACTATACCCACTATGGTCGTCTCTGCCCGATTGAGACACCTGAAGGTCCTAATATCGGTCTTATATCTTCGCTTTGTATATATGCAAAGATTAATAACCTCGGCTTTATCGAGACTCCTTACCGCAAGGCAAACGGAGGTAAGGTTGATCTCTCTGATAAAGGTATAGTCTATATGACTGCTGAGGATGAGGAGAATTATATTGTGGCACAAGGAAACGCCCCGTTGGACGATGACGGCAGGTTCATCCGCTCGCGTGTTAAGTCGCGTTATAAGGACGACTTCCCCGTTGTTCAGCCCGAAGAGGTCGGTTTGATGGATGTGGCTCCTTCGCAGATAGCCTCTATCGCCGCTGCTCTTATTCCGTTCCTTGAGCATGACGATGCTCACCGTGCCCTCATGGGGTCGAACATGATGCGTCAGGCAGTGCCTCTCGTTCGCCCCGAAGCACCTATCGTAGGTACAGGTATTGAGAGTCAGTTGATTGAAGACTCACGCACGCAGTTAGTGGCAGAAGGTGCAGGTACCGTAATTTATGTTGATGCCGATCATATCCGTATCCGTTACGACCGCACCGAGGATGAAGACTTTGTTAGTTTCGAGTCGGCGGAAAAAGAGTATAAATTGCCGAAGTTCCAAAAGACGAACCAGAATACCACTATCGACCTTCATCCTATCGTTCGCAAGGGCGACCGCGTGGAGGCAGGTCAGATTCTGACCGAAGGTTATGCTACTCAGGCGGGTGAACTCGCCCTCGGCAAGAACCTTAAGGTGGCTTATATACCATGGAAAGGCTATAACTATGAGGACGCTATCGTTCTGTCAGAGCGTATAGTACGCGAAGATATGTTCACTTCAGTGCATGTGGTTGAAGAACTGCTTGAGGTGCGCGAAACGAAGCGTGGCGTTGAGGAGTTTACCGCTGATATTCCAAATGTCAGTGAGGATGCTACAAGGAATCTCGATGAGCGTGGTATAATCCGCATAGGTGCACATATTCAGCCCGGTGACATTATCGTTGGTAAGATCACTCCTAAGGGAGAGTCTGACCCGTCTCCTGAAGAGAAACTGCTGAAAGCCATCTTCGGTGAGAAGGCAGGCGATGTAAAGGACGCATCGTTGAAAGCAAGTCCGTCGCTCGAAGGTGTTATCGTCGGTAAGAGTCTTTACAAACGCAGCATCAAAGATCGTAAGGAGAAGATGGAGGAGAAGGTGCAACTGGCAGCACTCGATGCAAAACACGAGCAAGATCAAGAAAACCTAAAGAAGGAACTTGTTCATAAACTGCTCGTTATCATCAGCGATAAGGTGTCTGTCGGAATTAAGGACTTTATGGGTACTGAACTTATCACCCGTAATGCTCGTTTCACCGAAGAAAACCTTATGCAGATTGACTATCAGTCTGTTCTTCTTGAGCGTTGGACTACCGATGAGCACCGCAATGACCTTATCCGTCAGTGTGTTCTCAATTACTTGCGTCGCAGCAAGGAGTTGGATGCAGTGCTGAAACGCGAGAAATTCAACCTCACCATCGGTGACGAACTGCCAAATGGCATCATCGAGATGGCAAAAGTATATATTGTCAAGAGTCGCAAGATTCGCGTTGGTGATAAGATGGCAGGTAGGCATGGTAATAAGGGTATCGTGTCAAAGATTGTTCGCGTTGAGGATATGCCGTTCCTTGAGGACGGAACGCCGGTAGATATCGTTCTGAATCCGCTTGGTGTGCCTTCTCGTATGAATATCGGTCAGATATTCGAGGCTGTACTCGGTTGGGCCGGTAGCCGACTTGGGGTAAACTTCTCTACTCCTATCTTCGATGGTTGTACGGTGGAAGATTTGGATAAGTGGACAGACGAAGCCGGTCTGCCTCGTTCCGGTAAGACTTATCTTTACGATGGTGGTACCGGTGAGCGTTTCGACCAACCCGCAACAGTAGGTGTTACCTACTTCATGAAACTGGGGCACATGGTTGATGATAAGATGCACGCCCGTTCGATAGGACCTTACAGTCTTATCACTCAACAGCCGCTCGGCGGTAAAGCTCAGTTCGGTGGTCAGCGTTTCGGTGAGATGGAGGTTTGGGCTATCGAGGCATTCGGTGCCGCTCATGTGCTGCGCGAGATACTGACCGTGAAGTCTGACGATGTAACAGGTCGTGCACGTACATACGAGGCTATCGTCAAAGGTGAACCGTTCCCGACGCCTGGATTACCCGAATCGTTCAATGTGCTGCTGCACGAACTGCAAGGCTTGGCTTTGTCAATAAAGATGGAATAATTAACAGAACGCTAAAAATTTGCAATAATGGCTTTCAATAAACAAGAAACAAAAAAGAACGGCTATTCCAAGATAACTATTGGTTTGGCTTCGCCCGATGAGATATTGAGCATTTCGCAAGGTGAGGTCTTGAAGCCGGAAACAATAAACTACCGTACCTACAAACCTGAGCGTGACGGTCTGTTCTGCGAGCGTATCTTCGGTCCTACGAAAGATTACGAGTGTCATTGCGGCAAGTACAAACGCATCAAATATAAGGGTGTGATTTGTGAGCGTTGTGGTGTTATGGTAACAGAGAAGAAGGTGCGCCGTGAGCGTATGGGACACATCCGTTTGGTCGTTCCTATCGCGCACATCTGGTATCTTCGCTCTCTGCCCTCGAAGATGGCAGCCTTGCTCGGTATTCCGACAAAACGCCTGGAGGCAGTTATCTATTACGAGAAATATATCATTATTAATGCCGGTGAGTTAGACGGACAAATGGTTGGCGATGAGGTAGTAGAGAACAGGATGTTACTCGATGAGGACCAGTATCAGGAACTGATAGGTCGCCTCTCGCAGGATAATCAGTATCTCGAAGATAATGACCCGAAGAAGTTCATCGCAAAGATGGGTGCTGAGGCTATATATGATATGTTAGCCGCTATTAACCTTGATGAGTTGAGTTACGAGTTGCGTCATCGTGCAGAGACCGATTCTTCTGTTCAGCGCAAGAACGAAGCCTTAAAGCGTCTGCAAATAGTAGAGGCTTTCCGTGCATCGAAAGAGCGTAACCGTCCGGAGTGGATGATACTGAAGGTTATTCCTGTTACTCCTCCCGAACTGCGTCCTCTCGTGCCGCTCGATGGCGGTCGCTTCGCCACGTCAGACCTCAACGACCTTTATCGTCGTGTTATAATCCGTAACAATCGTCTGCGTCGTTTGATGGAGATAAAGGCTCCGGATGTTATCCTTCGTAACGAGAAGCGAATGTTGCAGGAGGCTGTTGACTCCCTTCTTGATAACTCTAAGAAGACTACGGCAGTGAAGTCTGAGGCCAACCGCCCGCTTAAGTCCCTTAGCGACTCGCTCAAGGGTAAGCAAGGTCGCTTCCGTCAGAACCTCTTAGGTAAGCGTGTCGATTACTCTGCGCGTTCGGTTATCGTTGTAGGTCCGGAGTTGCGTATGCACGAGTGCGGTCTGCCGAAGGATATGGCAGCAGAATTGTATAAACCGTTTATTATCCGCAAACTCATTGAGCGCGGTATAGTGA
This sequence comes from uncultured Bacteroidales bacterium, assembly GCA_937885465.1. Classification (GTDB taxonomy): domain Bacteria; phylum Bacteroidota; class Bacteroidia; order Bacteroidales; family Paludibacteraceae; genus Colicola. The sequence goes on from CAKZZM010000097.1 coordinate 15,905, forward strand.
AGACGGTTAAGTCAGCAAAGAAGGTTATTGACCGCAAAGACCCTGTCGTAATGGAGATTTTGGAGTATGTAATGGAGGGACATCCCGTTCTTCTCAACCGTGCTCCGACACTTCACCGTCTTGGTGTTCAAGCTTTCCAGCCGCGTCTTATTGAGGGTAAAGCTATCCAATTGCACCCGCTTGCTTGTACTGCCTTCAACGCCGACTTTGACGGCGACCAGATGGCAGTGCACCTCCCGCTCTCCAACGAGGCTATACTGGAGGCACAGCTGCTTATGCTCGGTTCGCATAACATCTTGAATCCTGCCAATGGTGATCCTATCACCGTACCTTCGCAGGATATGGTGTTAGGTCTGTATTATATCACCAAAGAGCGCAGAGGAGCCAAAGGCGAGGGAATGGTATTCTACTCGCCTGAAGAGGCTACTATCGCTCTCAACGAACAAATTGTGGACATCCATGCTCTCGTTAAAGTGCGCATGAAGAATGGCGAGATAATTGAGACGACACCCGGACGATTGATGGTCAACGCGCTTATCCCCGAAGAGGTAGGATATGTCAATATCGTGCTTAAGAAAGGTGCGCTGCGTGAGGTCATCGGTAAGGTTATTCGAGCCTGCGGTGTGGCTCGTACCGCCATCTTCCTCGACGATATTAAGAATATGGGTTATTATATGGCGTTCAAGGGAGGTCTGTCGTTCGCATTGAACGATATCATCATCCCGTCAGAGAAAGATGATATGATAGCCAAAGGTAACGAGGAGGTTGAGGCAGTGATGGAATCTTACAATATGGGTGAAATCTCCGATAATGATCGTTATAATAAGGTGATTGGTATTTGGGATAAGGTTGATACCGACCTTACCGATATCCTTATGAAGCAAATGAAAGATGCAGACCAAGGCTTCAACGCCGTCTATATGATGATGGACTCAGGTGCTCGTGGTTCAAAAGGTCAGATTAAGCAACTTTCAGGTATTCGTGGTCTTATGGCTAAACCTCAGAAGGCGGGTGTAGGTGATGGTCGCTCATATATTGAGAACCCGATCCTCTCTAACTTCAAAGAGGGTATGTCAGTGCTCGAATACTTCATCGGAACTCACGGTGCTCGTAAGGGTCTTACCGATACCGCCTTAAAGACTGCCGATGCCGGTTATCTGACGCGTCGTTTGGTCGATGTCAGCCACGATGTTATCATCACCGAAGATGACTGTGGTACATTGCGCGGTCTGGCAGCAACGGAGATTAAACATGGTGACACTGTTGATGAGACACTCTTCGATCGTATCCTCGGTCGCGTTAGTGTTCACGATATCTTCAATCCTGAGACCAGCGAACTTATCGTCGGTGCCGGAGAGGAGATACGCGAGACGGCGGCAGAGAAGATTGTGGAGGCAGGAATCGACACCGTTGAGATTCGCTCAGTACTCACTTGCGAGTCGAAGCACGGCGTTTGCGCTAAGTGCTATGGCCGTAACCTCGCCACAAGGCGTATGGTTCAGAAAGGTGAGGCGGTCGGCGTTATTGCTGCGCAGGCTATCGGTGAGCCGGGTACACAGTTGACACTGCGTACCTTCCACTCCGGCGGTGTGGCAGGAAACGCTGCAACAGAGAACTCTTATACCACAAGTCAGGCAGGAAAAATCGTACTCGAAGACCTCCGTACTATCGAGGCAAAGGGCGGTGAGCATGGCAAAGAGACTATTGTTGTCAGTCGTCAGACAGAGTTGCGCCTTACCGATGAGAAGACGGGTGTCGTACTCACTACCTTTAATATTCCCTACGCTTCCAAGTTGTTCGTCGTCAACGGGCAAGTCTGCGAGAAGGGAACAAAGGTATGCGAGTGGGACCCGTTCAACGCAACTATCGTTATCGAGCATGCCGGTAAGGTTGTATTCGAGAATGTTATCGAGGGTCTTACTTCTAAGACTGAGACCGATGAAATGACAGGTTTGAAAGATACACTTATCGTTGAATCGAAAGATCGTACAAAAGTGCCGATGGCAAAGATTTTCCTTAATGGCGAGTCAGAACCTATCCGCACATATAACCTCCCCGTAGGTGCTCACCTTGTGCTCTCTGACGGTGAAGAGGTTAAGCCGGGAGATCTGCTTATAAAGATTCCTCGTGTATTCGGCAATGCTTCCGATATCACCGGTGGTCTGCCGCGTGTAACAGAGTTGCTTGAAGCCCGTAACCCATCGAATCAGGCTATCGTTGCTGAGATCGATGGTGAGGTACGCATGGGTAACATCAAGCGTGGTAATCGTGAGCTGACTCTCGTATCGCGTCTTGGCGAAGAGAAGAAGTATCTCATCCCGCTGACAAAGCAAATCCTTGTTCAAGAAGGCGACTTCGTTCATGCCGGAACAGCCCTCTCCGATGGTGCTATCACGCCTGATGATATCCTTTCTATCAAAGGACCTACGGCAGTGCAAGATTATATCGTCAATGAGGTGCAGTCCGTCTATCGTCTGCAAGGTGTGAAAATCAACGATAAGCACTTCGAGATTATCGTACGCCAGATGATGCGTAAGGTTGAGATACTTGAAGCAGGCGATACCCGCTTCCTTGAGAAGCAGGTTGTGGATAAGCAAGACTTCCTTGATGAGAACGATCGTATATGGGGTAAGAAGGTAGTAACGGATGCCGGCGAGTCGGATGTACTCAAACCCGGTCAGATTGTTACGGCGCGCCGTCTGCACGATGAGAACTCACTCTTGCGTCGTAAAGACCGTAAGTTGGTTCAGGCTCGTGATGCCGTTTGTGCTACATCTTCGCAGATCCTGCAAGGTATAACCCGTGCAGCCCTCGGTACAAAGTCGTTCATCTCGGCTGCCTCGTTCCAAGAGACAACGAAGGTGCTTAACGAGGCTGCTATACAGGGCAGAGTCGATTACCTTGAGGGAATGAAGGAGAATGTTATCTTCGGTAACCTCATTCCTGCCGGCACCGGTCAGCGCGACTTCAATAAGATTATTGTTCACAATAAGGAGGAGTTTGCCGCTATTCAGGCTGCTCGTGAGGCACAAGAACTGCTCAGCAGATTCTAACCTATCAAAAAAAGTGAGGCATTCGCCTCACTTTTTTGATAGTTAGAAGTAAAAGGTAGAACGTCCGGGCAGAGTCCTAAAGTCGAAAAAAGAAGACTGCCGAATTTTATATTCGGCAGTCTTTATGTAGCGGGACCCGGGATTGAACCGGGGACCTCATGATTATGAATCATGCGCTCT
>CAKZZM010000098.1 GCA_937885465.1 uncultured Bacteroidales bacterium
CCTTGCCCAAGTCAGACCGTACGGAACAGTCAATGTGCGTTTTGCTACGGCTGACAGCGTGCCGCTTAATCTCGGCGGACAGATTAACGTCGATGACGGCTTCGTCCGTTACTCGCCCAAAGCCTATCCTATCATGCCTTTCCAAGTGGACTCAGGCAGTCACGTCGCTTTCCACGGACCTTTCGGACAAACCGAATTGGCGGTGTCTGCTTCCCAGAAAGTCAAAGCCGATGTGCAGTCAGAGGGCGAAGAGACACGCCGTGTGGATTTCACCACCGGAGTGCGGGTGAACGGTGAATTGGACTCCATCGGGCTGAACGCCATCGGTTTCTTCCTCGAAGCACCGGAAGACGAAACGATTACCCATGAGTTAGCCTCGTTGGACGAAGATACACGCGAAGGATTAGCGGCTACGCTGCTCGCCACGGGAATGTATGTGGGCGAAAGCAATGCAGCGGCACTGAAGGGCGGCTACGCTCTTTCTTCTATCATCAACAGCCGTATCAATGCCGCCATGGCTAACTCCAAGTTAGGAAAAGTGGTGGACATTGATTTCAGCAATGCCCAAACAGAGCATGCCGGCGGCAAGACCAACGACATGAACATCGCTATCAGCAAGTCGTTCTTCAAGGACAAACTGCGCATCACTATTGGTTCGACGCTGACGGACAATCCGGATGTGAACAAGACCAGCGGCCTGCTCAGTAACCTATCGGCGGAATACAAACTGACCCAAGACGGCGATGTGTTGTTGCGCCTCTTTGCAGACCGCGACTACAACAACGTGTTGGAGGGCGAACTCTATAAGTCAGGTCTCGGCGTGCAGGCGAACAAAGAATGGCGGCATAGGAAACTCTTCCGTGGTGACAGCATCACCCGCACGTATGCTTTGAGGGCAGATGCAGGTGTGGCATATCGCTCCAACAACAGTATAGGTCCCGACCTGACCCTCAAATCGTCTGTCAGGAATCTCATGCGACGCGGCGAGACCTTCACCATCAAAGGCAATGGTGCTTATTACTGGGCGTTGCGAGACAGGCATCCGGGCGACCCCAAGAAGACCGACACCTACAAACTCGGAGCCAACGCCTCGCTCATCTTTCCATACTTGCACTGGGCAGGCGACAACAACCCCGATGGTGACACGCGGTATATGCTCGGCTACCAGTATGAGAACATCGCCGGAGGCTACGGCGTGCATAAGATGACCGGTTCGTTCACCTATTTCATCCGTCCCTCACGCTACATCACCCATGCCTTCACGCCTTTCTCGCTCTCTGTGGTGCGTATGAAAGCAGAGACCGACAGCCTGCTCAATAAAGCGGCAGAGTACCCCCAACTCATCAAAATCATCGCCGGAAACGAGTTTGTACCCTCTATCGGCTACAACTTCATCTACAACGACTACCGCTCCAAACGGGCGGTGAACACGATGCTCGACCTCGGTGTCAAGGAGTCCGGCGACCTCATCAATGCTATCTATTGCCTCTTCTCACATCAATGGGACGAGAAGGACAAACCACTTGGTTCTATTACCTTCAATCAGTTCGTCAAACTCTCTGCCGAACTGCGCAATAAGTTTAATCTGACGGAGCAAGTGTGCATCGCCACGCGTCTCTTTGCAGGAGCGAACATACCATTGGGCAACTCCTCTTTTGCGCCACTCTCCGAGGGCTTCTATGCCGGCGGTCCCAACAGTATGCGTTCCGCTTCACCTTACGCCTACGGACCGGGTAACTTCTACTCCGCCAAGTACAACCAGAACTTCTTCCACGCAGGAGATGTCAAGTTAGAAGCCAACTTCGAACTCCGTTTCCCGATTGTATGGAAACTCTATGGTGCTGCCTTCCTCGATGCCGGAAACGTGTGGAACTGGTATAGTACTGTTGACCTCTTCAAGGCGGCAGGATATGAGGACTATCTCACGCGTCTTGAGATACCCGACAACCTCTACGACGGATTGTACAACAACCCCGAATGGGCGAAACAGATAGCCCTTGGCACCGGTGCCGGTCTGCGCTTGGATATAGACGGATTAGTCGTGCGCTTAGATATAGGCGTGGCTATTCATACGCCTTATCAGACCTTCAAGTACGACAAAGAGACATGGAAGCCCGACACCTCACAGCCCATCAACACCTATTTCAACATCCCCTCTGCCTCTGATGCCATCCGCATCAACTTCGGCATAGGATACCCGTTCTAAAGGATCACTTATTCCTGTCATCAAAACCCGAAAAAGTTTACGAATTTTTATAAGTTCCATTAGTAAATGCAACTTTTAGGGGGAACATAGAAGAAATATTTTTCCGAAGGAAAATTTGCGTATTCCATTCTTTTTTTGTACTTTTGTGCGATTTTTGGTGTAACTTTGGGTATTTTTGGTGCACCCACAAATAGTTAGCATGGCAAAACAGAAGATATTTATTAGCAGCGTACAAAGCGAATTCCAATCGGAGCGCAAACAGATTGCCGATTATATTCGGCAGGATGCGTTGCTGTCTATCTATTTTGAACCCTATCTTTTCGAGGAACTACCTGCGCAAGCAGTCAGAGAAGCTATCGTCAATGCCGTTGTTCACCGGGACTATACGGATAACGGCAGTGTACAAGTGATGCTGTTCCGCGATAGATTGGAGGTGTGGAACCCCGGCAGACTTCCGCATGGAATGACTATTGAGAGCCTGAACGGAGTACACCGCTCGCGTCCTGTTAATCCCGTACTTGCTAACCCTGTGTATCTGACCGGCTATATTGAGCAGATGGGGACAGGCACGACAGATATTCTTGAACGGTGCAAAAACGCAGGGTTGCGTACACCAGAGTTTATTCAAGACGAGGATTTCCTGACCATCCTTTGGCGACCGGAAAGTGTACATCAAAGTGTACATCAAACCGACCAAGTCACCGACCAAGTCACCGACCAAGTTCGGAAACTGATATTAGCAGTTAGGGGTGATACGAAGAAACGAGAAGAAATAATGGAGTTGATGAACCTAAAACATCGCCGCAATTTTCGATTGGCATACCTTATTCCTGCAATAGAGGCAGGGTATCTTACCATGCTTTATCCTAATAAACCCAACAGCTCTAACCAAGCCTATTACCTCACCCCGAAAGGACTTGAATTATTGACAAAAATAAATACAAACAACAATAACTATTGATCGCCTATGGGTTAAGATAAGAACAATTCCCGAACTGACC
>CAKZZM010000099.1 GCA_937885465.1 uncultured Bacteroidales bacterium
CTATAGCTCCACCAACACTCTTTGGACGTGCACGGGCTATACGGATAGCAAAGGAGACTTCACTTCCAGTGCCTATAGCCCGACGACCTATACGATTACTTTCAACAAAGGGACAGGCACCGGCGGCACGATGAGCAATATCACGAGTATCTGTCCGAATGCCAACCAAGCGATTACCGCCAATGCGTTTACTAAGACGGGGTATGACTTTAGCGGTTGGACGGCTGATGTGAATGTAACGGTAAGCGGCTCAACGGTAACCGCCGGAACGGTTATCGCGGGCGGCGCGACGATACAGAATATCACCAGCGACATCACCCTGACGGCGCAATGGACGGCGAAGACCGCCACTATCACGCTCAATAACCAGTCGGCTACAACGGCAGGCGCGACATCCGTAACGGCGACCTACGGCAGCGCGATGCCGTCTATCGCTTCCAACCTGCCTGCCAAGACGGGTTACACCTTCGGCGGTTATTACACTGCTACCGCAGGCAGCGGTACGCAATACTACACCTCCGCCGGTGCCAGTGCGAAGAACTCCGACTTCACCGCCGCCTCCACGCTCTACGCCAAGTGGACGCAGAATATTACGCTGAAGACCGGTTCGCAGGGCAGCGGAGCGGACAAGACCTCTACGGTGGCTACATTCAACGGCACCTTATCCGGCTTCGCCGCCCATGAGGCAGACGGTTATGACCTCTTGGGTTATTACACCGCGTCGTCGGGAGGCACGAAAGTGCTGAACGCGGACGGTAGTTTTGCGGCTGCAACGGTAACGGATTATATCACTTCCTCCAAATGGACGCACGCCGGTGCCACCACCCTCTATGCACAGTGGGACGCACTCCCTTGCTATGAAGGAGAGATTATAAAAGTTGTATTATCCGGAGACAACGGAGCCACGAAAACGGTAACCGGTACAATCGGTGAAACAGCAGCCGTTAATTCCTTAGGCAATTCGTCTCCGTATAAACTGAATAGCGATGGAGCGTATGTTTCGCTGACCCTTTCTAACGGTTATTTCTATGCCTCGGATACCATTATTATGGACGGCAGCAAAGCCATGCAGGTATATACCAATCCATCTACCTCTTCGCGTTCTTTAGTAGGAACGACTGAAGCACCGTCAGGCGGAGTGATCAGGTATGTGCTGCCAAGTACGTTGCCGTCCAAGACGACCTCTATCGGTGTCTATCGCTCAAGCAGTACTTATAACGGCACATTAACGTATATAGCCGTCCACCGGCCTGCATGCCCGTGCGCGGATCCTGATGCGCCGACGGCGTTTGCGAAGTCCTCTGTTACCAACAGCAGCGTGACCTTGTCTATTACGGACGCGGGCGATGCAAAAAGCTATGATATTTACTACTCGACAAGCAGTACCGCCCCTGTGGCAGGAACGACAGCCACAAAGAACGTAACGACGAAGACACCTACCATATCGGGTCTCACCGCCGGTACCACGTATTACGCTTGGGTGCGCTCGGTATGCGATGCAGACCATAAGAGTAGCTGGGTGGCACTGACCGACAACACGTTCGCTACTACCTGCACTGTAACTGCTACGGTGAACCCAAGTGGCTACGGAACTCTTTCTGCAAGCAGTATTACCGACATAGCGTCAGGGACGGCTATTTCCGCTTCAAGCAATGTCTTGACAGTAACCGGAAAGACTGCAATCACTGCTACGGCGGCTGCTACCACCGCGCAATATAGTTACGCGTTCAGCAACTGGACCAAGAGTGACGGTACAGCTCTTCCCTCTACGGTAACGGGCGATCTGGCTGTTCGAGCCAACTTCACCCGCACACCTATCAACTACACCCTGACATGGAACCTGAACGGCGGCACGGTGACCGCAGCGGGAACGGGTGCGGCGGTTGATGCCACCGGTTCGCCGAACACTACGGTGGCCTACGGCACATCCATCACAGCCCCGACGGTAACGAAGACGGGCTATGCCTTCAAGTCATGGAACACCACTCCGGCATCCACCATGCCTGCTGCCAACACGACCTACACGGCGCAATGGAACCAGCTCTTCTCCGTCACCCACACGCTGACGAACGTGACAACCGCTACGGGTGCTACAGGTACGGGAGCCGCTACGGAAAATACCTCTTATACCGCTACCTTTGCTGCCGCATCCGGGTATGTGCTGCCTGAATCTATTACGGTAACCGCAGGAGGAAGTAGCATAACGGCTAATTGTACTTGGGACCAAGCCACCGGCGCATTGACTATTCCGGCAGCATACGTGACGGGTAATATCGTCATCACTATCGCAGGCGCAGTGGACGACACCGACTATACGGTTACGTATGCGGCGAACGAAGGAACAGGCGATGTGCCGACGGACAATGCCCACAAAGTAGGCACCACCGTCACCGTCAAAGGCAATGTAGGCGCAACGCCGCTCAGCAAGTCCGGTGCCGTCTTCCGCGGCTGGACATACAACGGTACGTTCTATCAGGCAGGAAACGAAATAACCATGCCGAACAGCAACATCACCCTCACGGCAGTGTGGGATGCCGAAGTGGCAGGAACGACGTATTATTATGGACAAATAACTATCAATTCGGGTGCTTTGAAGCAAGGTGATACGGGAACAAAACAGTTCTTTACCAATACAAGCGGCACGATAGCGAACTCTACGGCTATCTCCTGGAGTTCCGCTCCTGGCGATGGGGGACAATATTATCTGTCAAATAATTTAGGAGCGACCGCTTTCACAACGTCGTCCAACTGGACTACCACTTCTAACTCAAGTAGATATGTCAGGAGTTGTAAGTATGCAAGCGGTACTACATATACTCTAAAATTAGGGACAAAAGTCGCCACTTCCATCACTTACTACGGTATGTGCAACCACACTGCTGTCAAGACCTTAAGTGTAGGAGGGGTATCATATAGCACAGACGGAACAACCAATATATTCGGCCATACGTTTACTAAATCAGGAAACTTCACGGGCGATGTAAGTATCGTTTGCGGAGGTGACTTCCATGGTGTATTTGTCATACAAGAAGCCACCACCTACACCAACAAGACGGTTACTTTTGACAAGGGAACGCAGAGCGGTGCAACAAATATGCCTGCTGCTATTACCGGTATTCCGAGTGGCAGCAAGATTGCCGAGCCGACGGAGACACCTACCGTGTCCAACTACACCTTCGACGGTTGGGTGACGACCTCGGGCGGTAGTACGGCGTTTGATTTTGCCAACACGACTATCACCGCAGACAAGACTATCTACGCCAAGTGGGTAGCCAAGACCGCTCCGACGCAGTACACCCTCAGCACCAGTTCCGAGTGTACCGGTTCGTCACCTACGCTGACGCTGAGCGGCAGCCAGACCGGGTTGAGTTATCAGCTTTATAAAGACGGTGTCGCCTCCGGCACCGCAAAAGCCGGCACCGGTTCTGCCCTCACATGGACAAGCGTAGCCGCGGCAGGTACCTATACCGTGAAGAACGTAGAGACCGCTACCTATGCCACAGCACAGATAGGTTCGGCGGTGACCTTATATACAAGCACCACTATTTCCTCTAATTTAGGTTCTGCGAAAGCGGTCAATGCGAATGCGTCTAATACCTATTCCATCACTGCCACCGGCGCAGGGTTGAGTTATCAGTGGTACACCTGCGCAAGCGACGGAGGTAGCAAGGTGGCCATCAGCGGCGAGACAACGGCTTCGATGAGTCACACCTTCCTCAATAGTGATGCCCCGACGAAGTATGTATGCTGCGTGGTGACGGGCACCTGCGGCACCGTGACATCGAACATCATGACGGTGACCATCACGCCGACGTATAATCTGACCTACGACACTAACGGCGGCAGCGGCACGTTCGCAGGCGGCTATAAGACCTCCGGCACCACTATCACCGTGCCAAGCACGCTGCCGACGAAGAGCAGCAGTGTGTTCCTCGGGTGGAACACCGCAGCCGATGGTAGCGGCACGATGTATCAGCCCGGCGCAACCTTCTCCATGCCTGCTGCGGCTGTCACCCTCACCGCACAATGGGCAAGTGAGTGCTTTAAGATAACAGATGCAACCAAGAACAGTTCGAATTGGGGTAGCGACAAGGCTAATGGCGATACTATCAAATCTGAACATATCAATGGTACAATCAGCGGTGGTACAGTTATATCATCCGGTTCGGAAGCACTTGGAGGAAATGCTTCTGATGGTTTAGTAATGGTTAAAGACACACGGGAGATAACCATCTACCTTGCAAGCGGTATGTTCCAAGCCGGAACAGTCATTGTAATCGGAGGCAAATCCTATACATCCTCCGGCAAGACACACGGCTTCACTGTCAACGGAAATGCCGCCACACCTGTATATACTTCTTCTTCATCCACCAAGACCGCCTTCACACAGCGTTATGTGGTTGTCGCGGATGATGGAGTGGAAGGAACCATCAGATGTACCATTAAAATGCCAAGCAGTTATACGGCTGATCAAAGTTATATCACATCCTTATATATCGGTGGCTGTGTGGAGTGTACATCTATCTCTCCGACGCTCACCTATGACCACACGACGCTGTGTATGGGTACGACGGAGACGGCCACGGCAACACTTGACAAAAAAGGCAGTACCGGGGCGGTAACTTACTCCAGCAGCGATGCTACGGTGGTAGAGGTGAATTCTTCGACGGGTGCCATCACTGCCAAGAAGGCAGGCTCAGCCACTATCACAGCCTCTATAGCCGCCGGCGGCAAGTGTGCCGCCGAAGCCACCTGCGACATAACCGTTAAGGCGGGTATCGTGGTGCAGGCCTTCACGCTGAACACGACCTCTTGGAATAATAGTGATATCTCAACTTATGACCCCACCAACATTACCGGCTTGAGTGGCATGACGGCGCATGGCGTTACTACAGGTACAAGCAGTAAAGCCAATCTAACCGTAATTGTATCCACGGCGGCTGACTACGACGAAGATAACTATATGGAACTCGACTTCACCGTGGCAAGCGGCAAGGAGCTTCATGTCACCGGCGTTACCATACCGGTGCAGCCGGTAGAAAAATCCACCAACAACTTCCGTGTTGTCCTCTATGATGCTACCGGCAATGAGGTTACCTTCAGCAAGACAAACCTTACGGCAGGAAGCATAGACAACATTACTTATAGCGGAACTTGTGTGCTGCGCGGAGTCGTCAAGATGCGCATCTATGCGTGGGGCTGGAACAACGGCTACCGCTTCGGCTCACCGGTCGGTATCCAAGGCACCATAGAGACCAACAGCAAGCAGACACCCGTCTTTACGTGGACAACCAAGCCCTCTTCAACCGTCAATACAGGGGGGCAGGAAGCCGTGGATGTGGCTATGACGACCGGCGACGGTATCTTCTCTTTCACCATCTTGGAGAGCGGCGAGTGGAAGCATGTCACCAAATCAGGCAACCGCTTTACCGGCTATGTGGACGTACCCGCATCCGCCACTACCGTCACCATTCGGCTCAGCTCCACCGAGACCGACACCTATGCTGCCAAGACGGAAGATTATCAGATAACGGTGACCCGCTGTGTGGATGCTTCGCCGACGGCGAACAAGATACCGGTCTCCAATACCTATGAAACCAAATATTGGCAAACAACCGATGTGGGGTGGGTGCAGCTTAAACACGGAAGTTCTTCTATTAATTCATCAAATATAAAATCATTAGGAGAAAGTGCTGTTGACGGCTATTCATATTATTATGACTCCAATGCCAACTATTTTTGTTTCCACACCGAGCTTGCCACAACGCATCTGCGCCTATATACCCATGGCTCGGCAGTCACCTTATCGGATATATATATCAGTAATAAGGCATTTACTTCGGGCACACCCTCTGTATCGGCTCTTTCTGATTATACGGTCACGTATGATAATGGTGATGCGACGAGCAACAGCGTGGGCTACGTGGATATCCTTTTGGGCGAAAAGATACCCGCCGGATATTACGGTTTTCTCCGTTTGTTAGGCAACTGCCATCTGGTAGGTCTCACCATCTTTACATCGTCCTCGTCTGCCGCCACTATCTCCGATAAGTCGGGCATCTCGTGGGTAGGCGGTGCACCGAGTACCGTCAATGCCAACGTGGGAAGTGTGGTGCAATATCAGGCACAAAAGCAAACCACCTTCCCCCGCACTATGGCAGGCGTGCTCTACACCTCGTCCAACACCAACTATGCCACAGTGGATGCCGAAGGCAAGGTTACTATCATCGGCGGTGCGGGACAGACTGTCACTATCAAGGCGCAGCTGCCCGAGGTTGGGTGCTACAAGGCGTCAAGCGAACTGAGCTACACCATCAATATCACCTCCTGCTCCGAACCGGCAGGCACCGTAAGTATCACCGCCGGTACTGCACAGAAGTGTGCTTCTGACAATGTCACCCTCACCCTCACCGGCCATCAGTCCGGTTCCACCGTCAACTGGTACAGGCAGGGCACGGCAACCTCACAAGGCACAGGGGCTTCGCTTACTACCTCTACAGCAGGAACATATTATGCCGTCAGCAACGGCTCATGCGATGTTCGTTCGCTCAACGAAGTGACGATAACCAATATTGAGAGCACACCGACGGCTACTACCCTCTTGGATGAGTATTACATAAAGCAAGGACGGCCTATAGCACCGCTTGAGATATTCAACATCAGCAATGCAACTGAGATTGAAGTCACCCCCGCCATCGCGGGAGTCAGCTACACATTGTCGGACGGCAAGGTGGTGATGTCCGGCACGCCGACTTCCCTGACAGCAGGCGATCAGGTCATCACCCTCCGCGCTAAGAGCAAATGCGGCTCATGGACCGATAATCTGGCTACTCTCACCCTGCATAAGTTACCCGCAGGAGGAAAGAATCTTGCCTATGTAGTGCGCAGCTCCACCACGAAATCGGGTGGCGGCTGGACCGAAGTAAATACTGACGATATCAGCAACAGCAGCACCTTGCGTACGGCGTTGGAGGACGGCGGATATACCGTCACTAACGTTAACGGCTATCACACCACCAGCCGTCAGGCTATACTGGCATACTATTCGCAGTTTGATGTGGTACTTATCACCGACTTCCTGAACACGCAGTTGGCTCCGAACAATAAGAAAAGTCGTGCCAACGGCTATGTCAATGCCTTGGGCAACCTTGTTGACATACTGCCGGTGCTCTCTATGGAAGCCTTTGTCGCTCCGTTGAGCAACTGGAAGATAGGCAGCGGAAGCGAACCTGCTACCGCCGAAGGCAAGCAGACGACGATATATCTGACCTGCACGAGTCATGAGATATTCAGTAGTCTGGATGACGCCCTCACTTTGGACGCGACGACCCAGCTCTATAAAGTGCAAGTATTGGAAGACTCTCCCTCCAACGGTTTGCAAGGTTTTACGGCAGATGCAGCTCCTGAAGGGTTCATCTTTATCGCCACTATCATGAACGGCACTGACAAACTGATAGTCGCCTGCGAGCGGCAGACCGTGCCCGAAGCGCGTGCCATCATCTTCGGCTTGAATGGCAGCGACATGAATAGTATGACAACGGCTGGGGCAGCTATGGTTAAGGAAATGGTTGAATATCTGCTTAAAACGGGCGATAATATCAGCGACTGCTCCCTCGTGTTCGACAATAACAGCGGGACAGGGAATTGGGATGCAGTAGGCAACTGGGGACCCAACCACAACGTGCTTCCCGACAAAACATCGGCGGTGCGCATTGAGGCTGACTGTCAGGTAAGCACTAATGTTCGCGCTGCATCAGTCAAAGTGCAAAACGGCAAGACACTTACTATCACACCCACAGGAAGTCTGCTCATCAACGGTGCTCTGTCTAAATATGAAGGAGCGAACACCCTGCAAACATCTCCGGTCAGCAGTGATATGGTAATAGTGGAATCCTCTGCAAGTGGTCAAGGTGCTTTGGCTCTGCGTGATAAGAGCGGTGAGAATAACATCACGATGCAGCTGTGGGGCAAGGGACTCAGCACCAACGGATCTGCTTCATGGCAATATGTGGGTGTTCCCTTCCAAGTGCTTCAGCCGGCGGAAGAGTTCTTCTTCCGCGCATGGATGATGAAATGGGTGGATGACGGCAGCGGGTGGCAATATATAGTGAACGGCGATGCACTCACCCCCTTCAAAGGGTATGCCCTAACGCAAAAAGCAGCTAAGGCTTACACCCTTTATGGCAAGATAGTGCCCACCACCGAGCGCACCGTCGTTCTTAGTCCGTTGGCTTCTTCCGGTGACGATAGCGGCTGGAACCTGGTGGCTAACTCATGGACGGCACCTATTGATATAAGTAAGTTTGACGCTGACGACTTCACCGGCACCGATGCCACCGTGTATATCTTCAATACCGGCACTAAAACTCAATATGATGCACAAGGTACTGCATACGCTGAGAACAGCACCACCGCCGGACAGTATATAGCCCTTCCGGTTAAGGCAGCCGGTGCTATCACCGGCACCGGTTATATAGCTCCTATGCAAGGCTTCTTTATCAGTGCTACCGACGGAGCAGCAGCCTCTGTCGTGATGGACTACGATAAACTGGTGTTTAACAGTGGTTTGAGCGGCACTATGAGTACATCGCCGCTGCGCGTGAGAACAAATGAGAGCGATGGTGTGGAAAAACTCTATAATGCCGACGGCGAAATAGAGACACTCTTCCGTCATGTAACGATGCGTGTGGTAGGCAGCCAAGCCGACGATGTGCTACATCTGCTCGAATCAGATGAGTGGACGGCCGACTTCGACAACGGCTACGACGGCAGAAAAGTGGAAGGAGCGGAGTTCGCACCGCAACTGATGGTGCGCACTCTCACTGACGATTATGCAGTAATGGCTACCGATGATCTTGACGGCGTTGAGATAGCTTTCCGTGCCGGTGCCGACTTAGAGTATGAAATAGTGTTCAACTATGGAGGCAGCGACCTTGAACTCACCGACCGCCAGACAGGTCAGACGGTGGATGTGGCAACAGGCAATTCGTATAGTTTTATCTCCCGCTCCACCGAAGCGAAGTCACGTTTCGTCCTGCATCGCAAAACGAGTCATCTGACAACCGACATAGGTGAACGGCATAATGACCCCGTTGTCTATCAGGAAGGTGGAGTGCTCTATCTGAGCAACCCCGACGCTGTCAGAATACTCGGCATAGATATATACGATGCTACGGGCAAACTCATAGGGACGTACGACCAAGCGTCTATACAAATGGATATGA
>CAKZZM010000100.1 GCA_937885465.1 uncultured Bacteroidales bacterium
TAAAAAAGATGACAAAAAGAAAGCCTTATAAGCGCGAAATGGTCTAATGACCGATATGGGTTACTCCCCAAACTTTAACAACCTAAAAACCTAAACATTATGTCTAAAATTAAACTCGAAGCCCCGTTCAAGGCTTTTCGCGGTAAGATTTGCAAGCACTCCGACATCATCTACAAGAAGATGAAGGACACCAACTACACCTCGCAAATCTGCAACCCCCGCACCAAACCCTTCTCGGCAGCCGAACTGGCTCGGCAGGTGAACTTCAAGACTGCTGTAACGCAGGCAGGCACTATCCTTGCCGATGCTACACAGCGTGCCACCTACGAAACCGCATTCAAGGCACAAACCAAGTACCAAACCCTACGAGGTTACATCATCGCACAAGTCTATGCGTCCTTGTAGTGCGGCAGCAGTCCGATAGTGGTGAGGCACTCCCGTGCCTCACACAAACCTAAACCTTAACTAATTTATTAACAAACTAAAACCACAAATTTTATGAATTACGAAATGGAAGCCCCGTGGATGAGACTCGGTGGCAAAATCTCAAAGAAACGCACCCGCATTGTGTGGGCAGAAACAGCAGGCGGCACTCGCTATACGCAGTTGCGCCGCAAGCGTACCAGCGCACCAACAGCCGCAGAATCGGCAGTCCGCCAGAAGTTCCGTCAGGCAGCAACACAGCGCAATATCATCATGATGGATGTTGAGTTATTAGAGCCTTATCGTCAGGCATGGCGTGCTAAGATTCAGTCAGGTAACACGACCTACAAGACCTTGCGCGGCTACATCTTTGCCGAGGTGTACAAGACCCTGTAGTGGAGAACGTCTCCGAACGTTCAGACTTGTAGTGCGGCACTCTCGTGCCTCACACACTCTTTCACTCGCAACCGTCCTCTCGCAGGACGGTTGTTTTTATGTCGCATATCCCTCTCTTATTCTACTATGTGAACACTATGTTATCACTATGTGAACACTATGTTATCTCTATACGCATCAAACGACACTTTTACCCCCCCAAACGCAGGCTACCTTGCCATCCATAAGGAGTTCTATGTGCCAAAAGTGAGGGACTTTTGGCACTCGCGCGGCGCATTTACTCCTCGAAAGACAATTCCGTTTGTCTTTCTCGGTGCGCCTCAATCGCTTCAGGGTGAACAACAACACCGGCACCATTCAGAACAAGTGGAAAGCGCATCACACTCTTTGGGCTGACCGCGTGACAGGCTTGTCGTACCAAGCCTATATGTGGTATATCGTTCAACTCATCTTCCAAAACCTCGGCTACACCTGCAACCTTGACGCTTGGAAAGGGCATTACAAGTGGGGTGCATTGCTCTGCTGCAACACCTTGCCCTACGCTTGGAACATACGCAACTGGGCGCGTGCATTGCCACATTGGACACTCACCGAGTTTCTGGAGCAGTTGGAACTGCTCATGAATTGCGAGTTTGACATCGACCACACGAAGAAGACAGTCACTTTCTCTTGGTCGTCAAACAACTTCCTTTCCGGTGGGCAGGTAGAGATAGAGAAAGTGGTGGACGAGTTTGTTGAGACTCCCTGCAAGGCAGAGGATAGCAAGTACAAAGCCGAGAAAGAACTCAAGTACGCCGATTGTGACCATCGGATGTGGAAATATATGGTAGCACCTGAAGCCATACGCAAGATGTATTCCTTTTCCACCGATGTCTATACGCGCGTATCGTATGATACGCTTTCGCAGTTGGTCACTGCACTCAAAGCCAACTATGAGGAGTTGAACAACTACAACATGACAGGCTTTCCGTTTAATCGCTTGTACTACATTCGCGATGTGGAGATGTACTTTGCTTTGCGTATCTATAAACGTAAAGCCACGTGGCAAAGCGGTGGCAGCGGGTATTATTACTTTGAGATGAACACAGTGCCCCAAGCCCTCAATCAGTTCGCACCGACAGACCCCGATGCCGAGAACGCAGAGGAACTGAAGATTGTCCCTGCTTGGCTCGATGAGGTCATCAATGAGAACAAAGGAGTAAAGCACCTTTGCCTGTTTCTTGATTGCCCGGATATGCAAATCAATGACGGACAGAACGATGATGAAGATACAACCTTCGATGCGGAAGCCAACAAAGAGTTCATCATGTCCGACTTTAACTCCATGCCGTGTTATTACGCAGCGCATAACAACACAGAACAAAAGCAGGAGTTTTTCGATAAGATATATGTAGCGTTTTGGGCTACTTATGCCAACGGACACCCTAATCTTCCCGAAGAAGATTACAACGACTTCATACGCTGGCCAGTGCCGGTGCGTGACCGCGCCGAAGTCGATTTGGATTGGACCGTTTGGCAGAACGAGGAATTTTCCCTGCGTTTCAACGATAATGACAGCACCAACCTCTACATCAAGAACATCGACCCCACACGCAAATATACCTTCAAGTGGATTGCGGACACTATCCCCAATCCAC
>CAKZZM010000101.1 GCA_937885465.1 uncultured Bacteroidales bacterium
GACAAACGGAATTGTCTTTCGAGGAGTAAATGCGCCGCGCGAGTGCCAAAAGTCCACCACTTTTGGCACATAGAACACCTTATGGAACAACTTAAAAATTCAAAGAATATGCCGCACATCGGATGTGCGGGAAAAGAAGAAAAGTTGCCCGTCAAATGAGCGGAGAATGGCAGGAGGAAAAGGTGCAGCGGTGGGGATGTGAACCGTAATTAGACCGTAACTGAACCGTGTTTAGACCGTGGGGAAGATAGAGGGAAGAAAGAGGGAACAAAGAGGGGACAAAGAGGAGAAGATGGCGGGTGAGGGCGGCAGAGATGTGGCGGCAGGGAAGTGGCGCATACAATGCGCCACGAATAGAAACGAGAAAAAAAGCGCAACACAAAAAGGCATGCAGATTGGGTGACGCGGTCGGATGAGGGGGGGGGCTTGCCGCTGACGCGGCAAGCAGAGAACGAAAAGAAGCATTTTTTTGCGGAATGTTGGAGATACTGACTTGTTTTGGCAGTTAAATATAGTAATTTTGCGGAGTGAAAACAGAAAAAAAAAGGTGCAAAAAATGAGATTTATGCGTTAAAACTTGTATAAATGCTTATTTTTTTGTACTTTTGCGGTCTAAATTAGTAAAGTTATGTGCGGAACAGCCGAATTAAATATAGCGCAAGCAAACAAAAAAGATGAGTTCTATACTCAACTTGTTGATATTGAAGCCGAATTGAAATACTATAAAAACTATTTCAAAGGTAAAATAGTGTATTGTAATTGCGATGATTCCGCCGTTAGCAACTTTACTAAATTCTTTATTCTGCACTTTGAGGACTACGGTATTAAACGCTTGATTTCTACTTGCTATAAGCCTCATTACACAGACCTATTTACACAACAAACATCAGTTCCTGCGACTTTTATAGACTATGACGGCACACCCGAAACATTGCGACCAAAGCAACTCAAAGGTGATGGCGATTTTCGCAGCAAAGAGTGTGTGCAATTCTTGCAAGAAAGCGATGTTGTAGTTACAAATCCGCCTTTCTCATTATTCCGTGATTTCGTTGCACAACTCTTTAAGTATCAAAAAGATTTCTTGATAATAGGCAATGTAAATGCTATTTCCTACAAAGATTGTTTTGAGCATATTTTGAAAAATGAGATGTGGCTCGGTCAAAGCATACATAGTGGAGACCGTGAGTTCCAAGTGCCTGATGATTATCCACTTGAAGCGGCAGGTTTTAGAGTAGATGCAGAAGGGAAAAAATATATCCGTGTAAAGGGTGTGCGTTGGTTTACAAATATTGATTATGAGGGCAGGCACACATGGCTAAAACTTACAGAACCATATATTCCGGAACGCTATCCTAAATTTGATAATATCGATGCTATCAATGTAAGCAAGACGAAAGATATACCATACAACTACGATGGCATTATGGGAGTGCCTATCACATATTTGGATTTCTTCAATCCCGAACAATTCATTCTGATTGGCAACGAATATTCTCTTAATGTTGCAGGTGGTCGTGGTTATGTAAATGGGCAAAGAATGTATAGTCGTATTTTCATACGGCGCAATCCTAATGCTCCACAACCTATTGTTTTTACAATGGGAAATTTGTTTGAAAGTGCAACAATATGAGCCAACACTACAAAATAGAAAGTCGCAGATACATCGGAAATAAAAGCAAACTCAATAAATGGATAATGCAAATTATCAGTGAGCAAGCACCCGATGCAACAACTTTTTGCGATATTTTTGCAGGTACAGGCACTGTTGCGAATCAAGCCGTAATGCACTATAAAAAAGTAATCATAAATGATTTACTCTTTTCAAATCAAGCAATCTATAATGCTTTCTTTGCAAAGGGTGCTTTCAATGTAAAGAAATTGCAAAACATTATAGATACTTTGAACCAAGCGGAAGCGACCGAAGATAATTGGTTTTCTACAAGTTATGGGGACAAGTATTTTGCAATGCCTGTGGCTCGCAAAGTTGGCTATATTCGTGAGCAGATAGAGCAATTAAAGTCACAACTTACCGACAAAGAGTATAATATCTTACTTGCCTCGCTTATTTATAGCATTGACCGCCTTGCAAATACTGTGGGGCATTTCGAGGCGTATATAAAGCAACCCACCGACAAGACCGAACTTGTATTGCAACTTATAGAGGCGCAAAGTTTTGGCAATGTGGAGATTTACAGAGAAGATGCTAACCGACTTGCACGGCAAATACACGCTGATATAGTCTATATAGACCCCCCCTATAATTCCCGCCAATACAGCCGATTTTATCATGTTTATGAAACACTTGTAAAATGGGATAAGCCCGAATTATACGGAGTTGCACGCAAGCCTGAACCTGAAAATTTGAGTGAGTATTGCAGTTCGAGAGCATTTGAGGCTTTTCAAGACCTGATTAACCATCTACAAGCAAAATATATTGTTGTATCTTACAATAATACATACACATCCAAAAGTAAGTCATCACAAAATAAAATTACTTTGGAACAAATCCAATCGGCATTAGAGGCGTGTGGCGAAACACAAGTATTTATGCGAAAATACAATGCTTTCAATGCAGGCAAAACCGACTTCGCCGACCACAAAGAATATCTATTTTTTACAAAAATATCCTAAATTATGCCAAACAATGTAAGACATGGGAAACGCCTATATAAGCAAATGGCACTTGAAGTAGCTGTAAGAAACCCTGAAAGATACGAGGGCATTTTGAAAACATTTGCCAAATTTGATGGTACTATTTTAGATGATGAGGGCATCCTTGAAATATATGCCCAACTATATTTGGATGAAGTCGTTACAAGCGATGCTCTCGCCGATGTAACTTTAACACCGCAAATCGCCAAAAGGTGGGTAGAAGATAATTGCAGTCATAATAACGAGTGGGGCTATCCGACCGGCTATCAAGCGGCATTTACAAGGTATTTGAAAACACTATCCGAGTTTGGCTTTATCTATGCGCAATATAATCAAGCCTTGCGCCTTTCTCCTGTTGCTATGGCACTTGTAAAAGGTCGCATAACATTATCAGAGGCTTTTGCTCTGCAATCAATGCGTTTCTGGCGCAAGTCCCCTTATCGTCGCGTACTCAATGATTTTAATTTCTTTGAGTTCATTATTGATGCTATAAGACGACAAAAAGAGGTTGGGCATCGTCTATCTTACAACCAGTTAATGGTTGGACTATTCTCAGAAGATGGCAATGTGTCAGATTTTTTGGAATTGTTAGAGGATAGCAAAATCGGAAATGACGAAGACAAAGCATACGCTTTAGTGTTACAAAGATACAATCAAATAGATGACGAACATGCAAGAATTGCACAACAAAATTCTGCTTTCAGAGATTACGGAAACACTGTATTCCGTGTCCTGCAACTTACAGGCTTTATAACAGTCGATTATTCAGGAGTTTTGATGCTTTCACCTAATGAAAACCGTATGCCGTTTTACGAAGCATTAAAAGCGCAAAATTTCCAAATCACTGAAACCGCAAAAGAAGATGAAGAAGAGTATTTTGAGTTGTTGGGTTCGTTTGATTCTAAACTTGAAGCACTGATTTTGTCTTTCCGTGAAGCACAAGATAATTCAACAGCGGAGTACAACAAAAAGATACCCAAAATTATTGAATCCTATAGCCTCACACCAGAACTCATAGAACAAGCTCTAATCAAAGTTTCAAGCGGTGACAAGCGAGGAAAAGACGCATTTTGGTTTATTCAAGAGCCAGTTAAGTTTGAGTTCCTTTTAACCTTGTTTGTGTACTCATATTATGGCGAAAAGTTTGTCTATAAACCCAACTATATTTGCGATGAAGCAGGTATTCCATATTCACACGCCCCCGGTAATATCGGTGATATAGAAATATACAATAATAGTTTGTATTGGCTCATAGAAGCAACCCTTATTCGCTCAAAAAATCAACAAGTAAATAACGAAACGGTAAATCTTTTCCGACATATAGATAATACCCAAAATGGTAAAAAATACTTGACACTTGTTGCCCCTTATGTCCACGATGATACGAAACTTATTTTCAATGTTGCTTCTGTTATTACAATGATAAAGAGCAATATGTTACTTCTCAATTCCGATGCACAAACAACAGAACAATTTATTGGCGATGTCAAAGGGGATTCCTATTTCGATACAATCCATAACCGTACAATATCATTTATTTCAGAATTGAAAGAACAAATAGATAAATGTATAGTTGAATAACTACAGCAAAAACAACCAAACTCACCAACTCAAAATAAATCCCCAATTCTTTGCGGTTTATTACGTTCATCAAAGCGTAATAGACCGCAACTTTTTAGTCTGATTTCTATTGCTTGCCAACTTACACCATACAAATTACGCATATAATCTTGCATTCGACAATATCTTTGATAATTATTCGGTTGTGAATCTACAAATATATACTTTTGTCTAATATCCTCTTCTTTTCTGAATAAATTAAAACCAATGTTAAGTTTTCTATCAGGTAACAGCAACCAACTTGCAAAATGATTTGCTTGACGTTCTAAACAACTCACACCCTCACTATTCAACGATAATGATGTTTCAGTTTCTCCATATTCTTCTAACATATCATGCAATGCTTCAGAGTGTAAAATATAATGCCCTATCTCATGTGCCACTGTGAAATTACGTACATTTCCTGTTTGCATAATAGATAGTATAATTTTCTTTCGTTCAATATCTAACAATCCTAATTGTCCTGTCTCTAATCTCTCATATTCAATATGCAAACCCAAATAATCCAACACCTTATTTAGTGATTTATCCGCTTCTAATTCAGATGCATTTGCCAATTCTAACAAATCTTTGACCCTTCGTTCAATATCTGTATTTTTAAGATATTTAACCGCCACGAACTCATCCTTTAGTCCTATGCCACCATCCTCCAACATTTGGCGTATTTCCTTAAACTTGTAATTATCAAATAGAATAATCTTGTTTGCTACACTCTCGCCCATCAAACAATTATATAATTTTGCATCATTTTCAATATAATTGTATCGCCGTGAAACAATGATTGTGTGTTTCTGTTCATCTAAATTTACTACAATCAAACCAATACCAAAATAATTAGCAGATTCTATTGTTTGCTTACTAAATGATGAAGTTGTTACCATAAAGCCTTTTACCCGCGTAGTTCGAGTATGCTCTATCTTATTCTGAAATTCTTGAAAATCTGATTTATCTACAATGTGATTATAATTTTTACACTCAAATACATACACAATATAAGGCTTATCAATCCCCTCACTTAAATCCAAATCTGATTCTTGTAAATAGCAATCAATACTGACATCCGCCACATAACTATCGTTTTGTTCCATTGTATAGCGTTTATGTTTGCGGATATATGCAATAATACCATCTTTATTATGCGGATTTATTACACTTTGCAAGTAATTGTATACAAAGTCTTCTAATTTATTTCCCTTTTCTGTTGTATTCATACCTATTATACTTTTTGACCACAAAATTACTACACATTATTCAAAACACCAAATTGCATTTTGGGCATAAACACGCCCAACAACCTATTCAAAAACCCCGTAACTTTGCACCGTCAAAACATAGGAACGCGGACATCCTCGCCCGCATAGTGCGCACAGTCCCTAATTATTGACCGGGTTTGCGTGGATTTAGTGAGGAAAGCATAAAGAAAATGCGCCTTTTCTATGAGGCATGGGAACCTATTATAAATCGGTCGCCACTGGCGACCGATTTAGGTGAAGCAGCCGAAACTACTGAATTTCGGTCGCCGGTAGCGACCGATTTGGAAGAAAATGCAGCAATCAAAACCAATACTCTTCTATTGTTACAAAAACAGTCTGTCAATCAGTTTAACCCGATTGAATTTTTGAGTATCGGATTCACTCATCACATGGAAATCTTGCGAAAGACTGATTCCTTAGATGAACGAGTATTTTACATACATCAAACCTTTCAAAATGGCTGGAATAAAGATGTTTTGAGGGAGAAACTTAAAACCGACCTCTTTCATCATCAGTCGCAAATGCCGAATAATTTCACCAAGACTATTTCCAATCCAAACAATGCACAAAAAGCAATAGCGATGTTCAGAGATGAGTATTTGGTGGACTACATCAATGTAGAAGAACTTGATGAAAAAGAATATGACATTGTGGATGAAAGAGTGATAGAACAAGCGATAGTGCAGAATATCAAAAAGTTTATTCTAACATTTGGTAACGATTTTACTTTTATAGGCAATCAATATCGTTTGGTGGGTGCAGGGCGCGAGTTTTATGTAGATTTACTTTTCTTTAATCGCGAATTGAATTGTCTTTGTGCGGTTGAACTCAAAAATGGAGAGTTCAAAGCCCCTTATCTTGGGCAATTGCAAACATATCTCCGACTATTGGATATGCAAGTAAAGAAACCTCACGAAAATCCAAGCATAGGTATAGTTTTGTGTCGTTCGGTTGATAAGCAATATGTGGAGTTGGTCATTCAAGATTATGATAAACCTATGGGCGTTGCTACATATAAGACCAATGCGGACATACCAGACCATTTGCGCCATGCTTTACCTGATATTGATGAAATGAAGAAACTACTACAAAACTAATACTGCTTGCTGCTCCTGTACGCTTGGAGTTCTTAACAGCATTGAGTATAAAGTCAAAATTGCCTAATGTGCGAGTAATACCAAACTACGCTTGTGATGATACAGGCTTGCCCACCTCTACCGCTGTCGGCAATATGGGTGATATTGAGTGCCATGAGCATCAAAACGGTATTTTAGTTGAGGTAACAATGGCAGAGGGCAGACAACAAACAGTAATGGAAATATGGCCAATCGAACGCCACTTGACAGAGTTTCAAGATAAGACTAACCCACAATCACAAGCCGTATTTATTGCCCCAACGATATTTAATGACAGTTTGCGGCAGATAAAATTTGTAAAAGCCGATACCGGTAAAGTAATCCGTCCGTATGCAATAGATGAATTCTTGGCATTTCTAAACGAAACAGCATCATTATATGTAGCATAAATTTGCATAATGCACCTATGGCGTTACGATTGTGCAGGTTGCACACCGTAACGCCTTTTTTTGTTATAATTTTGCACTCGAAAACGAAAGAACGACAAAATAGAAATCATCAAAATAACGTAACCATCCGATAAAGTACAGGTGGTATTCAAAAGTTAGGGCTGTAACCGGTTGGAGTTACAGCCCTAAGTTTTTCTAAAGATACAGGTTGGTGAAGTTACTTGGC
>CAKZZM010000102.1 GCA_937885465.1 uncultured Bacteroidales bacterium
AAATTACTGCTTTGTGAAATGGCGGTGAGACTTTTCTACAGTTTAGTGCAGTTTAGTGCAGGATAAAGTAGGATAATGCAGTTTAGTGCAGGTTGTGCGGGTTGTGAGGGTGTGGATTGGGGCATAAAAAAGCGACACTTTGCGGGTGTCGCTTGATTGCGAAAACAATCTTAAAAACTTGCAAAAACAGATGGTGCAACTACATAGAGAGTCAATGCTGTTATATACTATCTAATGACCATACGTCTTTAGCTGCATGGATGATTTTGTCTCTACGGCGTTTGATGGCGTCGCTATCCCAAACGGGGCATGCGGTATCAGAAACAAATGAGACAATCTCCTTTTGTTGATTGAGCAGGTTATCTTTGCCATAAGAAGCAAGTTTTTCCGTAAAGGGTTTGTTTCCGATACTGCTATTGTGGCTCTGCGATATAAGCATTAAATTACCGACTGAGTTAAGCCACTCACCGGAAACTATTCCATTTCCGCCTTCATATTCTCCATAACCATTGGCTACAGGGTTTCCGTCTGTCGGTGTTTGCGGAGCGATATGTTCGATACTTTCGTTTCGAATAAGGTCTGCAAATGTTACCTTATGCGGCATCGGATGGTTCTCGTTGCAAAGATACAACTCGTATTTCCAAAGCAGGTAGTTATCCACGCGGTTTTGATAAAACCATCCGTTGCCGATGATACGATGCATTTCCCTGTCGCTCCAATACCCCCACCAGCCGTTGGTTTTCAGTAGCCAAACCATTTCATTGATGCCTTTGTCCATATCGTTTTCTTTTGTCAGATAGTGATTCAGGCGGCTTTCTACATCGGCTCTGCCGCCGCGAAGCAGCGAACGGAACGTGATGTTCTCCAAGAAATGGGCTAAACGGTTGAAAGTCTGTTCGGATATTTGCAGTCGGTCTGCCTTGATGAAGAAGGGATATGACAGAGCCATATTATTGAGGTAATGGAGATCTTTGACATAGTTATTATCACTATTCTCGATTTTCTCTACTGTTTGAAACGCCATTTGCAGTCCTAAAACAAACTCTTTTATATATTGCAGCTTATCTTCGGCTTTCAATACCTCTTTTTTCATGCTGCTGATAGTGTCATCTGCAAAATATCCTTTGCGCGAACGCCAATAGAAATTGAGCACATCGTCTTCCTTGACATGGATACGCACAATTTTTGCATAAATCTGCGAGAAACAATTCTCCAAATATCTCACAAATGCTTCAGATTCTTCTTCGTGGGACGAACAGAGGTAGATTTGCAACATTAGGAAAGACTTAACTATTTCAAGGTTGGAGAGCGGTTTCCCGCGGTCGTTTTGGAAAGCGAATATTTGTGCAGCCTGTACTTTGCCATCAACTATAAAATGTGTGATGTTTGCTTCTTCTACAAGATGATACCAGCGAATAAGTTCTTCGGTTGTCGTCTCCGTAAAAGTTGTATCAAAGATTTCTTTGGCTTGTCTGATCCGTTCTTGTGAGCGTGTGGCAGGTGTGCTTACAATGTCTATTCGGTCGATTATCTCATCAATGAAAAAGTTGTTGTCATCATCAACTGTTTCCAGTTTCTGTGTCTTCTTACGCAGGTCTTTGATGTAATAATCTTGGATGTCTTCCAAGTCTATGTTAACATCTTTTCTGCCTTTTAGGGCGTTGTACAGGCTACTGAAAAAGATAACACAAGTAGTGAGGCGCTGTTGTCCGTCAATGAGCAGCAGGGTGCTTTCATCGGCTGATTTCTCAAAGAGGAAATGACCGAGATAGTATTGTCCACTTGCCTGACGAAGGTCGTCAAGGAACTGATTGATTTGTTTCTTGCCCCAACTATATGAGCGTTGGTAGGCAGGAATCTTAAAGCGGATATTCCTCGTCGAAAATAAGGTCTTGATATTAGTTACTTCCATAATGAACATAGTTTATTCCCAACGATGACTAATTTCTTTGAGGCGACAATCGTATGTGTATATCATGCGGTTACGACTGAAGTTGATAGAGTTGCCGGCTGCACTGCGAAAAGAGCCTAAACTTGATTCCCAGTTATGTGCTATCTCTTTGAGTCGCTCGTCATATACATAGAACATCTTATTGCGATAGAACACCACAAAAGTACCTGTAAAACCCATAAGTGTTCCTAATGAACTATCCCAGTTGTGGGTGATTTCTCTACCTTGTTCGTTTAGGACATAGAACATTTTGTTTTTGTAAATTACATCTGAAATCATAATTGTATGCACTGATCGGTATCGTGCGCACCTTTTAGTTTAACGGAAATTTTTTATCACGATAGTTCTTTATATCGTTGAGCAATTCTATCATTGTTTGGGCAATCTCGTCATTTGATACGCCAAAATCGAATTTCTTATAAGTCAGCCTGCAAGGTTCATTAGATGGGTAGGGTTTGAGTTCTTTGTCGGGCCAAATCTCTTTTGCTATTTTCTGTATTCCTTCTAAATCCCATGTACGCAAGAATATAGTGATACGATAGATTTTCTTATCGGCATTCGGGAAAAGATCAATTGCAATTTGATTTTTTGAATTTATATAACTATTTGTGGTTGAATCTATGTCGGTATAGTACTCGTGAACAAGGGTTGTGCGAGCCCAGATCCATTGTTTAGAACCGTTACCGGGAATCATCGCTTTTAGCAGTTTTGCTCTGTCTGTCAGGTTAAGATGAGATTTGTCTTTATACATATTTATTACTGCTTGACGCTGTACAGCATCTTGATTTTGGATTTTCTCCTTTGCTATGAGAATGGTTTTGAAATATTCAATTGTGCTGTTACGAGAATCATCATCTATGTCATTATCTTTACCATATAACTCTTTATAGAAAATGTCAGCTATTGCAAACAGTTCGTTGAGCATTTCACCTGTTTGGTTATCTTTTGTTTTAATTCCGGTAATGATTTCACTTACTTGCTCGCTGATTTTGTTGATAGAGTCGGGGGATGTATGCATTGCTATTTGGGCTACCTGAAACTCCAGCATGATTTCCTCTTCTTTAGAGATTTCCATATCACTGACAACTTGACATAGTTTTTGCAGAAACTCATTGTATATGCGTAGTTTCTCCTCAAAGATTTTGGCGTTTCGCTCTTTCTTTTCCTCATTGGATGTTTGTCCCAACAGCAGGAACATGGTGATGATTGCTGTAACAACTGCCCCTGCTAATGCGGAGAAGATTTGAGCAGAAACACCTTCTCCCGGCCATGCGCCGGATAAAGTCGCAACAAGGATAAATACGACAAGTAGCAATAGGCTACCTGATAACAAAGAGATTAACAAAACATTCCCCTTGAATAAATTTGACTTTCTTTTTTCCATATTTATAAGTTTTTATAAGATTTCTCTCGCAATCCACGCACATGCTTCGGCGTCTGCAAGTGCATTATGGTGGTTTGTTAGATTATAACCACAAGCAGCGGAAACAGTGTGCAGTTGGTGATTCTCCAATGAATTGCCGAAATACCGGCGAGAGGCACAGAGTGTGTCGCAGAAATTATATTCAGGATAAGCGATTTCATATTCTGAAAATACTGCACGCAGGCAACCCTCATCGAAACGCGCATTATGCGCCACAAAAGGCACTTCTCCCTCTTCTATATATGGGAAATACGCATGTATCTTTGCTTGCAGTTTTATCCACACTTCCGGAAATTGGTCTGCATCATCCGTATCGGAATAATTCAAACCATGCACTTCTTGACAGAACCATGCGTAATAATTAGGCATAGGTCTGATAAGCGAGTAAAAAGAATCAACTATCTCTCCATTTTTAACTATTATTACCCCCACTGAACAAACGCTGCTGCGCTTGCCATTGGCGGTTTCAAAGTCTATTGCAACAAAATTCTGCATACTATTATTTTATTGTCCTATTATTCTATCAAAAAGTGTGAACATTCCGCTTTGATAAATCTATATTGGGTAATTCGGGCTTCGACTCCCATAGCATCCAATATGCGCAGAAATGCTCACACTCACGTGTGAACACTTGCAATATCTCGGAATGCTATTACAATTTGTCGAAGATTGAATTACACCTTAATAAAGCAAATGCTTATTTATGTATGTTGCCTTTTAATCGTTTTTTATCATAGGCGGTGTGGTTGTTAGTTGTTATTTTCAAAATAAATAACGCAATATTATGCAAACTCATATTGCAAGATAGGCACATTCAGCGCGTTCTCTAATTTGCAAATGGTTTCTAAAGAAAGGTTCTCCTCGCCTTTAAGCAGGCGAGATACATACTGCGGAGAACAGCCCATGCGGGTTGCGACATCCGCTCTTGTAAGATCTTGACGTTTCATAGCAAGTGCCGTTTTTACAGCAATCTTGCGAGAATAGGACAACCAGCCCGCTGCTTTTGCACGGCGAGTAGCTTCTTCTTGTTCGCGCCACGTAGATGGTGTGGGCGATTGATAACGGCTCAAACGAGCGATTGCTTCTTGTTGTGTCATGGCTCTACCTCCTGTTGATAATCAGTGAAACTATCATCATCGAAAATCTTCTCACTAATGAGGAAATTCCGAACTTTCTCCATATTTTCCAATTCCATCAATGTATGTTGGCGTTCTTGCATCGTGTGCGTCAATTTGATAGCACCTCCTGTAATGATATAGATACCGGCATTCAGTTTGATAGCATACAAGCGTAACCAACTGCGGCGATGCGGACGACCTTTCTCCTTACCAAGAATCATCTCCCGTGTGCGGTTATTATCCAACGGACGGAAGAAACGGTCGAGGTCGGCATCGGGTGATATATCCATAATGATGCATGCCAATTCGTCGCGGTCATCCATCGTTTGATAGATGGCATCCTCTATGTCAGTCACCTTGAAATAGGATATAAGATCCTCCAAGTTCTGCATGAAGAAATCCGCAAGCCACTCGGCATCTTGCCATTGTGCCATCACTTTCTGTAGCGCATTGACATTTTCTCCCTTGTATCGTACCGCCCAAAGGCGACCATCTTCAATTATCTTATCAAATGTCATAGTCTATGATTTTCTGAATCTGCCGCAAAGATACAACTTATTTTTGATATGTGCAACTTTTAAGTTTCTTTTTTGCAAGAAAAATGCATTTTGCAAGTAAAAGTGGAGATTTGAGGGAAGGCGCGATTAGGAATTGTAGGGTGGAGGTACATACTGAAAAGATGCGATTACAAAATGTGCAAGACTGAGGATAAGTTGCGAGACGCCCTGCATGCCGATTATAGCCGCGTTTCCGAAAGACGATGCAAAATTACTGCTTTGTGGAATGGCGGTGAGATTTTTCTACAGTTTAGTGCAGTTTAATGCAGGATAAAGCAGGATAATGCAGTTTAGTGCAGGTTGTGCGGGTTGGGATTGGGGCATAAAGAAAGCACCTCGTTTGGTGGAGCGAGGTGCTTTTGAGAATAAATACTCTCTTATTGTAACGATTAAGATATATAGGATTTTATTTGCATAGCCATGTGGTATGCGAGATTGACAGGCACAGCATTACCTATCATTTTATAGCCATAATCCACATCAGTATAGAGGAATTTATAATCATCAGGGAAAGATTGTACACGCGCCACTTCTCGCACCGTCATACGGCGATAGAGACTTTCTTGCCCGGGGACGAAAATACGCTTATTCTGCCCGACTAACAGCATCTTAGGTGCTTGTGGGTGTAGTTGGCATTGACGACCGCTTGCTTGCACTGTGAAGCCCGGTTCGTCCCAGCTACGCACCCTATTTCGTGACATAAAGATGGGCGAATACTCACCGATATAATACTCATGGTTGGGAACAGCACAGGCTTCTCCATTAGTCTTATTTTTCGGCAATGCAGGAATGGCACAGTCTTTCAAGTCCCAAATAGCCTCTCGCAATGTTGGCTTGTGGTCTAATGGTTTGGGATAATCAAAAGTTTCTATTCCTAAATCTTTACGGAAGCCGACAAAGAAAACTCGGTCTCGGTCTTCAGGAACATCAAAATCATTTGCATTTAACATTTCCAAAAACACATTATATCCAGCCTCCTTAAATAGCGAAATGAAGCCATGCACGGCATCTGCGTTTCGGTTCGCCAAGATACCTGAAACATTCTCGGCAAGAAAGAATTTAGGCTTAACTTCTTTCAAGATACGAATATAGTCATAAAAGAGTTTGCCTCTATCATCCTCTATCCCCCTTAATGTACCTGCTTCAGACCAAGACTGACAAGGAGGTCCACCGATAATGCCATCTACTCCTTTGGGAAACTCTTTTGCGTCAATAGAGCGAATATCTCCTTCAAATAATTTCACATCGGGAAAATTAGCCCTATAGGTAGGGCATATATTTTTGTCGTACTCGTTTGCGACAACGGTCTGATAACCTGCATTATGGAATCCTCTATCTAATCCACCTGCACCGCTAAATAAACTAATGAGGCGTAACTTTTCTTCAGGAAAACTTAAAGAAATCTGCTTGCTATCTTTTCGCATACTATTTAATTTGCTCATTGCGGTATCAGTGAAAGAATACCATATTTCGAGGTTATGACCTCTATAATCAGGAAATAATTGTTTTTCAAACCTAAATTCAAATACAAGTCGCAATCTTTCGTCATTACTATCAGGAAAGATGTCCTTCTTAGTCCCGACATGTATTTTCTCTATTCTATACAAATCCCGAATACCTTTTCCTTTGATGTAGGGAACAAAATATTCCAGATTTTTGAGATTAACAGTATTCGGAAATTTTGGACGGGTGTAGTATCTAACTGCTTTTTGTTCAATAAAAGGGGTTTCATTTTCGGGTTTGACAAGTGCCACTAACACACTTTCATCCCTTGGCTCATTTTGGGTAGGTTCACTCAACCACTCCTGCAATTTCTGACGCGGGATTATACCATCAGGGTACTGCCGACGAAATTCCTCAAAGTCCATTTCGCCAATATCTGGGATAATATGATTCTTATTTCGTGGCATTAAAATCAATTTCAATTATCTCCAAATGCAGTTGATTGTAACAATAGATGTTGGTACTCCTGTTAGTTGAATATCGAATTTCAGCGAGGGAGTGGCATACGTTTCTGCATTATGAATACGGAACGAGAAAGACCATCCGCCATCAAAGATTAACTCCACAGTATTATTACGTCTCGGTACGAAACCAATACTTACAATGCGAGTTGGCAACGTTGAAATCGGAACAAGTATAGTCGGACGTGTTTTACCTGCTGATTTATTCAAAGTTCCGTGCGTGTTGTATGCCTGCATTTCTGTAAGTTTTCGCTTATCTACACTGATGACTTTATAGAAATCGTACTTACTGAGCAGATATTCAACCATTTTGCGCGGAATATCTTGATGTTTCTTGTATTGCGCCTTAAGTTCGTTCATAAAAGCATTTAGGATTGGCACATATATATCGCTCTCCTTGTGTGGTAGTTCGTTGAATTTCTTGCCACGTTCTTTTTGTTTTGATAGATAGTTAAATACAGGTTCAATTTCTCTCCAATAAGAATTAGAACAAGCGTAACCGAACCACTTTTCACCAAAATCTATTGTCGGACTTAAACGGCTATGTTTTACGGCAAAGTGATTGTGCTTAATACTCAATCCAATCTCCCACCTCAATGCCTTGCGAGCCACTATAATATCACGGACATCACCTTTCTCGCCTTCCTCATCCTGCTGTATGTATAAGTCGAGAAATTCGCCATCATTTTCTATAATACGCGGTTCGCACTCAAACAAAGCAGGAATCATTGCCTTGGCACTGATGCGATATGTTTTCTTCTCTGTGGCAGTGAGGGTTGCGTATGCTCTTTTGGCTGCCTCAAGACTGGAATTGGCGATAATGCGGACGGGGCGATATTTGCCTATCTCGTCGTAGAGTTCATAAAGACAGGCGTACTCATAGCCGCGTCCTTGGTTGTTACTTAGTTTGCTCATAATGTGTAGGATACTTTTCTCTTTCGTAAAACTGCTACGCGCGTAGCAGTTTTACCATTAATAAAAGTGAAACTTTCAGTTGCTCATTTCAAAAATATGGCGCAAAGATACAAAAAAAATATGAGGTATGCAAATTTATTTGCTGTTTTAGAGTAAATTGCGGGTGAGAAAATGATTTTTGCAAGGAGAAAGAGCGGAAAGTGCCACGGGGTATGCCACAGGCAGGGTGGTAGTATTGTTGTTTTGTTGATTAGTTATATCTGTCGTGAGCCAATGATGAGCCAATGAATATTACTTATCATCGTAATGCCCATAGGCAGTAAGAATATTTATGTAAACTTCAGCTTCGATGATACGATATACCAGACGATGTTTCTTGGTAATCAGACGACTCCATCGGTTCATTGGCTCTCCTTTCAGTGGTTCAGGATGTCATGTCCAGGTTTCTGGATGTTCCTTGAGCTCTTCTATTAAATTGACAGCTTTCTGAAACGCTTTGGGCTCGTGCTAAAGTAATTTAGCCAAGTCAATATTAGCCTGCTTGGAATACTTTATCTCATACCGCATAGCCGCATCTCTTTAACATATCCGTTACTGATTCTCCGGGCATTTGCACTGTATATTCGCCGCGTTCAATTTGTCGTTCTGCTTCGTCAATCCGAGCAAAAAAGGCCTCTTTACTCATCCGTGTTGGGTCGTCTGTTAGTTGTTTGGCCATTCTGCGAATATATTTAGCCACCTTGTCAATCATGGTTTCGTCTTCTGAATGATGCTCAAATTACGCAATAGTTCTGCATCCATTTGTATAGCAGCCATAAGTGCCTCCTTTTCTCTTATTTGTTTCTTAATTATTAACGCCGCAAAAATACAACATTTTTTTTTAAATTATACAACTTTTCGGTTGTTTTTTCGTTTTAAAAATGTATTTTTACGTAAAAATTGGCATATTTAGTTGGTAACTATAGCGAAAATGGTTGATTTTTCTCTTTCTCTTGATGTTATAGTGATGTGTTGAGGCGTGTGATATTTTTGTACTCAGAATCGAAGTACGCAGTTATGAAATTCGCTATAAACATTCGGAGACGTTCTCCACTATTTCAAATAAACGTTCGGAGACGTTCTCCACTATTTCAAATATACGTTCGGAGACGTTCTTCACTTAAGAAGTGAAAAGAATGTCATTTTTTTTTAGAAAAATAGTTGCATAGAATAGATAAATAATAATTTTTATAAGTAACTGATTATCAAGAAAGGGTGCTTGTTTTTGTATGATAGTGCAGGTCATATTGTATGGCTATATAGGTCATATTGATTTTGTAATATCAATAAAAAGTTGTATATTTGCATCGTAAATTGCTCATCGTACATCGTAAATGAATTTATGTAATATATTATAAACAAATAAGTCAGTAATACTATGGAAAAACCGTATGTTTTAGGTATCGATATGGGTGGTACCAACACTAAATTTGGCATCGTTGATGCAAGAGGTAATGTTATTAATTCATCTTCTATCAAGACGCAGAAGTACACAGATATTGATGAGTATTGTGATGTGTTATGTGCGGAGATGATGAAACTTGTTGATGCCATTGGTGGCATAGACGTTGTTCGTGGTGTAGGTGCCGGTGCACCTAATGGTAATTACTATACCGGCAATATTGAGAATGCTCCTAACCTTCCATGGAAAGGTATTGTGCCGTTTTCTGAGTTAATATCTAAGCGTATGGGTGTACCCTGCCGTATAACAAACGATGCCAATGCAGCTGCTATGGGTGAGATGACATACGGTGTGGCGAAGGGTATGCGTAACTTCATTATGATAACGCTTGGTACGGGTGTCGGCTCAGGTATTGTGATTGATGGTAAGATTGTTTATGGACATGATGGTTTTGCCGGTGAGCTTGGTCATACGCGTATAGAGCGTGGTGAGAATGCTCGTCTTTGCGGTTGTGGTCAGAAAGGTTGCATTGAGGCATACGCATCTGCCAATGGTGTGGCGCGTACAGCAAAAGAATGGCTGACGAAGAGTGATAAGCCATCTGACCTTCGCAAACTGCCGCTTGATGAGATAACCTCAAAGGATGTGTTCGATGCAGCGATGGAAGGCGATGAGATGGCAAAAGAGATATTCGAATATACGGGTACTCTGCTCGGAACAATGCTTGCTGATTTTATTGCTTTCTCTGCTCCTGAGGCTATCGTGCTGTTTGGTGGTTTGACTAAGTCCGGCGATATCCTGATGCAACCCATCGTTAGGGCGATGAACGAAAATGTGATGCCGTTGTGGAAGAACAAAGTTAAGGTGCTATTCTCTACTCTCAAAGATTCAGATGCTGCTATACTTGGTGCTTCTGCACTCGTATGGGATGTGGACGCACGAAATGCGATGTGACAATGTCGCTATTATATCAAATACCCACATGGATACAAAGGCTCTATCGTGGGGTGTTGTGGAGGAGGCAAACGGTCGAAAAGACCGTTTACCTCACTTTTGATGACGGACCGATACCTGAGGTAACTCCGCATATACTTAGAATATTGAGAGAGAAAGATGTTAAAGCTACATTTTTTGTCGTAGGTGATAATGTAAGGAAAAATCCTGATCTTCTTGAGAATATATTAATTGAAGGACATAGAGTCGGTAATCATACCTTTCATCATCTTAAGGGCTTGAAGTGCTCTACGCAAGATTATCTTGCAGATGTGGAGCAGTGTCAAAGTTATGTGCGATGTGCGAACGATTCTGCTAAGTTATTTCGCCCGCCTTATGGCAGGATGCGTTATTCCCAGAAAAGAGAGTTGATAAAAATGGGCTATACAATAGTGCTGTGGGATGTGCTGACGCATGATTATAATAGCAGATATACCGCAGATAGAATGGTGGATATTGTCAAAAAGTATGTTCGTAACGGTTCGATAATAGTATTTCATGATAGTCTGAAATCGAATGGGCGAATGCTTGAAGCCCTCCCTAAGGTGATAGATTTCCTCAAGGAAGAGGGGTATATATTTAGTGATAAGTTATAATTACTCGGATAAAACGCCGAGAGTTATCCAAGTAGAATATTATAAGTTATACCTGAATGCCTGAATTGCTATTGCATTATATATGGCAGAGTCGTTTGTTTCTTCAGTTGCCTCAGCAGACCACTGACGGCAGGCGTGTTGAGGTGTTAGATGTGGGCAAACACAATACCGATGCGGGTCCCGACTTCTTCGCTGCTACTATTCGCATAGATGGTGTTACTTGGACGGGGAATGTTGAGATACATGTATGTGCGTCTGATTGGTATAGGCACGGGCACCACGCAGACCCTGCATACGATAACGTTATTCTTCATGTTGTAAAGCGTGCAGATAAGCAGGTCTTCAATAGCAAAGGTGATGCATTAGATCAGTGCGAATTGAGTTATCCGTATGAGCCGGAATATTTGGCGCGAATGTTGACGGATATGAATGTGCTATGTGAGCAGAAAATTCACGAAAATCCTTCGTATGTATCGGCTTGGTGGCTTGATAGGTTGCTTAATCGTCGGATGCAACAGAAGTCGGATGCAGTGAAGCAGTTGCTTGCTCTTTCGCACAATAATTATGAAGAGGCGTTTTATATAACTCTTGCACATAATTTCGGTTTTCATACTAACGGTTTGCCCTTTGAGTTGCTTGCAAAGCAGACTCCTTTACCATATCTTATGAAGCACCGCAATTCTCTCTTTCAGTTGGAAGCTATGCTACTCGGACAATCGGGGTTGCTGAATGAGGAAACAGCCGAAGATGATTATTCTCGTTCACTGCTAAAGGAATATTTGTTTCTCAAAAAGAAGTTTTCTCTTGTTCCTCTTGAGGCTCATGTTTGGAAGATGCTGCGAATGCGTCCGCAGAGTTTTCCACACTTGCGTATTGCTCAGTTTGCAGCATTGTTGCAGAGCAAGGAGATGTTGCTCAGAGTATGTTTAGATACAAGCGATTTATCGCAACTGCGACGGGTCTTTGATGTCAATGTGTCGGAGTATTGGCGTACGCATTATAGGTTTGGTTCAGATACGGAGAAAGAGCAAAGGTCAGGAATTGCAGCTGAGGACGGATGCGTTCCATTAAGCAAGAAACAAGGCGAAAAGACTAAGGAAGAGACTAAGAATAATATTGGTAAATCAGCAATAGATGTATTGATAATCAATACGGTAGTGCCATATAAATTCGCGTGGGGAACAACTCACTCTAACCTGATGATGCAAGAAGAGGCGTTTACTATTCTTAATCAGATTCCCGCTGAGAATAATAATATTATTCGTCGTTGGCGAATGTTAGGCGTAAAGGTTGGTAATGCGTCGCAGTCACAGGCATTATTGCAACTATATCAGGAATATTGCGTAAGAAAGCGGTGTGCAGATTGCAATATCGGGTACAATATATTTACACCGGAAAGTTGAGCGTTATGGGAAATAGACTTATCACTTATCACTTATCACTTATCACTTTGTTACTCTTTGTGGTTTCGTGTGCCAATCGCGGTATGGGACCACAGGGCGGACCTAAGGACGAAACGCCGCCAAAGGTGTTAAAAATGGTGCCGGAAAATGGTAGTACTAACTTTGAGGGGCAGAACGTGGTGCTCACTTTTGACGAATATGTACAGTTGAACGATGCATCGAATCAAGTATTAATATCTCCTCCATCTCAGAAACAACCTACCGTAAAAGCCGTTGGGAAAAGGGTGGTTGTGTCATTTGATGAGCCGCTGAAAGACTCTACTACTTATAGCATTAATTTTGGTTCTGCTATATGTGACAATAATGAGAAAAATCCTTTAGCGGATTATGTCTTTTCTTTTTCGACGGGAGATATTATCGATACTCTGCAAGTAAGCGGTATGCTAATCAACGCGGAAGACCTTAATCCCGTATCGGGTGTCTATATAGGTTTGCATAGTAATCTCCACGATTCTGCTTTCACCACAATGCCGTTTTCTTATATTACCCGTACCGCGACAGACGGGTCGTTTTGTGTAAGAAATGTGCGGGCGGGCAGGTATAGGATATACGCGCTGAACGATGTGTCGAAAGATTTTATCTTTCAAACAGGCGAGGCACTTGCATTTCTCGATACTGTGTTTGAGACGGTGGCGAGAGTTGAGATAGATACTCTTGACATTAGTGCACCGAAAGATTCTACGAATATAACTAATAGCGCAGATAGTATTAAAATGGCGGATTTTATAGGTCATGAAGACAGTGTTGTCAGAACTGATACTCTTTCGGTATCTCCAAAGTATATAACGCATTATGAGCCGTCAAATATCTTGTTGCGCTATTTTACTGAAAATAAGCAGCGTACATATTTCCAGAGGTGCATAAGAGAACAGCAAAATTATTTCACTCTTCTATTTTCCGCGCCTCAGCCGTCAGTACCTGTTTTAGAGTGGCAGCAGATAGCACTTCGCGATTCATTATTGCGCGACTCTTTGGGGATTGATTCTATTATGCCTCAAAAAGATATGTTTGTAGTTCAATCTTCCGCCAATCGTGATACTATTACTATTTGGATAATAGATTCTTTGCTTATTACATCTGATACTATTCCATTTCGCATGACTTATTTTGCTACTGATAGTATGTATAATCTGACTCAGCGGACGGATACATTGTCGGCTATATATCGCGCCCCGCGCATGTCAGCGAAAGCAAAAGAAGCTGCAGAGAGAAAACAGAAAGAGAGGAAATTAGAGATAAAAGCCAATGCATCGTCATCGTTTGATATATTTCAGCCGCTTCAGTTGCAATTCAGTGTGCCGTTAGCGCAGATACAGCGGGATAGTATTCATTTCTATGAAGTAGTTGATAGTGTGCCTCACACATTGCCCCTCGATATTGAGCAGGCAGACAGTAGCGGAGCAGTGCTGCGGTTAATGCATCCGTGGGTTGCAGAAAGGAGCTATGTATTAGACTGCGACTCTGCCGCATTTGCGGATATTTATGGTGTGGCAACGGATAAACAGCAGATAAAATGGCAGATAAAATCGCTTGATGAATACTCTTCATTGATGGTAAAAATCGAGCCGTACAAGCAGAATATGATGCTACAATTATTGTCGGAAAAGGACGAGGTTGTGAGAACGATACCTGCAAAGGAAGGAGGTTCTGCTTTCCTTTATCTTAAGCCACAGTCATATTATTTAAGGATGTTTGAAGATGCTAATGGTGATTCCGTCTATACTACAGGAGAGTGGACAACGGATGTCATGCCATATAAGAAAAGGCAGCCGGAGAATGTATATTACTTCTCGCAAAAACTGACGTTGCGAGCGAATTGGGATTTTGAGGAGACATTCAATTGGCAAGAAAAACCGATACTTGAGCAAAAACCTAATGATATAAAGCAAGATGTCAATAAGAAAAAGAAATAATTTATTGGTTATGTTAGTTTTTTTTACTAATTTTGTATGTTCTTAAATTAATTATCCTTATGAAGCGTGTTTGTCGTTCTTTCGTTATCTTGTTCTCACTACTATTTGTATTAGGCTCATGTTCTGAACAAAAGGATGATTATCTATATTATGCAAAGCGATTTACAGATAGTCAGATAAAGCATGATCCTCAGTTATGGATGGCGGACGGGGTTCAGAAGCCCAAATGGGACTATACGCAAGGATTAATAGCAAAGGCTGTGACAACGGCATACATCGCGACGGGTGATACTGCCTATTTGAATTATGTTCGTGATTTTGCAGACTATTTTATAGAAGAAGATGGCAGTATTAAGACATATAAAAAGTCTGATTATAATATTGATAGAGTAAATGGCGGTTCGTTTCTGTATGTATATTATTCAATATGTCCGGAGCCTCGCATCGCTGCGGCGATAGATACTTTGTATTGTCAGTTGCTTACTCATCCGCGAACTACAGAAGGCGGCTTTTGGCATAAGAAGATTTATCCGTGGCAAATGTGGTTAGACGGATTATATATGGCTGAGCCTTTCTATTGCCAATACGCGGCGACTCATGGTTTGCAAGAGGCTTTTGATGATATTCAGTTGCAGTTCGAGACAATTGACCGTCACACATACGATTCTCTATCAGGTCTTAATTATCACGGTTGGGACGAGAGTAAAGAGCAGACTTGGGCAAATAAGGAAACGGGTTGTTCTGCCAATTTTTGGGGACGCTCGATGGGATGGTATGTGATGGCGATGGTGGATGTGTTGGATAATATGCCGGAAGATCACCCCGCTTATCAGTCGATTAAAAGTATGCTTCAACGGTCTGCTACAAACCTGCTTCGTTATCAAGACGAGGACACGCATCTTTGGTATCAAGTGCTTAATGAGCAGGAGCGTGAAGGAAATTATATAGAGTCAACTTGCAGCGCAATATTCTGCTATACATTTGCCAAAGGTGCGAATAAAGGCTATCTGCCTGAGTCTTTTCGGGCGGAGGCGGAGAAGATTTTTGATGGTATCATTAAGAATCTTGTGATAGAGAATGCTGACGGAACATTGTCGCTCATTCATTGTTGTTCAGTGGCAGGATTGGGAGGCAAGCAACAAAGAGACGGTTCTTTCGAATATTACATTAGTGAGCCGCAGCGTAACGATGACCCGAAGGGTATAGGTCCGCTTATTCTTGCAGCGATTGAGTTAAGTGATAAGAGATAAGAACTTGGCGAGTACGCCGAGAATTAATCAGTTGATAAGTGAAAAGTTATAAAGTTATAAGTTAGATGAGCAAAAGATTATTGAATATATTGTTATTGGTGTCTGTTGTGGTATGTGCAGAGGGGCAAGTGGTCGACTCGCTCGTACTTGATACTATTGAGGGAAAACAGGTGTATAGATATGAGGTTCAGAAGTCAGAGGGGCTATATCGAATTAGTAAGCGCTTTGGCGTTACCCAAGAACAGATTATAAAACTTAATCCTATTCTTCAGACGGAAGGGCTTAAATTGGGTCAGACCATTTATATCCCTGTTATTGAGCAGATTGATTCCACTCAATATATAGTTCACACACTGCAACCCAAAGAGACACTATATGGCCTGAGCAAACGATATGGTGTAAAAGTGCAGGATATAGAAAAACTAAATCCTCAGACTACCAAACGGATGGAAATAGGCAAGTCGTTGCTTATTAAGAAGAAGGATGTGGCTACGGTAGAGTCCGTTGAGGTTGATGTTGAAGCCGGTAAGTTAGCAGATGCAAATGTTGATAGTTCGCTAAAATTACAGTCCGAGGATGTTAAAGCTCAGGCTGTAGCGGATGA
Organism: uncultured Bacteroidales bacterium; assembly: GCA_937885465.1. Taxonomy (GTDB): domain Bacteria; phylum Bacteroidota; class Bacteroidia; order Bacteroidales; family Paludibacteraceae; genus Colicola. The sequence continues at coordinate 16,189 of CAKZZM010000102.1, forward strand.
GCAACAGGTTGTGCAGCAGGCTGTTGTCCCAGCCATTGACCGGAGTGGCGCAAGTGTGTCCGCTCACGAAAGTTTAGGAACAGAGGGCATTGTGGCTCACGAAATTATCGGCATTGATCCTATAGCCGCTGAGCCGGAAAGTTCTGACGCGACTATTGTATATTCTTTGCCGACTCCTACTGAATTGCCGTTGCGGCTCGCATTCCTTTTGCCGCTTATGACCGATGCTCCCAAGCGGGATGCAAATATGGATCGTTTTATAGATTTTTATGAGGGGGCATTATTGGCAATATACGAGGCATCTCAGAGAGGTCAGAAGTTTGATATTTATACTTACGATGTTGAAAAATCAGATGTCGCTGTTCAGCAGATTTTGTCTCGCGGAGAGTTGCAAATGGTCGATGCAATGATTGGTCCCGTATATCCGGCGCAGGTCAGTTATGCATCTCTGTTTGCTAAACAGAATAAAATTCCTATTCTCATCCCTTTCACCCAGAAAGTGAATGGCGTGGAGCATACTCCGCAGATTCTGCAATTTAATCCGACAGCGGATATGATGGCTGCCGCTATTTTACAACATTTTGAGGAGAAGAAAGATTCGTGCAGATTTATTCTTGTTGATGCTTCCAATAGTGACATTCCGAGTAGTGTAAAGGCAGTACATAGTGCTCTTGCAAAGTCTGATTTTGAAGTTAAGAAAATTACTCTTCAAGATATATTGAACGACTCTATTGCTCCTTCATTAGCAGAAGATAAAGAGAATATTTTGGTTTTCAATAGCGAGAAATATTCCTCAGTTCAAACAATCATGTCATCTCTTTTGCCTCAAACGAGCGGTAAGGACGTGAAGATATTAGCTCATTATGCATGGGAGGAAGAGAATTCACCTCTACCATTGGTATTTGCGTCTGTTTTTCATGATGTTGATTCTTCCCGTATAGGACATTTTGAGACTCTATATAATCATTATTTCGGACGAAAGTTGGCAGATACTCACCCGCGTTATGATTTGCTTGGCTATGATTTGACTGCTGCGTTGATTTTGAAATTGCAGCAATGTTCATCGGCTTTAACAGAGGACGATACCGATAATTGTTATTCCGTAATTGCGAATGGTATCCAATCAGATACTCGATTTGAGCGAGTTAGTGAGCAAGGCGGTAGGATTAACTCTGCTATCTATATAAAGTATGCAGCGCATTAAAATTACCATAATACTTGTTTGTTGCTCAATATCAGTTTCTCTCTTTGCTCAACCCAAATTGCTCAAAGAGGAAATGTATATAGGTGCTCAGGGTGGCGTGTTAGCCTCAATGGTAAACTTCAGCCCGACGATAGACCAAAATCCGCTGCATTGCCACTTAGGTGCAACAGCGGGTTTGGTATATAGATATATAGGACACAAAGTTTGCGGTTTGCAGGTAGAGTTGAATTATATGGGAAGAGGTTGGCAAGAGTATAGTGCAGAAAGCGGATATGCTTATAGAAGACAGTTAGATTATATTGAGATACCATTACTTATGCACTTGTATTTCGGAGATTATTCCCGTAGTACGAAATGTGCCCGCGGGTTTCTTAATCTCGGTCCGCAGATTGGTTTTCTTGTAAATGAAAAAGGTAGCAATATTCCGACTGCTTATTCCTCAGCGTGGAATAGCGGGAAAGGCAGTGGCACTTATCACCAATATGTTCCGTTGGAAAATCGCTTTGATTGGGGAATAGCCGGTGCTCTCGGATTTTATTATATAACGCAGCACGCGGGCGTATATCAGTTTGAAGCGCGGTTTAACTATTCTCTCGGCAGCAATTTCTCTACTTCAAGAATGGACTATTTTACATCTTCTAACAATATGAATCTCTCGTTTACTGTGGCGTATTTTTGGAAGCTGTAAGGATAATATCTTTTATCTGCTCAGATGCTGCCTGACGAGAGAATTTTTGTTTTTCTGCCATGTTGACTTGTTGTCATAAAAAATCACATTTTTTATAAAAATCTTGTGTATATCAGAAAAAAAACGCTACCTTTGCAAATTAGTATATGAAAAAGAAGCACACTATATTATTAACGGGTGTCGGTGCCCCCGGAGTGCAAGGGACTTTGTATTCGTTACGGGAAATAGGAGGTACAATTATAGGTACTGATGCTGATGAATCGGCTGTGGGACAGTATTTATGCGATGAGTTTCATACCTTACCTTTGTCATCTGAAACTGATTCCTATCTGACAGCATTGACAAAGTTATGCGAGGCAAGGCAAGTTGATGCAATCGTTCCTCAGAATACAGCTGAATTGCAGATATTGGCAAATCATAAACAACTTTTTTCGAAACTCGGAACCCATGTACTGGTGTCTAACCCATTGTCTATAGAACAAGCAAATAACAAGTATCACTTATTGCAGGTGGCAAATTCCTTAGAAGTACCCACCGGCGAATTTACGGTATGCGAAGATATTGACAGTTTGAGAACCCAAGTAGAACAGCGTCGTTCCAAGGGCTTGCTGACGGTAGTAAAACCACCATGCGGGAATGGTTCCCGCGGCGTGCGTGTTATTATTGATGCGCACGATAGAGACCGATGCAACGATTTCTATCATAAGAAACCTTCTTCCTTATTTTGTACATTGGATGAATTGCATGCAATCATAGGTGACGAGTTTCCCGAATTATTGGTGATGGATTATTTAGAGGGTGAGGAATACACTGTTGATATATTGCGAACAGATAGTCGTTTCATCGCGATACCCCGCAAACGTGAAGTGATGCGATGCGGCATAACTTTCCGAGCATCGCTGGAAAGGGATAAGCAAATAATAGAAGCATGTCGGCAATTATCTGATGCCATAGATCTGGAATATTGTTTCGGCTTCCAATTCAAGAGGAACAGAGAGGGAATTCCAATTTTATTGGAATGTAATCCCCGAATACAAGGAACTATGGTCATGTCTGCAATGGCCGGTGCAAATATCATTGCAGAGGCAGTACGCGCGTTGCTTGGCGAACCGCAACACTCTATGCAAGTAGATTGGAATACCCGTTTAATACGTTATTGGGGAGCCGTAGGTGTAAATGAAAGCGGAGTGGCTAAAATATAGATTATACGTGTTCGATTTGGACAATACGCTGTATAACGAGACGGACTACTTGTTTGCTGCATATGCTCAGATTGCTCAGAAAGCAGCAGCAGGAGACAAGGACTTGGAAGAAGAATATCGGTGTTATTTATGCCATACTTTTTCAACAGAAGGTCGGCATTTGTTGTTTCAGCGATTTATTTCCCGTTACCAACTGCGTGTTACAACGGATGAAATGCTTGCAATACTGCGCCATACTACATGCCGATTGGAATTATTTCCGTCCGTTGCTATCATACTATCGGAGTTGTTGAAAAGGAAGAAAGATGTTGCTATACTAACCAATGGCAATCCGGAACAACAACGACAAAAAGTGTCAAACTTGGGTATAGTGAGCAGATGGCCACAGATTCGGATTCTATATGCCAATGAGACAGAGCAAAAGCCTTCACCCAAAGCCATGCTGCAGTTGATTTCCGAATATGGTGTGCAGGCAGGTGATACCGTGCTAATTGGAGATAGTGATATTGATAAACAAACAGCCATTAATGCAAAAACAGATTATATTGAATCATGTTATTTAATCAACTGAATACAGTATTGGTTTTAGCGCCACACACAGATGATGGCGAGTTAGGGATGGGGGGAACCATTCATAAATTACTCAAAAATGGTAAAAAAGTAATTTATGTAGCATTCTCTACGGCAAGCAAGTCCCTTCCTGCGGGGATGGCAGCAGACACTTTGAAAAAAGAAGTGCGAAATGCTACTTCACGGCTTGGCATAAGTGAAGAGAATTTGGTTGTTTATGATTATGAGGTCCGTGAATTAAGTTATTCCCGCCAACAGATATTAGAGGCTTTGATAGAACTTCGCGGACGTTACCGTCCGGATGTAGTGTTTGTTCCAAGTCCTCACGATGTACATCAAGACCACCAAACCATAGCGCAAGAAGCGATACGTGCTTTTAAGAACACAACGCTCTTGGGTTATGAGTTGATATGGAATAATCTTACATTCAATACCCAGTGTTTTGTAGAACTGACTGAGGAAGATTTGTTTGCCAAACAAGAAGCTTTGTCAGAATATCATTCGCAGGAAGGCCGCAATTATATGTCCGGTGAGTTTATTAGGTCGTTGGCGTTGACGCGCGGTACGCAGGCGGGCGTTCATCTTGCCGAGGTTTTTGAGGTTGTGCGGTTATTTCTATAAATAATTCTTCCCACTGTCCTGCCTGCTTCTGGCGCGAAAATAGTACCTTTTGACTCGCTACAACAGGTTGGCGTGTGTATCCGTTTTCCTGCCATTCGGCGTATTTCTCCATAATAAAGGCACTCACTTGTTCCGAGTTAGTAGCAGATAACCCTACGTTGGTTTGGCGGATCACTTGCGCCAAACATTCTTCATCGCTTTCCACACATAGTACGGGCTTTTCAACTCCCAATGCCTCATAGAATTTTGTGGTCATTTTACCATGTCCGTTGATGTCGTTTGCTCTACTTGTCAATACCAGACAGATTGAGGCATCGTGGAGTAAACCCGGAATCTGGTTTTGGTCCACCATGTCGTGAAAACGCATCCAGTCCAGCACTCCGGCTTGCTTAGCCATATATTGTATAAGTTGCCTTCCCGCTGTATCCGTGTACCATTCCACGGATAATTGGTCGGGGGATATGTTTATCTTTTTTATCGCCTCGAAAAGCAAGGAAGGGTCTTGTTGGGGTAGAGGGAACACTTTACCCGTATAAATAATCTTGAATCGTTGCGATGGTGTGTTCTTTGGGCGGAAAACGGTATCGTCATAGCCATTATAAATCAAGAAAGACGGCTTGGACGTTATGGACTTAATCAAGTTTGCGTGCCAAGGCGAAATAGTAGTGACTGCGTTTGCTTTTCGTAATTCTCGGTTGCGCCTGTGAATATTCCGGCGTGAATATAACTGTGCGACAGGTTTGAGAAGCGGGTTGTGATGCTTTAGATACAACAATTTGTTCGCAGGTGCTTGCTCTACCATATCCCGCAAGTCTAATACGGATGGTATATTACGCTTTTTAGCGATGCGATTGGCTGTCTGTAGAGGAAACGTATGAAAGGATGTGCAGAACACCAAATCGTAAGTCTTTCCTCCTATCATTTGTTCCACTTCACGCTCAAAAGTTTGATCTTTCCAATTGAACAGCAGATTGGCGCAGTTCTTTAATGCCCAATCCACGAAGCGGCCGTTATATAATGATACCTCATAAATTGGATATTCGTGGTGGAAAAGCAACAAATCTGCTTTCTCGCAGAAAACATCTATCACGTGTCCCTGAGCATACAAGTAGTCGCAAAGAGACCTTAAACGCGGTTTATACGCAGGTGCCGAAAAGCCATCGGAGAGTATCAGTATATTCATCTCAATTATAACTTATAACTCTTCACTTATCACTTTTAATAGCGATGAATATAGGTTTTTGTAGTATGAGGTGTTGAGGCGGTCATTGTGCCAAAGTAGTACTATTTCACCATTATATTGGCGAATCTTGTCGAATAGCCTTTCACAAAGATAATACGCCTCATCTTCGCTGAGGTTCATGTAGTCTGACAGAGTGGCATCCATAGCAGTGAGGGGGTGCAGAACGAGCGATGTCAGTTGCATGGTTACAGGATTTATCCATCTGACGGGGCGAGTTGTTTGCAACCGAAATCCTACCATATCGGCAAAGCCCATGCTGAAATCGTCAGTTACACCTTGCTCGACAAGGCTTTGTATCTTGTCAATATTGCAGCACAAATAGTGACTCCGATGTAAGCGATAATCAATAGAAGTGCTATTCAGCGTATTGTGTTCCTTGTGCCGATGCTTTTCAGTATTGTGTGATGTGCGCGTACCATAATAACTGCTATGCCAACCGAGTAAAGCACCTTGTGATGCGATTGTTGTTCTAATCATCGTACAATCGCGTCCGTGAATTTTGTACTGCGGATAATCGTAACCTCTTCCGCAAGTATCTTTGAAGAAATAAAGCGGCTGCACTACGCATTGTGACGCACTTTGCCGATATGAGTCAACTAATGTCTTGTCTTGTTCTATCAGCCACGGAAATGTATATGCGGGGTCGTTGTTTATGTCATTGAGCGAGCGAACAACCTGCTTTGTGTGTCCGCGAACAATACCTCCCAACGCTCCGCGCAGGCTGCGATATCTCGTCAGCGTGTCAACATCATGCGTCAGCCAGATATGTGAAAAGCCTTCTTGCGGCAGTTTGGCAGGACAATCGATGCCTGACTCGTCACATATATATTTCAACGATTTGATAAGAAAGCGGGAATATTCGTCAACGAGCGGTATTTGCAGATTACTCTGTTGACCTAAAATAGAATATTTAGCGAGAAAACGGTTGTGTCTGTCTCGGCGCGTTTCAAGCAGTTCTTCTGCGCGAGAGATGAAAAAAGCCGTGTTATAGACGAGGTCGAGTGTGATGAATTTGCCCTCTCGCTTAGGGTTGCTTAGGTGAGGATAGACCCAATCTTTGCACAGATGTCCGTTAGGTATAATAATGAGTTTGTAGTTATCCCATTGGGTGGGATCGTCAGTGTAGCCGACAAGTCGCGCTGCTTCATTATTACCATAAAAAAGAAATGATAATATGTAGGAAACAATACTATCCATAATATTATTCTTAGGCTTTTTTTCTCAGTCGTGCTACTTGAATTCCCATTTGTTCTCGGTATTTGGATATCGTTCGGCGTGCGATGATATATCCTTCTTTTGCAAGCAGAACAACAAGTTGGTCGTCGGTTAGCGGATGTTTCTTGTCTTCTGCTGCTATAACATCCTTAAGTATCTTCTTAACCTCTCTTGTTGACACTTCTTCACCTTGATCGGTAGTGAGCGATTCAGAGAAGAAATGCTTGAGCGGGATAATACCAAAATCAGTTAATACATACTTTGAATTGCTGACTCGCGATATAGTGGAAGCATCGTAGCCTGTGACGCGGGCTATATCGTCCAAAATCATCGGTTTAAGAAAACTATCATCGCCTTCAATGAAATAGTCTCGTTGAAATGCCACTATTGCTCTCATAGTATTTAGTAGCGTTTCGTTTCGTTGACGAATAGCGTCAATAAACCATTTTGCAGAGTCGATTTTTTGTTTGAGAAAACGGATACCTTCTCTATCGGTCTTACTCTTTTTCCCTGGTTGGTTCTGCATCGTTTTGAGCATCTGCTGATAATCTTCCGACACATGCAGAGCGGGTATGTCTTCATCGCAAAGAGATACTACTATCTCGTCATTATAGGTCTCAACACGGAAGTCGGGAATGACGTGGCTGCGTTGCATCTCGTAGATATTACTCCCAAAACTGCTGCTTGGGGTGGGGTTGAGAGATGTTATCTCTTGAATAGCATCTTTGACCTGCTGCTCGCTGATGTTATATCTTTTTTGAAGGCGATTATAGTGGTGCTTACTAACATCTACAAAATGTTTCTCCACGAATAGTGTTGCTCTCTGCACATCCTCTGTCTGCTTCTTGCTTCTCAGCTGCATTAGCAGGCAGTCTTGAAGGTTATACGCTCCGACTCCGACAGGGTCAAGATGCCTCACTAAGTCAACTAAGTGTTGCATCTCTTCATTGCTAATCTCAATACCGACATGAAAGGCGAGGTCGTCAACCATTTGTTCGGGTGTTCTCGTTAGATAACCACGGGTATCGATATTCCCGATGATGTATTCTGTTATCTGCCTCTCTTGCTCAGTGAGTTTAAGATGACCAACTTGTTCTTTTAGGTAGTCGTAAAAGTCATCGGAGGCGATAATAGGCGACTCCCTTTGGTCGTCGTCTTGCATCGGCGAACTGCCATTATAATAGTAGTCGTTGTCATATTCATCGTCGGATGTGTATTGCGAATAGTCAAAATCCTCGTTTATTAAAGGGTCTTCGGTTTGCTCTTCGCCGAACACATCAGAGCAGTCGTCATCTTGCGTATAATCGTTTTCTTCGGCAATAGGTTCTTTATCATCTATTGCTTCGCCTAATTCTAATACCGGATTTTCTTGTAACTCCTCATTAACACGCTGCTGAAGCTCCGTTGCGGGGAGTTCCAGCATTTTAATCATTTGAATCTGCTCCGGAGTGAGGAGTAGTTTCTGAGTCTGTATTTGCTGCAATGATGCAGGCATATTTGAATGCGGCAGACTTGCGTGCTGCTTGTGCTTAGCCTATGTTGATTCCGCTGAAGCACATGAAAGCCATTGCCATTAGGCCGACAGTGATGAAGGTGATACCTAATCCTTGTAATGGCTTGGGTACATCGTTATATTCCATCTTCTCGCGAATACCGGCAAGGCAGACTATCGCGAGTAACCAGCCGATACCGGAACCGAGGGCGTACATCACGCTATCGCCGAAACTTGTTATTGCCTTAGGGTCAAGAGCGTCCAAACCAACGCGTTGCTGCATGAAAAGAGAGCAACCCATAATGGCACAGTTGACGGCTATCAGAGGCAAGAATATTCCGAGTGAAGCGTAGAGGGACGGTGCGAACTTCTCTACCACCATCTCCACTATTTGTACAATAGCAGCGATGACGGCGATGAAGATGATGAAACTGAGGTAACTCAGGTCAACGCCTTCTACAAGGCAGTTCGGACCGAGTACATGTACCTGTAGCAAATAGTTAACAGGTAGGGTTATCAAAAGCACGAAAGTAACGGCAACGCCTAATCCCGCACTCGTCTTCACATCTTTTGATACTGCCAAATAAGAACACATACCAAGAAAGTATGCGAATATCATGTTATCCGCAAAAATTGAGCGAACAAAAAGACCTATAGCGTGTTCCATAATTTACTTCTTTTCTTCTTTGTTGATACTTCTGTGTACCCAGATGATACACCCGACGAGGATAAGAGCCATAGCGGGCATCATCATCATACCGTTGTTAACATATCCGTGGTTGTAGCACCAGTCAGGTATTACTTGAACGCCGAACAGTGTACCTGAACCGAGCAATTCTCTAAAGAATGCCACAATTACGAGAATAATGGCGTAGCCTAATCCGTTGCCGAGCCCGTCGAGTAGGGAGTCCCAAACATTATTTGACATGGCGAATGCTTCGAGACGCCCCATCAGGATACAGTTGGTAATAATCAAGCCGATATATACTGACAATTGCATTGCCACATCGTAGGCAAAGGCCTTTAGAAACTCGCTGACGAGAGTAACCAAAGCAGCAACGACTACAAGTTGCACGATGATACGAATTCGCATCGGTATAGTGTTACGCATAGCAGCGATAACCACATTCGACATTGCTACTATGATAGTAACGGCTATGCCCATTACCAATGCGGGTTTGAGTTGCACTGTAACGGCGAGTGCAGAGCAGATACCGAGGATCTGCACAATAACGGGGTTATTGGCGCTGAGCGGTCCGAGTAGAACCTCTTTTGTCTTATCTGATAGTTTCATTATTGTACCTCCTCTTGATTTTGTTCGGGGTCGGCCTTTGCGCATGTCTCTGCGCTTGCGTTGCATTTACCCGAAGTGGTTAAAAACTCTTTATATTCAGAAAGAGTGCTGTTTATCATTGTTTCTACACCTTTAGAGGTGATAGTGGCACCTGATATGGCTTGCACTTGTTCGTCGGCTGCCTCACCTTTCACAATCTCCATCTGATACTGGTCAGCGGCTTTTATGTGTTTGCCGTTGAAGCGTGTCTGGAAACCGCGTGTGGTGATTTCGCCTCCAAGACCCGGAGTTTCCGAGTCGTGGTTGAAATAAGTCCCATAAATGGTATTGCAGTCATCGTTAAGAGCCATATATCCCCATATTGCACCCCACAGACCTGCGCCGGTCATCGGAATGATGTACTTGGTGCCATCATCTGTTTTGGCAACAAACACTTGCTTTCCTGCTATCTCTTGTTCGTCAATGAGCTGACCATATAGTTCGTCTATACTTGTAACCTTACTAAGTGAGTCAACTTTAAGATTAAGTGATGAGAGAACTTGTTTTTTTCTGTCTAACTCCACATTGGCAAGTTGCTTAGGCTTGAGGGCCGATGAAACAACTGCAAGTAGTAATGCAACGATTACAACTATAATTGTTGCATACACAATGGTATATACATTGCTGTTTGTATCGAGTTTCATAGTCGTAATTATTTAATTGTTGCGCGTTTCATTCGTTTGTTAATATTTACCCTTACTACGCACCAGTCAATGAGTGGAGCAAAGGCGTTCATAAGCAGGATGGCGAGCATCATTCCCTCGGGATAACCCGGATTCAATACGCGAATAGTGATTGCCATCACACCTATAAGGAAGCCATATATCCATTTGCCCGTCTCAGTGCGAGCCGAAGTAACGGGGTCGGTTGCCATAAACACAGCACCGAAGGCAAATCCGCCGAGAGCGAGATGCATATACCACGGAGTGTTGGCAGCTGCATTGTCAATGCCGGAGATATTGAATATCCAAGCCATCAGACCGCCGCCTACAAACACTGAAAGCATGGTTTTCCAACTTGCTACACCCGTCATCAGCAGTAGGCACGCGCCGAGTAGTATTGCCCATACGCAGGTCTCACCTACAGAGCCAGGGTAGAGTCCGTTCATTGCACTGAGCAAGGTCATAGGCTCACCCACAGTGTTGTGGAGTACGATGCTTGGGTCTTGTGCAGTAGCTATTTGTCCGAGAGGAGTGGCACCGGAGAAACCGTCAACAAGAGCCTGACCGTTGTCCCAACCCCAAGTGCCTTCCGTACGGACAAACACCTTGTCGCCTGACATCTTGGTCGGGTAGGCGAAGAACAGGAAAGCACGGGTAATCAATGCCACATTGAAGATGTTATAGCCCGTGCCGCCGAATATCTCTTTGGCGAATATTACGGCAAAAGCCGTTGCGACAGCCACCATCCAGAGCGGAGTGTCAATAGGCACTATAAGCGGAATAAGGAAACCTGTTACCAGGAAACCTTCTGCTATCTCCTCGTGTTTCCACTGTGCCACTGTGAACTCAATGCCTAAACCTACCACGTAGCTTACAATGATGTAAGGCAGCAGAGCGAGGAGTCCGAAAGCAAACGCTTTCCAGAATAGTGCCCAAGTAAGTCCGCCAGGCACAATCTCACCCGTAGCAAGGAAATGCTGGTAGCCGATATTATACATTCCGAAGAGCATAGCGGGAACGAGAGCAAGAACAACAATGATCATTGTTCGTTTTGAGTCGTTGCCGTCATGCACCTGTACACCGATGCGCTTGCTTGTGGTATTCGGTGTGAAGAGGAAAGTGTCAAATCCATCGAATAATGAATGGAGTGCGTGCAACTTGCCGCCTTCACTGAAAGTGGGGCGAAGCTTCTCTACTATATTATATAACCATTTCATACGCTTATTCCAATTCTGATTTCATATTCTGAAGTGCATTGTGTACGATAGCCTGCAAAGGCATCTTAGATGTGCACACATATTCGCATAGGGCAAAATCTTCGGGTGCCACTTCGTATGCACCAAGCTGCTCCATCTTATCAAGATTACCGGCTATCATTGCCTTAATAAGATATTCAGGATAGATATCCATCGGGAACACCTTATCGTATTCACCGCTGACGATTATAGCGCGATGACCGCCGAGCAGACGGGCGTCGTAGTTATAGTCCTTGAAGCCTACTTTTGAAAGCCAGTGACCTGCTATACTCTTACTGATAGAGAAATTGCTGAAGCGAGGGGCTATCCAACCCATAAAGTCGTGAGTCTCAGATCCTTCTGCAATAACAGTCAGTTGGTTGCACTGAGGTTCGATAATCTCGTCTTTCTCAACCTTATGTCCGCTTAGCACATTACCTGAGACGATGCGATAATCGACTTCATTGTGCACATTACCTTTCAGTATTGCTTCAAGCGGCATACCCGGTAATATGCGGTAGTATGCGTGTCCTACAGCCAGCGGACCGGTGAGGGCAATAAGGCGCTGCATATCTACTATACCTTTCAATAGCAGCCGGCCGATAATAAGCATATCCTGAGGATTGACGGTATAGACTGTTTCACCTTTTCCTATTGGCAATACATGATTAATTTGCACGCCTACATTTCCGACGGGGTGCGGACCATCAAATTGAGTGATATTGCATTGTTTGAGTGCTCTAAATTCGGGGGCGGCATTGCCTGCTTTCACACCTATATATACGGGTGCTATGAGTGACAAAGCGGATACGGCGGCTTGCAGTTCAGAGCCATGACCGCGAACAATATAGTCATAGTCAGGAGCAAGAGGAGCGCTATCGAAAGCAGAGATGAAGATTGCCTTGGGAGTTTTGTCGAGCATAGCTATGCAGTCGTACGGGCGTTGACGCAGGAGTGTCCATAAACCGGAACGAAGTAATAGATTGCGAACATCGTCTGCAGACTGAATGGTAGTGTCAAAATGCTCATACTCAATAGAAGCATCAGCTTCAATTGTTATCTCCATAATCTTTCTGCGCTCACCTCTTATCACCTCGCGAACAATGCCGCTGATAGGAGAGGTGAACAGCACTCGCTCGTCACATTTGTCGCAGAAAAGAGGTGTACCTGCATTTACATGAGTACCCTCTTTCACCAACATACGAGGCTTGACACCTTCATAATGGTCAGGAATAATACGATATACGGAAGGACGGCAGACGGAGGCAATTTCCGGCTCTGCTTTACCTTCCATCGGCAAATCCAAACCCTTTGTCAGTTTGATAATTTTTGTCATAAATATTATGATTTATAATGTTATTTTCTCATTTGTATATGGCATAGGCGGTCATTCGTACATAGCATAAGCGATCTTTCGTGCGATTTTGGCTTGCATAACTCTGCCTGGTATCTTTGTAAGATTATATTTTTATAATAACTTACAAAGTTACCGCTTTTTCAGCATATAGCAAAGAAAAAAAACAAAAAAGTTAGAGGAGTGAAGTTAGAGAACAGCGTTGTTAGAAGTTAGATAGAAAGCAGAAATTAACATTTCCCACGGATGTGACTGATTCTATTGCGGATATGAAGGATCATCCGCGTCAAAGTGCTAAAAAATCAGTATAAATCCGTGGGAAATATTGCGGCTGTGCTATATCAAGGCAAAGTCTATCACTTCGTGAATATCGCTCACGTAATGAAAAGTCAGTCCTTTCAAGTATCTGTCGGGTATTTCGAGAATATCCTTCTCGTTTTCTTTGCACAGGATGATATCCTTTATGCCTGCTCGTTTTGCTGCGAGAATTTTCTCCTTAATGCCGCCCACGGGCAGTACTCTGCCACGCAGTGTCATCTCGCCGGTCATAGCAAGTCTCTCTCTCACGCGTCGCCCCGTAAAGGCCGAAACGATAGCTGTTGTCATGGTAATACCTGCCGATGGTCCGTCCTTGGGTATAGCACCTTCCGGAACATGTACATGAACAGAGCGTTTGTCAAAGTCGGTAGTCTTTAGGTGGAAATCAGCCGCATGTGCACGCACATAACTGAGTGCAATCGTTGCTGACTCTTTCATCACATCACCAAGATTACCGGTAAGCGTTAGTGCCGACTGTCTTGAAGGTGCAAGAGATGTTTCGATAAACAGTATCTCTCCTCCTACTTGCGTCCAAGCCAAACCCGTAACGACACCGGGATATTCGTTACCCTCGTAGCGGTCGCGACTGAAGCGAGGTTTGCCGAGCAGAGTGTGAATATCGTCAGGTTGAAGATTAGTGGGGTAGTCTTCGCCAAGGGCACGTTTCTTAACAATCTTACGAATGACGGCACCTATTTTGCGTTCTAATTCTCTCACTCCGGATTCACGGGTATAGTCGTCAATGAGGGTGCGAATACTTTTCGCACTGAATTTCAGCTCGCTTGATTTGAGACAGTATTCTTCCAACTGCTTTGGAACGAGATAGTGTTTTGCAATCTGCTCTTTCTCTTCTTGCAGGTATCCGGTCATTTCTATCAGTTCCATACGGTCGAGCAACGGACGCGGGATGCTTTGTAAGGTATTAGCAGTAGCGATGAACAGAATCTTCGACAGGTCATAATCAACATCAAGGAAATTGTCGTGAAAGGCTTTATTCTGCTCAGGGTCAAGCACTTCGAGCAGTGCAGAAGTGGGGTCGCCGTGATAATCAGCATAAACCTTATCTATCTCATCGAGTACAAAAACGGGGTTGGATGTCCCCACTTTCCTTAGGCTGTCGATTATCCTGCCTGGCATAGAACCTATATATGTGCGGCGGTGACCGCGTATCTCCGCCTCATCGTGCAGACCGCCAAGTGATACCCGAACATATTTTCTGCCGAGAGCGGTGGCGATTGACTTGCCAAGACTTGTTTTGCCGACTCCGGGAGGGCCATATAAGCATAGTATCATTCCGCCATGCATCTTAGCTGCCAAATATTCTAATATGCGTTCCTTAACCTGCTCTATACCATAGTGGTCGCGATTAAGGACCCGCTCTGCATGGCGAAGGTCATCGTTATCTTCTGACACATCGTTCCAAGGCAGAGAGAGCATGACCTCAATGTAATTGAGTTGGGAAGAGTATTCAGGGGTATGCCCAGAGAGACGCTCAAGTTTCTTCACCTCCTCATCAAATCGCTCTGCCACATTCGTGTCCCAATTCTTTTGCAGTCCTCTTTTGCGCAGGTCTTCTACCTCTTGTGCAGATGTGTCGCCCAGTTCTTTCTGTATGGCACGCATCTGTTGTTGAAGGTAGTACTCTCGCTGATTCTGATTGAGCGTCTCTGCGGTTTTCTTTTTTATGTCGTTTTGAGTCTGTTGGTAGCCGTCGAAGTTGCTGAGCAGTTGTTGCATCCTCGCTCCGCGCTCTTTTATATCATCCAGTTCAAGCAGTTGTTGCATCTCTGCTATATCTGTCTGAATAGTTGAGCAGCAGAAGTTTATCACCAGTTCGGGTTCGCTCATTGCGTCTAAGGCGTGCAAAAGCCCGTCTGGCACATTCTCCGATCGCATAATGATAGAATGTAGTGTTTCTCGCATTGCTTGCAGTATGCTGAGCAATTCGTGGTCGCGATAATCAATGCCCGATTCAGGCAAAGCTTCCACATCTGCCGTCATATATGGCGATTCAGAGAGGATGTTTTTAACTATCATTCGCTCATGTGCTACAAGTACGACCATTTGCGTCTTGTCGGGCATGGTCATGACTCTTTTTATCTCTGCAATAACGCCCACGCGATAGATGTCCTCTTCTATCGGGAATTGTATTTTCCTATCTTTTTGGCAGACTACTGCAATGAGTTTTCCTGCGCTGTGGGCATCGCCGATTAGGTTTTTCGCCGCGGGGCGGGTGATGTTTATTGTAACAGGAACAGAGGGAAATAACACTTTTTCCCGCAAAACGAGCAGGCTCAGCGGTTCCGTGAATATGGGTGTTTCGTTCATTGTTCTGTGATAATATTTATAATCTGAGTAGCAATAGCTTGCTTTGATTGCAGTGGTAATTCTGTCTTTTGCAGATTTTTACTGCCAATGATTGTAACTTTATTGGTGTCGGTCTGAAATCCTGCTCCGGCATCTTGCAGCGAATTGAGCACAATAAAGTCAAGATTTTTGCGCTTCATCTTTTCTTCTGCATTTTTTTCTTCGTGGTCTGTTTCGAGTGCGAAGCCCACAACTATTTGTTCGTTTTGCTTATTCGCACCGAGTATCGCCGAAATATCAGGATTAGGAGATAGCGGGATACAGATATCATCGGTGTGTCGCTTTATCTTTTTATCCTCGTAGTGAGTGGGGCGATAGTCTGCTACGGCAGCGCATAAGATAGTGATATTCGATTTCGGAAATTCTTTTTCTGCTGCACTGAGCATCTCTTGAGCCGATTCCACTTTTATTATTCTAATAGGGTGCATCGGCAGTATATCTGGTTCAAGTTCAGTCGGACCGAGCACAAGCGTAACATTTGCTCCTCTTGCCGCACATTCCTCAGCAAGGGCAATACTCATCTTTCCTGAAGAGAAGTTAGAGATGAATCGCACGGGATCAATCTTCTCCCTTGTCGGTCCGCCGGTAATGAGAACATTCTTGCCCTGCAGATCCTGCTTTGTTAGTGCCGCAAGAGCACTATGATATATCTGTTCCGGCTCAAGCATGCGCCCTTGACCTATTGCACCACAGGCTAAGAAACCGTCGTCTGTCGGCAAAACTTGGCAGTTGGGATATTCATTTAATGTTTTGAGATTGCGTTGTACGATAGGATGCGCTAACATGTTCATATTCATTGCCGGTGCGATGAGTACGGGTGCCGTCATAGCAAGAAAGGTGGTCGAGAGTGCATCGTCAGCGATGCCGCTTGCCATCTTGCCGATGATATTCGCAGTTGCGGGGGCAATGACCATCAGGTCTGCCCAATCGTGAAGAGATATATGCTCGGTAGAGCGGTCATTGCTCGGCGCAAAAACATCGTTATACACTTTATTGCCTGAAAGAGTTTCTATTACGACAGGCGTCAGAAACTGCATAGCGTTCTGCGTTGTTACAACTCTCACCTCGGCACCTGCTTTGCGAAAGAGACGAATGAGCATGGGAGTTTTATATGCTGCTATGCCACCGCTCACACCTATCACTATATGCTTGTTGGTCAATTTATCTGAATTAATCATAGTATTTCTTAACACTCGATTAGTTTAACTTTCGGTGTACGCACCGAGTACTTATCATTTACAAAAATTACGAACCACGCCGCGGCGTAATTCGTAATTTTTCTGAGTTAGAGTGTTTTAAAACAGTCTTTCTTCAGCAAAGGCGGCATCTCTTGAACTATTTCGATAGATAAGTTGGTGGTCAATGAGTTCCTGAGTAGCGAGTAGGGTAGGTTTAGGCAGTCGCTCATAACTCTTTGAGATTTCTATCTGCTCTTTGTTCTCGAAAACCTCATCGATACCTTCCTGTGGAAGGGAGAAGTCTTGCAGTTTAGCATCTAACTCTTTTTTCAGAGCTGTTGATATTTGGTTGGCTCGCTTACTGATAATAGCAACTGTTTCATAGACATTGCCAACCTCTTCTGACAACTGATTCATATCGCGGGTTACCGTGGTATGAGGTGCATGATTCTTTTTGTAATCCATATATTTAGTGTTTAATGATTCGTTTGTTTCTCTTTCTACATAAGAAATAATCCGTTGTATCCGTTCGGGAAAAACTACTCTCCAATCATCTTTTTAAGTTGTTTGTTAAGGTTGTCAGCCTCTTTGCGATGTTTGGAGTCGGGAAATTCCGTGATAAAACTATAATATTCGTCTTGGGTATCTCTGATACGTTCGTCTCGCATCTCCGTTATACTATTCACCGCTTGTTCGTACTTTGATTTAAGGATAATCCAGTAGAACTCTTCCATGAATTTATTTGACGGATATTTCTTTATTGCGTTTCTTGATACCGTTTCCGCTGCGAGGTAGTTATTGCCGAGGTAGGTACCGAGGTTGTAGTATAATTGCGCTGAATACAATTCTTTTTGCGCCAGTTTGTCAAGCATCTCGCTCATTTCTTCGTATGCTTGTGGGGCGTATTGACTATCGGGATAGTGCTCAACGAAGATGGTGTAATACTCAATGGCTTTTTTTGTTTGATCTTGGTCAAGGCGGGCATCGGGTGAGTCCATATAGTTAGCGTGGGCCACCATAAAAGATGCTTCCATTATGCTTTTACCTTTTGGGTAGTTGCGGGTGTATGCCGAATAATATTCTGCTGCGGAGGCGTAGTCTTTCTGCCCCATATAGCAGCGAGCAAGATATATTAGCACATCCTCTGACCTCTCCGTACCCTTGTAATAGGCACTCACATCGTCAAAAAGCATTTGAGCCTTAGTGTATTGCCCTTGGTTGAAGTATTCAATCGCTTTAGTGTATTTCAGTTCCGGATCGTTGGACTTTTGTAGCTTCTGAAACTCCCCGCAACCGGTAAAGCACAAAATAACTAATACGCAGGCTAACAATATTTTTAGGCTCTTATTCGCCATTATTATCCTTATGTGAACGATTTAGCCTACAAAATTACAATAATTTTCTGATATGAACAAAAAAAAATGCAAATCGTATGCATTTTTTTATTGTGTATCGTAGGATATCGGCCTTTTTGTCGGGTTACTGTTTGTTAATCGGAAAATTTGGTGTTGTGATAACTATCATTGTGTCTTTGTCGGCAACCGAACAAATGAGATAGGCGTTAGCATCAGGTATGTTGTCTATCATAGCGAGTGCGCTGTCCGAACCGAGTACCATACACGCAGTGGCAAGTGCATCAGCGAGCATGCAGGTGGGGGCGGTGATAGTAGCAGACAGGATGTCGCTCTCTGCCGGATATCCTGTGCGCGGGTCAATGGTGTGACTGCGACGAATATCTCCGTCGTAATAAAATTGCCGATAGTTTCCCGATGTTGCCATACAAAGGTCAGTGGAGCTGATAACCTCTTGTAGGTCAGTGTTTGTGCCTGTCGGGTCGTCTTGTGGTTTTGTGATACCTATTCGCCACGGCTTACCGCTGTCGCTCACGCCTTTGCATACCACTTCTCCGCCTATATCGACTAACATATTCTTGCAGCCTTTGTTCGTAAGCAGTTGCGCCACCACATCGCACGCCTGACCTTTGGCTATTGCAGAGGCATCAATCATCGTGCGGGAATCATTTTTGCTGAGTTTGTGGTTATTAACGGAAATTGACTTATACCCTACCAAACCACGCAGGCTATCAATCAGTTCGGGTGTTACAGTCTCTTTATTACGAAAACCGAATCCCCAAGCATTGACGAGTGAAGCAACAGTAATATCGAAGGCACCATTAGAAAGAATTGAGACTTCTTGTGCTACAGCATACATCTGCTCAAAATAGAAATCGGTAGTGTCACTTTGGTTTGTGTTGATGAGCGAGATAGTGGATTGTGGGTTAAAAGTGGACATACTTCCGTCAAAATCTGCAAGTTTCTCTAATATCTCTTTCTCATAGTCTTTTGTGGATGAGTAGCGAATATTATAGTAAGTACCGAACACTTTTCCCGTGTGGTGATAGTATTCTTGTTTGTCGTTGCGGGGATTGTCGTCGTGTTCCCACATTAGAAAAAAGGCTGCCCCCGCAAGAAATATCAGAGGCAGACCCATTTTATATATTCTTTCTTTGTTAATAGTCATATCCGGACAGATTAAATTTGAATTAAATGGCATTTAATTGCTTTTTCAATATCGTTTAAATGCCATTTAAATGTTATTGAAACCATATACCTACACCGATAGCACCATTTAGGCGTTGGTCTCCACCTGTATTCTCTATTCCGTAGAAGAGGTTACTTTTATTGATGCCTGCTGTATTCAACATCCCTATCGCATATAGATCGAGTACGAAATGGTCGCCCGCCTCAAGTTCCCAGTTCAGTTTAAGAGAAATATTATTGACAGCGAAGTTTTTCTCATAATAACTATACATACTCTTCCAAGGAGTAATACCTATTGTCGGACTTAGGGTGAACCCGAGAGGAAGTTCAGCATCGTAGGTCAGTTCAAGGTATGAAGAGAAGGCATTCTTAACTTTACCATCGTCCGTAAGAATCCAGTCGTCTCCGCCTACATAGGTACTCCACATCACGGTGAGCGGCACCTCTTCAACTAAATCGCCTAAGGCAAATTTAGCAAATACCTCTGTTTGGTTGGACGCGCGATTTTCATCGATCTGCAATTCACCATCTTCGTTCAAAACAACATTCGGTTTGCGATAATCGAAAAATTTTGTTTTGTCAAAATAATATAGGTGCGTAACGCCAACGGTGATACCTACGATAGAATAGGAGAGGGAAAGGTCAAGTTCCGGAGCGAACTCCTTGAATGTGTTATCGTAAGGCGATATGTTTGCCCATACTTCAAAGTTAAGACCGCCATACCCGATTGATGCATCAGGTTGCAGGGCTAAACCACCATATTTCATACCTCTCCAAAGATATGACGAAGTAACGTCAGCACCAACCGACCACTCGAAGCCGGGAAATTCGTATGCCCTCATTGATAATGCTGACATTAGGGCAATCAAAACAACAGTAATTTTTTTCATAGTGGAAATTAGAATGGAACGCAGTCGTCTCGCCTGTCGCCAATGTTTGAGTTACAAGTTATTATGCACAAAAAGACCGCTCTGCGTTAAGAGCGATCTTTTTGAATGATTATTTGATATTATTGACGAATGTAATAATTATACATTTCTGATATTGATATTAGGCGTTTTCCCAAGCGACACGCAATGCAACTTCCAAAATGCGGGTATCATCTAAGGTAACTATACCTCCATCGGGACCGGGCTCAATGTGACTGCCACCGCTAAAATATGAGCGTACTTCATCAGCGGTAATTCCTAATTCTTCTGCGATTTTTGCACTGGCACCGTCAGGCAGACTATCCTTTACTCCGCGAAGGCGATTGAAAGTTGTTGTAATCATAGTTATATGTTTTTATTAGTTTCTGTTTTGTGAAAGCAACGCATTGCTATTCAGTTATCGGTTGCAAAAGTACTATTTTTTTCTGAACTATGCAAATAAAATCGCAAAAAAATGCTATCGGGGTTATGAAGCCACTTGTCAAGATTGTGATTACCTTGAGCAATAGCATTCCTTATTTCCGTAGAACTGATAGGGAAAAGCGGGGCACCTTCTATAACGCGCATCTGAGGATATAGAACTTTTAATTTTTCGATATCATCCCCCTCTCGAGGATAAACAAGAATTGAGTAATTGTCAAGAATGGTTTGATAATCTCGCCAGCGATTAAATCTCGCCATATTATCCGAGCCGATAACGAGAGTAAACGAGTGTTGAGGATATTGCCGTTGAAATTCCCGCAAACTGTTTATTGTGTAGTTTGGTTTAGGCAGCGAAAATTCTAAATCACTTACTCTGATATTTTTCATATCTTTTGTGGCATCTTCTGCAATTTTCAGTCGCAACATCTCGCTTGCCAATTCGTCCGCTTTTTTAAGCGGGTTATTCGGCGATACCACAAGCCACACTTCGTCGATAGTCTCCATCGGATTGGTACACTCGTGTGCATTGTAGTGCTGCAGAATATACTGCGCCAATGCAGTATGACCCTTGTGTATAGGGTTAAACGACCCAAAGTAAAGAGCGATATTCATGTCAGGAGTTAGAAGTTAAAACGTTGTTTTCTATTATATTTTCTAACTCGTTTTTGGCTTTATTGAGGTTGTCGTTGATAATGCGAATGTCGAAATACGGCGCATATTCCATCTCTTTCGCAGCTTTCGCCACCCGCCTTTGTATCATCTCTTCAGAGGTATCGCCGCGTCCGTGAAGTCTTTCATTTAGCACCTCAATGCAGGGTGGACAAATGAAGATAGAAAGTGCTTTGTTCCCGAAAAGTCGCTTTAGATTCAGTCCGCCTTTTACATCGATATCGAAGATGACGGTGTGCCCGTTAGATTGTATGCGGTCAATCTCTGAACGCAAGGTGCCGTAGTACAAACCTTCATATACTTGCTCGTATTCTACAAAAAGTCCTTCCTCTATTTTATTTTCGAACTCTTGCTGAGTAATGAAGTAGTATTCTCTGCCATTCTGTTCTTCACCTCGCGGAGCACGAGTGGTACAAGAAATGGAGAGTTCGAAAGTGTCAGGATAGCGGTTGAGGAGGTGCTTTACCATCGTTGATTTACCGCTTCCGCTCGGAGCGCAAAAAATTATTATCATAGGACATTAAGTACTTGTTCTTTAATTTGTTCGAGCAGATCTTTCATCTTTACAACGATAATCTGCATCTCAGATTGGTTTGATTTAGATCCGAGAGTATTTATCTCTCTTCCCATCTCTTGTGCCACAAACCCGAGTTTTTTGCCTACGCCTCGTTCCTCTTGCATTGTGGTAAAGAAGTAATTTATATGATTGCGCAGGCGTACTTTTTCTTCTGTAATATCAAGTTTTTCTAAGTAGTATATCATTTCCTGCTCAAGTCGGTTGCGGTCGATTTGCTGTTTTGTTGCTTGTTGAAGTTGGTTAAGGTTCTCCTCTAAGCGGTTTTTAATATTAGTGATGCGATCGTCTTCAAGGGGTTCTACTTGTTTGAGAAGGTCGCTTATGCCGTTCAGTTTTTCAGTAAACATCCGCTGCAGAGCAAGTCCTTCTTGCCGACGGAAAGCCTTGATGTTATTAATCGCTTGTAACAAGCAAGTTTGCAGTGTGTTCCATTCGTCATCTGTAAGAGTTGTTTGTTCTTGTGTTTTGAAAACATCAGGAAGACGTATTGCAATTTCTAACAGGTTATCTGTTGCTTGATTATGCGACTCAGCATATTGTCTTAATTCGGAAATGTAATAATCGAGAGCAGCAGTATTAATAGGTGTTATATTACTCTGTGAATTACTATTTTGGCTGCAATATATAATGCAATCAACCTTTCCCCTTTCCAACTCATGAGTTATTATCGAGCGTATATCCAACTCGTGGTTGCGAAACTCGTTAGGCAACCGAAGCATTATATCCATTGCTTTAGAATTGAGGGACTTAATCTCTATTGTGTAATGTGTCCCCCGCACAAGGCATTCAGCCTTGCCATAGCCGGTCATTGATAGTAGCATAAATGGTAGTATTGATTTTTAATTTTTACTTTCCGATGCAAAATTTCTTTGAAATAGACTATTTGTCTGATAAATAATGTTTTCAGTTGTGTTGGTTGTTTTGTTAGTCACAGAATAACATCAAAACTGAGCAAATTTGTGTCAAATAGAGTAAAATTGCGCTGCCTTTCAGAAACTCTTGTAACATTCCAAAAACAGCGCAAAATTACTAATAAATTAGGACTTGAACAAATAAAATCAAATAAATGATTTCATTTGTCGGCTGCCGTTGGTGTTTTCTGTTTATATGCAGGCTTTTTCAACACCTGCCGCGTAAGGTGTTCCAATAGGTAGGCAAATGGCTCGTCTTGCTCATCGTGCTTAACACCAAGTTGTGTGAGAATATGATTAGCCGCGTGATAAAGTTCGTGTGCAAGTTCCGGCATTCCCGATGAGGTGGGTAGCCAAACGAAGTTCTCGCGCTCATACCATATAAACGCCCCACCGCTATGACCGATGACTTCATCGAACTGTTCCAATAAAGAACGGACTATTTCTTCATCGTCTTTTTCTATGTATTCATCGTCTAACCATTTATGCACCTCTTTGAGCGTTCCTCCACGGAACACAACAAGTCGGCATTTGTAGATGTCGATGTCTATAATTTGCACTCTCATAGTTTGATTTTTGCATATAGTTTAATTACCCAAGCGGCTATCTTGCCATAGTTCTTCCATACGAGCAGAGCGACTGCAATGATGAGGGCAACAAGCAGAGTCCAAAAGCCCCGTGTGCAGTTCTTGTAGTAGTTAGGCACATACTTGACAGGTATCTGCACCTGCTCCTTGTTCTCCTCGTAGTACGCTATGCGCTCACGCAGCCCTCGTATGACAACCTCGAAACTATCTTCCTTGCAGTCTATCGCCACTAACAGCGGTGTGTTCTGCTTTCTTGTAGATAAGGTGTTTTTCGATATTGTCATATCGCTGTTTTTCGTTGCGTTTAGTGCGTCAGCAAGTTCGGCTTGTACATCGCCCAACTGCAACTCCAATCGCAAGCGTCTGCCCTGCTCTGTGCGCAATTCGGACAAATAGACGTTACCGAGACTATCACAGCGAAACAGCAGCGCAGCGGTCGCACTATCACCTGTCACCGTATGCGCGCTGTCGTAACGCTCCGAGATAAGCGTTTGCTGTGTAGTAGTAGAGGTAACGAACTGCTTTGGCTTGCACCCTGCCACCGTCAGGAATACAGCCAACACCGCCACACATACTATGGCACGCAACAGCCACACAGCAGCGAGTCCGACTTGCTCCGTGTGCGACTGATACCATTGCTCCAAGCGGTCATAAAAGCGGTCTATCATAGTCGTTCCTCCCGATGGTTATTCGTTATTCTCTGCTGTCGTTTCCGTCTCGTTTTCGACCGCCTGCCGAGCAGAGCAGTAGGCTGCATAGGCTGCCTCACGTTGCTCTGCCGTCAGAGTAAAAGAGCCGTTCGTTATATAGCCCTGCAAGATGACTGATTGATACGCCAACTTGGCAGGTAGTTTGGCTGCAAGCGGAAGCAGCGTGTCAAGTTGAGATACAGACAGCCCTATCTCCTTTGCCACTTGCGGCACAAGGAAATTACCAAGCAGTAGAGCATTGTCGCTCTCCACTACTTTCGCAACCATAGACGAAGCAGGCTCACGCAACATACGGTAGGTGATATTACCGTGTATGCTCAACTTGCTCTCCGGCAGCAAGGCTGCGTTGGTGTGTACTAACTTGATGAAGTTACGGTTGTCAGTATTGAAACCGTCTATGCCGCTGAAAAAAGCGCGGCTGCCAACTAAAATTCTGTTGTTCATAATCGTTTTCTTTTTTTAATGTCATTGGTTATTGCTTGTCTATCTACCTCGTTGTAGATTTGTGTGGTCTGCAACTTCTGATGTCCGAGCAGTTTCTGAATAGTGGTCAGTTGTACTCCTGCCTGTCCGAGTAAGGTCGCAAAGGTGTGCCGTGAGGAATGGAACGTGATTTTGGCATCCGCATCTATTCTGTCAAGCACCCCTCGCAACACCTTATTGACAGCCGAGTTACTGCCAAGCGATTTCGTCAGTCTGTCTATGTTGCCGTATTTCTCTGCAAGCACAAGCATTTTGCCGTCGAATAACTCCATTATCGGTATCTCAACCACAAAGCCTGTCTTGACCATTTTCTTGACGAGCCAGCCGCCTTGTATATGTTCGGGTCGCAGGCTGATGATGTCAGAAAAGCGCAAGCCGGTATAACAGCCAATCAAGAAAGCATCGCGCACTCTATCTTCCACACCTTTCAAAGAGAGCCTTTCTAAACTGCGTACCTGCTCTCTTGTCAAGTAGCCTTTCTTGCTGACCATTTGCTGTATGCGGAAGCGGTCGAACGGATTGCCTGTTATGATGTCCCTCTTGCGTGCTTCGTTGAGCAAGGCACGGAGTAAACGCAAACGGCTGATACGAGTGTTATGCGCTATGCCCGACTCACGTAACCACCTATCGTATGCCACAAGGAACTGATAGTCGATGTCGGTGATGAGCGTACCTTTCCGAAATCGCTCTATGTTATTCAGCAAGGTCTGATAGTTGAGTTTCGTGAGGTTCTTACGCTCGCTCTGCTCCACTACCTGCATACCGAAATCGGCTAACTTGGCGGCAGGAGAGATGTGCGAGCGCACGGCTTCTTTCAACATAGGCAGATGAACTTCTACACCTTTCTTGATATATTCAAGTTCTACATTTTCCACATCTCTAATCATAGCAAAGAGAGCGTAATTCAGTCCGTTGGCATTGTCTAAATCAACCACTACGCCGTCCTTGAAATACTGCGGCTGCACATAGGTGTGGGTGGAGAAATAGATACGCCTGCGTTGCTGCGTACACTCTATTTCAATCAAGCCCTCGCCCCTTTTGTTGAGACGGTTGGCTCTGTTGAATACTAACTTGTAACGAATTTTTGTGAGCATAATCTTTTGTGTTTAATTGGTTTATACTTAAATCACTCCCGTAATTCAACGAAGAATAATTCGGGAACAACTAATACATTGCCCAATAAATATGCCATTTATTCTGTTGTTAGTCATTGCTTTGCGCTTGTTGTTGAGTGAAAACTACTTGCAAAAGTTTGCCTATCGTTGCAGTATTTATGCAACAATAGACAAACATTGCGCTCAATTATGCGGCATCTGCGGGTGTCCAAATCTTCAAAACATTGCTCGAATTTAGTCCTGCAAATTGGGTGTAGTTAGCGTTAGCGGCAAACTGAATAGACAGTTTACTACTGCTGCTTGTGCCTTGCGTACCATTCAGTATCTGTGCGTTTTGCACATACGAACTACCGCTTGAACCTTGTACATTGCAGTACATAACATTGCTATGTACAGTAAGATAGCGTATGTTGTTCCCGAACGAATTCCATCGGAAGTAGTT
Source organism: uncultured Bacteroidales bacterium (assembly GCA_937885465.1). GTDB lineage: Bacteria > Bacteroidota > Bacteroidia > Bacteroidales > Paludibacteraceae > Colicola. Next base: position 42,257 of record CAKZZM010000102.1, read on the forward strand.
CCCGAATGTGTTGTTGTAACAATCGTTCCCGAATGTGTTGTTGTAACAATCGTTCCCGAACGTATTACCTCCGCAACTGTTCCCGAATGTGTTATATTGGAAGTAGTTCCCGAACGTATTACCTCCGCAACTGTTCCCGAACGTGTTATAATAGCAATCGTTCCCGAATGTGTTGTTGTAACAATCGTTCCCGAATGTGTTATAATAGCAATCGTTCCCGAATGTGTTATATTGGAAGTAGTTCCCGAACGAATTCCATCGGAAGTAGTTCCCGAACGTATTACCTCCGCAACTGTTCCCG
>CAKZZM010000103.1 GCA_937885465.1 uncultured Bacteroidales bacterium
GCGGCGGACAATTCTTTATCGGAACAGGCTATTATAAAGGAAGTGATAGTTTTTGGACACATGCCGAGTTATCTGCTGACAGCGTGATATGGCACAAGTGTACGCCCGTGCCCGGCAAGAGACATAATGCTACGGCTACACATGACGACAGATATATCTACCTTGCAGGAGGGCACTATTACGGCGGCACCGTCACCAATGGCAAGTTATACAACGATATACTTCGCTACGACACCGGCACTGACCGTTGGGTACGCTTGGGGTATATGCCTAACGACGGGAGGGAGAATATGGTTAGTTGGATTATCGGCAATGTACTATACATCGGATTAGGTTCCGACAAGGATAACAAACCTTGTAAAGAATTGTACAAGATTGCGCTATGAAACGTTCTCTCTTGTACATATTGCTTCTTTGCGTCACCCCGTCTTTCGCGTGGGATTGGTGGCCGCTTCCGATGGCAGAGCCTGATGACGGAAAAGACACGATAGCGTATGAGATGTCATTAGGGGCAACAGCCGGTTACGGCACATATAGTCCGTATTGGCTACAGTCGGGACAATATGGCACGATAAGCAGTGCCCCATTCAGCGGATATATAAAAGGGGCTATCGTCAAACCCGCCACCCGTCCTCATCGCTGGTTCGACTACGATGGTGCTGTTGCCTTGAGAGCCACGGTACACTCTCCTATGCCCAATTATGAGGTGCTGCCAAAGACAGGTGTCTTCCCCGTGTATCAACAGCAGCAGTTTACAAGCATGGTAGAGAGGTGCTACGCTCATGCAAGGCTGTATATAATAGACATCGCGGCGGGCGTTATGCCTATAACTGACGATATGTATGCACCACTAAGTACCGGAAGTCTGCTCTTTTCCGATAACGCCCCTGCCATACCGGCTATAAGTATCGGTATTTCACGTTGGACAGCAGTGCCGGGACTTTACGGATACCTTGAGATAAAAGGTGGACTGCTTCATGCATGGCTGACAGACAACGCTTATACACGCGGCAGTATGCTGCACTACAAACATCTCGGCGTACAGGCAGGAGGTAAGTTACCGGTAAATATAAGTTACGAATTTCACCATGCTGCACAATGGGGAGGCTATTCCCCTACCGGAACAGACCTCGGTAATGATATCAAATCTCTGAAAAACGTCTTCTTTGCCAAGGCCGGCGGCAATAGTTATAACGAACTATATAACGCACAGGGTAACCACGTCGGTAGTCAGCAGTTGGCTATAACAGCCAAAGGGACGGGTTGGCAATGCAAGGTCTATTGGCAGAATTTTCTCGAAGACAACTTCGCCATGCTCGGTCAAGGTCAAAACCTGCCTGACGGCAGATGGGGAATAACAGCCGAACAACATATATGGCAGTATATCAACACCCTCACCATTGAGTATATATGTACAGCAGACCAGTCGGGTCCTATGCACGACCAGGACGGTATTATCTATGCCGGCAATGACAGTTATTACCGCAACGGCATTTATAAGCAGGGTTGGAACTATTACCTCCGCTCGCTCGGTACGCCCCTCATCACCGCACCGCTGTACAACAGCAAGGGAGAGACACAGACACTCAACAGCCGTGTACGGGCGTTTCATTTCGGAGCCGGCGGAGATATACAAGGGTTCAAATACTCAGTCCTTCTCACCCATGTCCGCAACTACGGCAACTACTCCGACGGAGACTGGTACTCCCAAAAGAGCCACAACACGGCCTTGTGTATAGAAGTGAACAAACGGGTGGAGAAAGCCTGGGGGCTACTCTTCGGCATCAGACTCGCTGCCGACATCGGGACGCAGTGGGGCAACCAAGCAGGAGCAATGCTCACAATAAGCAAACAAGGAATAATAAAGGATTATTAATCTGTAACAAACTACTCCTTATATGAACTTTGCAGAACAGTGTAATACTATTTTCCACAGAGCAGTTAGAGACTACCACATCACCGACAATGTGAACGCCCCTGCTCCCAACCCCTACACTACAAATAGCGTGGAACACGACCTATACAAGAAGAACTGGATTGATACTGTACAATGGCACCTCGAAGATATTATTCGCGACCCTCACATAAATCCGGCAGAGGCATTAGAGGTCAAACGGCGTATTGACCGCAGCAACCAGGACAGGACCGACCTTGTGGAACGTATTGACACGTATTTCCTTGAGCAATTTCAGAATGTCAAGCCACAACCTGATGCCAAACTCAACACTGAGAGTCCGGCATGGGCAATTGACCGACTGAGCATTCTGCACGTCAAACTCTGGCACATGCGCGAACAGACCGAACGTCGGGATGCCGATGCGGAACACCTCAGCCGTTGCCGCGCCAAGCTGCACGTATTAGAGGAACAGCTTGACGACCTCACGAAAGCCATTAACGAGCTGCTTGACGACTACGAACAAGGGACACGAGTAATGAAGGTCTATAGACAGATGAAGATGTACAACGACCCGACACTCAACCCCGTGTTGTACAAGACTGACAACAAGTGACTAAGATTCTTGTCATACGGTTTTCGGCATTAGGCGACACGGCACTGCTTGTGCCTGTTGTCCGTTATTGGGCGGAACGGCATCCAGACACGGAGGTTACCATACTCTCCCGTCAGCAATATGCCGGTCTGTTTCTTGACCTGCCCGCCAATGTCCGTTTTGCCGGAGCTGACCTCAAAGGCAGACACCGCGGTCGCAAAGGGCTGGATCTGCTGCTTGAAGACATTGACCTGCGGCAGTTCGATGCCGTAGCTGATATGCACGGCGTCTGGCGCAGCCGCTATCTGACCTTACGAATGGCATTAAGAGGCATACCCACCGCCACTATTAGGAAAGACCGTATCCAACGATTCCTCCTTACCCACGGACTACGGCATAAACCGCTACGCCCGGTATGGCAACGCTACGCCGATGTATTTGAAAGGCTGACAGCGGACAAGGGGATGCGGAAAATGTGCAGCAGTATGCCTAAGGCAACAGACCGAGAGAACAGCAATGAAATAGGTATTGCGCCATTTGCCGCACACAAGGGCAAGCAGTATCCTATAGAGAAGACGGAAGAGGTGGTGCGGTGCCTTACTGAACAAGGGTACTCCGTGCTACTCTTCGGCGGTGGGGATGAGGAGAGGACAGTGCTGCATAGGCTGGCAGAGCGATATGAGAACACTCGGTCGGTGCCGGACATGCAACTGAGTCTGCGAGAGGAAATGGCACTGATGAAAGACATTAGGCTTATGATAAGCATGGATTCAGCGAATATGCACCTTGCCTCGCTCGTCGGCACACGGGTAGTCAGCGTATGGGGCGCGACACACCCCATGACGGGATTCTTGGGCTACGGACAGAGTATAGATGACTGCGTACAACGCAACCTGCCATGCCGCCCGTGTTCGATATACGGAAACAAAAAATGCCGATATGGCGATTGGCATTGCTTAGATATAGCACCGGAAGAGATAGTAGCGAACGTCTCCGAACGTTCTTTAGTAGCAATCGTTAAACGAATCACGACTCTTGACTCATGACTCTTGTCAACCCTAAATATGACAGACTCAGTGCATGGCTCTTGTCTCCGGCACAAATCATGCAAACCGCCACACCTATTCACATAGGTCGCAATACCCTTGCCGTCACAGAACTGGACGGTACAGAGCTATGTATCAAACAATACGCCGTACCGTCTGCCTTCAAGAGTTTCGTGTATAAGTACCTGTGCAAGCCTAAAGGACTGCGGGCGTGGCAACACTCTGACCTTTTACGACAAGCCGGCTTCTTTTCACCTGAGAACATTGCATACATAGACTACTGCACCCCGACAGGATTAGGTGTCAGCTACTATATATGTCGCTACGAACACGGCACGACGCTATACCACTGGGGAGACAAAAGCCTTGAAGAGATAGCTGACGGTGTTATTGCTTTGGCGCAACACACAGCCGCTCTCCATAACAGCCGACTGCTTTTACGAGATTATACTCCGGGGAATATCCTCCTTACTGACAACGGTTTCTGCCTGGTTGACACAAATAGGATGAAACAAGGATATGTCAGCATAGAAGCCGGACTTCGCAACATGGCAGGACTATGGCTGCAACCCGAAGCGGCTGACCTCCTTGCGAAGACATATCTCCAATGCCGGAACAGTCACACGAACTCCGACGACAGCAATATGGTCAGTCTGTTCAAGCACTATCGCAAAAAGTTTTGGCAAAGGTTCGCACGCAGGCATAACCTGCATGGAGAAATAGTTCACCATGACCTCGACGGAGGAGAATACCACTTTTGTTACGAAAGTACCATCAGATGAAACGTTATCTTCTTTTTGCCTCACATAGTTATGCATTCAGCATCCTCCGTCCTCTGCAGGAAGAGATTTTTCGCAGGGGTGACGAAGCTGCGTGGTGGTTGGAGTACAGCTGTCCCAATCTGCTTATGCCTGACGAGAAACGACTACACAGCCTAAAAGAGGTGCGCCAATATAACCCCATAGCCACCATTGCACCGGGCAACTGGGTATATCCGTTCTTCCCTGGTGTGAAGGTGGAAGTTTTTCACGGATACCCGATGCGCAAGCGTATAGAGGCTGTTGACGACCATTTCACACTGCGCGGCTGGTGGGATATCTATTGTACGCAGGGACCAAGTAGCACACCATTTTTCACAGAGTTAGCGGAAAAGGAGAAGTACTTTGCCATATACGAGACAGGCTGGTGTAAGATTGACAGTTTCGTCAACCTGCCGCCTGAGCCTCACCGCGACCGTCCGTGCATACTCTACGCTCCCACCTTCAGCAAAGGCCTTTCTTCTGCGTGGGTGATGCCTCAAACCATACGGAACCTCGCTCTTACTCACGACTGGGATTGGATTATCACCTTTCACCCTCTGCTCACTGACCCAATATTGATAAACACCTATGAGCAATTAGCCAATGATTGCCCTAACGTACATTTTCAGCGCATCAACGAGGGGATAAAGACCTTCCGCCAAAGCGATGTCCTCTTGTGCGACAGCAGTAGCATTATTGTTGAGTACCTCATGACCGACAAACCTGTTGTCACGCTGCGTAACACACATCCCGGTCCGTACCTGATAAATATTCAGACACCTGACGAAACAGGTGAGGCAATAGAACGCGCACTGAACCCCTCTGACGCACTTAGAGTAGCCATTAAGGAATACACTTCATACCACGAAGCCCACCGCGACGGCAAGAACTCTGCCGGAGTGTTGGAAGCTATTGACGACTTCATTCACAACAAACAACGCACTATGCGCCGCAAACCCGCCAACACGTGGAGAAAAATCAAAATGTACATCCGATATCTTAAAACTATTCTCTCCGACAATGATTGACACCATTCTTACCATATTGGCAACAAGCATATACCTTCCCGCCGTTGCGGGCTTCGTCCGCGACATACGGAATACACCTACATCACCCGTGCAGACAGCACAACACCGGAGCCGGCAGTTTCTGCTCGGCTGTCTGTCATTAGAACTTGTATCCACACTCGCCTTCCCGTCTGTAATGTATATTGCAGGAGTACTCACCGTCTTTGCGCTACTCGTCTATTGCATAGTACAACGCCCGAAATTAAGGTTTAACAGCCTCTTGGTTGTCTCACTGCTATACATTATCTGGTTCGCCGTGTCACTATTGTGGTCCGGCAACAAGGGGAACGGGGCGATGGTTCTGTTCACGCAGTGTCTGCCTATTGTACTCGCAGCACTGATTTCCTCGGCTATCAGTATAAGCAGAGATGAAATATCAAAACTCTTGCGTACCTTTTGCTATTCGGCTTATATATTTGCCGCCCTCATTGCTGTCTCGTGGGCGGCGTCGTCCTATGAGTTGCATCTAAGCCCTTCGGACTGGTCTATCATGCAGAAAACATATATCTGCGGGTTGTCACAATACCAATGGCTGTTCCGTTTCCTCGGTGGACATATCACAGGCTATTTGCACCCGTCATATAATCTGCTACCGATGTTTTTTGCCGTCATTGCCGCATCGTGGCTCTGCAAGGGCGGTAGAGCCATACAGCATCTCCTGTGGATTTTTCTTTGGCTCTGTGCCTTTGCGGCAACTCTGCTCACGCAGTCGCGCATGGGTATCCTCTATTCTGTCATCATCCTGCTCACCAACTGCCTGTACCTGCCGTCCAACACTCGGCGGCGCTTTGCATATACTGCTGTTGCCACCTCTGCCATTCTTATATCAGGTGCTTTTACTCACGATTTCTGGCAGCAGTATGGTAGCGACACGGCACGGGAAACAATGAACGATTATGCCGTCAGGTATATAAAGACAAAGCCCTTGACGGGAGCCGGAGCGGGCAATATGAATCCGTTGGAGATATGCCGCACTATAGGTGAGACCTATTGGCCGAATTACGGTCAACTGCCTACAGAAGGAGAGATACGGCAATGGCCTGTTCACACCAATATGCGTCCTCACAACCAATGGCTTGCCGATTGGGTTCACGCCGGTGTTGCTGCCGCACTCCTGACACTTATGCTCTACATCTGTGTCATAGCACGATGCTACGAAGATAAAAACTATTGGGGAATGGCTTTTATTCTTATTTTCACAATCTTCTCACTTCTTGAACCGCCCTTATATATAGGCAAGGGGCTTTATCTGTTTTGCAGTGTCAGTTGCCTTATCTTTGCTTCTTCCCGTCCTGGCGAGAACAGGACAAAAGAGCAAGGACATAAGAACAAGGACATAAGAACAAGTGTACAACGCATTTAAGTGACGAATACTAAAAGTTCTATGCTCAGCGCCTTCATTGCCAAGTAGAAATGCTATTTGCAAAGCAAAATTATTTTTTTTTTGGATAATTTAAAAAAAAACGCTAACTTTGTAAATATCAGTGTAGCATTTAGCAGGACACTAAGAGTTTTTACGCCCTGCTCCCGTAACAACAGACAAATGGCAAATAAGATTACACAAGAGTTCGCATCTCGCAAATTATGGGAGATGAATGCGGTATGGGAGGTATTGACATACGAGGAGAAAGAATATATAGAGCGTGCTGTTGAGGTATGCGTATATAAGAAGAACGAGATTATCCACCACGAAGGCGATTACCCCACGCATATGATGATGCTTGGCAGCGGTAAGTTACGAGTATATAAAGAGGGAGTCGGTCAGAAGCAGCAGATAATCAGAATGCTCAAGCCTTATGATTTTTTTGCATATCGTGCTATGATAGCGGACGAGACCTACAACACTAACGTAAGTGCCTTCGAGACGTCTGTTGTGTATAAGGTGCGCCGCGATGCTTTTATGCGTCTTATTCAAGAAAATCCCCGCTTCTGCTATTTGTTTATGATTGAGATGGCGAAAGACCTCGGTCGCTCCGATGCCAAAGTGGTTAATCTGACGCAGAAACATATACGGGGGCGCCTCGCAGAAGCGCTGCTCACCTTAAAGCAGAACTACGGATTAGACGAAGATGAGGCTACAATATCTATGTATATGTCGCGTGAAGATTTGGCTAATCTCTCTAATATGACAACGGCAAATGCTATCCGCACATTGTCACAATTCGCAAGCGAAGGAATAATATCTATCGACGGCAGAAAGATAAAGATACTCAACGAACCCGCACTCACAAAAATATCACGGGTAGGATAGAAACGTTCGGAGACGTTCTTCACTATATAAACGTTCGGAGACGTTCTTCACCGGGCTAACTTCTATTCATAAACGGCAGGTCTTTGGCTTGCTTGATGGTTAGGTCCACAAGCAGTTGGTTCTGGTCGGATTTGCCGTTGAGAGTATCGAACAGATACTTGAGTTCCAATTTACCACCGCCCCTTTGCAAGATGCAAACAATACAGAGATTTTGGATGCCGATTGACGAAGCCAAAATATCGAGGTCAGTGTTGCCAATCTGATGTCTTGCAAGCCAATAAGCATCGGCAGAATATTCTTGCCTCAGTTTTTCCACATCCCCCAAAGTTTTGCAACCTAATTCTTTTAGCACAAGCAGATAAGGTGTCAGCGACACTTCCGTTATCTCTGCTTGATTGATTGCAGCAATCTTCTTATTGAGCGAATCGAAGGGCTTCGTCTGCAGATACGAGCGGAAAGTGTCGCCGTCAAGTGAGACCTCGTCCAACTTTCCATTTTGCACGAGTGCCTGCACGCGGTGGCGATAAGTATTAATCTCTGTCCGAATGCGGCTGAACTCATCGTCTGCCAGTTCGAGCATACCGGCAAGGCGGTTGATACTTCGCAGATACTCGGGCGGCACCTCTACGCCTGACTTATATCCCGTGTCATGATTAAGGCTGGCCCACGCATGCTGCAAGGTGGTACGCATCTGCAACTCAAAGCGGATAGTATTAAGTTGAGGACAAGCGGGATCATCAACAATATTCTTCGGCAGACTGCATATATAATGAAGCGAGTTATAACCAAAACTATCGAGCTGATGAAGGGTGCGTTTATCTACCGAGTTTGCCCAGTCGATAATGAAGAGTTGCTCTGCCATTGAGGCGATACGGTCAACATCGTCGGTATAGAATGTGACTATTCTTGCGCCGAGAATATCGGTTATATCATTAAGCGAATGATACTTATTGCCTTTTAACTGCAATTTTCCTTTCAGACTTTCCTCTGTTTTTATTCTTGCGCCTACCAACGACACCTCCATGCCGTTGGTTTCAATTGCTTTCTTTAAAGTATCAACTACTATCTCTTTCATACGCTGCATAACAGGCAAGGCAGCATGATATTCTTTAAGCAAAAATTCGGTATGTAAATCCATAATATTATTCATCATTTTACCATTTACAATTTTTCAAAAATAGTGCCATTTGGCACGGAAATTGCCTCTTTTCGGTAAAAATATAGAACTATAAATAATATGGATGCAGTTGACATTCGCGAACTTCAAGAGCGTATAGAGCGCGAGAGTTCGTTTGTGGATGCCCTTCAGATGGGCATGAATCAGGTTATCGTAGGTCAGAAGCACTTAGTTGATAGTCTTCTAATCGGTTTATTAAGCGATGGCCATATACTTTTAGAGGGTGTTCCGGGTTTGGCAAAGACATTAGCAATAAGGACGCTCTCTGATCTTATCAAGGCTGATTTCAGTCGTATTCAGTTCACTCCGGATCTTCTGCCGGCAGATGTTATCGGAACGCAGATTTACTCACAAAAAGCGGAGGAGTTCCGCACAAAGAAAGGTCCTATCTTTGCTAATTTCGTATTAGCAGACGAGATAAACCGTGCCCCCGCCAAAGTGCAGTCGGCATTGTTAGAGGCTATGCAGGAGAAGCAGGTAACGATAGGCGATGAGACCTATCGCCTTGCAGCACCCTTCCTCGTTCTTGCAACGCAGAACCCTATTGAGCAGGAAGGTACATACCCGCTGCCCGAGGCCCAGACTGACCGCTTTATGCTGAAAGTGGTGATAGGCTATCCGAATAAAGAGGAGGAGCAACAGATTATTCGTCAGAATATCGGCGGTGAACGCAAGCCCGTATTGCCTATCCTTAACACGGAAGATATTCTCAAAGCCCGTCAGGTGGTGAGAGCAGTCTATATCGATGAGAAGATTGAGAAATACATTGTCAACTTAGTGTTTGCCACCCGTTTCCCCGATCAGTACGGATTGGACAACCTCAAAACGATGATATCGTTTGGCGGTTCACCTCGTGCAAGTATCAATCTCGCCTTAGCAGCCCGCGCCTACGCCTTCATTCATCGCAGAGGTTATGTCGTTCCCGAAGATGTAAGAGCCGTCTGCTACGACGTGTTGCGCCATAGGATTGGTCTTACCTACGAGGCTGAGGCAAACAATATGACAACAGAAGATATCATAACCGAAATTCTCGATAAAGTACAAGTGCCCTAATGTACGAAGGACAATATAATTATGACTTCTGAAGAGTTACTACAAAAGGTTAGGAAGATAGAGATAAAGACTCGCAGTCTGTCAAAAAACATCTTCGCCGGCGAATACCATAGTCAGTTCAAGGGGCGCGGTATGTCGTTCTCAGAGGTGCGCGAATATCAGCCGGGTGATGATGTGAGAAGCATTGATTGGAATGTAACAGCCCGCTTGAACAGACCATATATAAAGGTGTTCGAAGAAGAGAGAGAACTAACCGTTATGTTGCTCGTGGATGTGTCGGGGTCTCGCAATTTCGGTACTCTCACTCAGACGAAGCGAGATATGCTCACTGAGGTTGCTGCCGTGCTTGCCTTTTCCACCATTGAGAATAATGATAAAGTGGGGGTTATTTTCTTCTCTGACAAGATTGAGAAATTTATCCCGCCTAAGAAAGGCAAGACGCATGTACTACATATCATTCGCGAGTTAATCAGCTTCGAACCCACATCTCGGCTGACCAATGTGCGCACCGCATTAGAGTACTTCTCTGCCGCCCAAAAACGCCACTGCACCGCTTTTCTAATCTCCGACTACCAAGACAACGAAATAGCAGAGGCGGGCAAGAACAACAACCGCAAAAGTGACTTAGAGAAGGCATGGATGGTAACAGGCAATCGCCACGACCTACATTCTATCCAAATTTATGACCGACGAGACGCTGAATTGCCTAATGTAGGAATGCTTAGAATCCTTGATGCAGAAACAGGGCGAACCACATGGGTTGACACATCCTCCGCCGCTGTTAGGCAAGAGTACCACAAAGAGTGGGAACAAAGGCAAAATGCTCTCAATACACTCATTACCAAGACCGGCACACGCAGCGTACAGATTAGAACGGACGAGGACTATGTCCGGCAACTTATGACATTGTTTAGAAGTTAGAATTTATATGAAACTTTTGTTATCCATACTATTGAGTGTTACGGTCAATGCACAACTTGACTCTACCAGCCTATGGTTAGGAGCACAAAACCAACTGCATATAACCGCCGTTAGCAACAACGGTGAGCAGGTAACACTACCCGTCTTTGCGGAAGAGATAACGCCGGACCTCGAAATAGTCGATAGAAGTGGCATTGACAGGAAAGAGCAAAAAAGCGGACAAGTAACACTATCACAGGACTACACTATCACCGCTTTCAAAGACTCACTTTTTCTCATCCCCGCCCTACCCTTTGTCGTAGATAACGATACCATATTCTCGCAACCTGTCTCGCTCAATGTGGTACAGCCTTTTGTGCTTGACACGACCTATGCCATCACCGATATCAAGCCCATACAGAAAGCAACTATCTATTGGTGGGGAATTCTGAGATGGGTTTTATTGTTGTGGCTCATAGCGGGTATCGCCGTGATCGCATATTATATCTACCTGCGCCTCTCACACAAAGATGCGGCACAAGAAGAAACGATCGATCCCGAGCTGCTGCGCCCGTGCGACGAAGTGGCAATAGAGAAATTAGACAAAATAAAAGAAGAAAAGAAATGGGAGGAAGGTAAGCAAAAAGAATATTTTAGCGAACTGACTTTCGTCATCCGAGAATACATTGGCAGACGATACGGCATTCGTTCCACGGAAAAGACATCCGATCAGACACTGCAATCTATTCGTCCGATCTTAGTGGAAAACGAGCAGAAGCCGCTGTACGAGCAGTTAGACCGAATGCTTCGTCTTGCCGACCTCGTTAAATTCGCCAAATGGAGAACCACGCCTGATGAAGATATGCTCTCATTGAAAGCCGCATATAACTTCGTCAACGAAACAAAACACACAGAGGAAGAAAAACCTCAGCAACAAGAAGTTAATTAATAACGAAGCACTTTCAACTGTAACTTTTAACTGTAACTTTTAACTGTAACTTTCAGCTTTAATTAATGTCATTTGCTAATTTAGGATATTTATTTTTGCTACTGCTATTGATACCTATTATAGCAGTATATATATGGCGGTTGAAAAAAGGCGAAGCCTCGCTCAGAATGAGCGACACCGGTGCCTTAGTGAAGTCGCGCAAAACTTTTCGCCAATATCTTATTCATGCGCCGATAGTATTAGTGTGCCTTTCCGTTATTCTTTTGAGCATTGCTCTTGCCCGTCCGCAACTGAGTAATCGTTGGAGCAAAGAGTCCACGGAAGGTATTGATATAATGATGGCACTTGATATATCAGGCACGATGCTCGCAGAAGATCTGCGTCCTAACCGCTTAGAAGCAGCCAAACAAGTGGCGGCAGAGTTTATCAACGATCGTCCGAACGACAATATCGGACTTGTGGTGTTTGCCGGCGAGAGTTTCACACAATGTCCTCTCACCACCGATCACACCGTTCTTATTAACCTCTTTCAGTCGGTTAAGTTCGGTATGATAGACGATGGTACAGCTATCGGCCTTGGTCTTGCCAATGCCGTGAACAGAATACGGACCTCGCCGACAAAGTCGAAAGTGGTTATTCTGCTTACTGATGGTTCGAACAACTGCGGCGATATAGACCCGCTTACGGCGGCAGAGATTGCCAAGACTTTCGGCATAAGAGTGTATGCTATCGGCGTAGGTTCAAAAGGTGAAGCACGCGTGCCTGTTCAGACACCCATCGGTACACAATACGCTACGGTGAGCGGTCAGTTTGACGAGGCAACACTCAGGCAGATAGCCCAAACAACGGGAGGCGCCTATTTCCGCGCTACAGACAACAACACGCTCCGCTCCATCTATAAAGAGATTGACCAACTTGAGAAAACAAAAATACGGGTGAGGGAATACTCAAAACGAAGCGAGAACTTCGAGCCTTACCTTTGGGCAGCATTTGTGTGCCTTATTATGGGTATCATAATCAGATACTTTTTGTTGAGAACAATCAGTGATTAAACCATGTTCAGATTTGCAAATATAGAATACCTTTGGCTACTTACGATTATACCATGTCTTATTGTAGCCTATATTATTATCGTTCGCAAGAAAAGGCAGCAACTGCGCGAGTTTGGCGATGCCGAACTCATTGACACGCTCATGCCGGACTCTGCACATCATAAGATACATATCAAATTCGCGTTGCTCCTCACTGCACTAACGCTACTCATATTCGCACTCGCTCGACCCCAATACGGCACTAAAGAGCAGACTATCAAACGGCAGGGCATAGAGGTGATGGTGGCATTAGATGTAAGCAACTCGATGTTAGCGGAAGATGTTGCGCCAAACCGTCTTGAGCATGCCAAGCAAATGCTTTCAAAGATGGTAGATGGTATGACTGACGACAAAGTAGGGTTAGTCGTTTTCGCCGGCGAAGCATTCGTGCAACTGCCTATCACCTGTGACTATGTGAGTGCCAAAATGTTCCTACGTAATATAAGTCCTGACCTCGTTAGTGCTCAAGGTACGGCAATAGGCAGTGCCCTGCGAACCTGCATCCGCTCCTTCGGCAGCGAAGAGAGTGAGGCTTCAAGAGCAATAATTATCATTACCGACGGTGAAAACCACGAGGACGATGCCAAAGCAGCGGCACAGGCTGCCAAGGAAAAAGGTATTCATGTGTATGTAGTAGGCATTGGCAAACCAGACGGAGCACCAATACCTGACGGCAAAGGCGGGTTTAGAAAAGATAAATCGGGGCAGGTCGTAGTAAGCAGATTGAACGAACAGATGTGTAAGGACATAGCAGAAGCAGGCAACGGAATGTATGTGCATGCCGACAACACCAATACTGCCAGAAGAGCCTTACAACAAGAGTTAGATAAACTCGGCAAAACAGAAATAGAAACAACAATTTATACCGACTACAACGAACAATATCAATCTTTTGTACTGATTGCATTACTGCTCATCGTAATAACTTGTTTTATCTCAAATACCAAAAATAAGAATATCGAAAAATTGTTTGACAGAGGATAGACCGCATTTTAAGAAAGTCGAAAGTCCTTCGTACATCGTCATTCTTACATCACAACGCAGCCGGCTAATAAATTAGAAGTGATATGAAAAAATACTTATTGATATCTGCTCTTATTCTCACTATTCTTCCTGCATTTGCACAAGAAGAGTGGATAGAGGTGATAAAAGGTAATGCCAAATATAATAAGGAAGAATATACCGATGCTGAGATTAATTATCGGAAAGGATTAGACAAAAACTCCGATTCATTTGAAGCGCATTTCAACCTCGGCAATGCTTTGTTCAAGCAAGAGAAGTATCAAGATGCAGCCGAGCAATTTCAATCGGCTTTACGCCTACTGCCGTCAGATAAGAAAGCGATGTCAAAACAAGAACGACAGCTTGCAGCGCAAACATACCACAACATAGGTAATAGTATGTTTGCACAAGGCGACATAATAAAAGCTATAGAGGCCTACCAGGAGGCACTTCGGCACAATCCAAAAGACGATGACACGAGATATAATCTCGTAAAAGCAATGCAGGCTTTGCAAGAGCTGCAACAACAGCAGAAACAAAAGAAGCAGGAGAATCAGAATAATCAGGACAAACAAGATCAGCAGCAGCAACAACAGCAACAAGAACAAGAGCAACAGCAACAGCAGCTGCAAGAGCAACAGATACAGGAAGATGAGAATATGGATAAAGAGCAAGCAGAACATATTCTGCAAGCTTTAGAACAAGACGAAGAAGAAACGCAAGAAAAAGTGAAACGAACACAAAAACAATCTCGTTTCCACACGGATAAAGACTGGTAAAAACATTTACGGACATAGCCCGAAAAGTCAGATAGACTCGGAGAATGGCGGAGAGTTAAACAAGCGATATGTAAAAAGATGAAGAACAAGCGAATAATATTAATTTTTCTATTATTCCTCGGTGTATATGCATACGCTGAGGATGTAGTATTTCAGGCTAATGCGCCCAAGCAAGCCATTTTGGGCAAACCGTTTCAACTGACATATACAGTCAATCAACGGTCGAAAGATCTGCGGGCACCTGAGATGGCCGACTTCGATATTTTGGCAGGTCCATACACCAGTACCTCATCAAGCACATCGTTCGTAAACGGCAAACGCACCTCCTCTTTCACGCAGACTTATACCTACACTCTTATGGCACGGGCAGAGGGCGAATTCACTATTGCTCCTGCCACCATTACCGTCGGGCACGACCAATATCGTTCTAATGGGCTGAAGATTAAGGTACTGCCGGCAGACGAACAACCTGCTGCACAGCAAAATGCGGCACGGTCGCAGGAGGAGGGCAGTACGGCACAGAGTACTGCTAACGCCTCACAAGATAACCTTTTTATCAAGACACTCGTTACAAAGACGAAAGTGAAAGAACAGGAGTGTATTCTCCTGTCATACAAAATATATTGGGCGGGAGTTGACCTCGTTCAGTTTACCAACAACACTAAAATACCTGAGTTCAAGGGCTTTTTGAAGCAGGAGTTAGAGCAGAGTGATATTCAAACCAATATAGAGCACTATAATGGTCGCAACTATCAGACTGCCGTCATTTATCAAACCCTACTCTACCCCCAGAAGTCGGGTGACATACAGATTGACCCCGCAGCATTTGAGGCAGTTTTGAGGGTGCAGAACAGGTCGCAGGTGCGTTCTATCTTCGACGATTTCTTCGCTTCCTACACGAATGTCACTCGTGCTTTGACAGCACCTGCCATCACAATACATGTAGAGCCGCTACCTGCGGGCAAACCTATCGGTTTCTCGGGCGGTGTCGGACATTTCGATATTAACTCCACTATAACGCAGACCGACATCACCGCCAATGATGCCGTAACGATAAAACTGACAATCAAGGGTAGCGGCAACCTGAAGATGCTTAAGACCCCTGCCGTTGACTGGCCGGAAGGATTTGAAGTTTATGACCCGAAGGTAAGCAATAACTTCAAAAACAGTCAGTCAGGCACGACAGGCACAAAGACGATTGAATATCTTGCTATTGCCCGTGCCGCAGGCACCTACACTATCCCCTCAATCGAGTTCAGCTACTACGACACCAACGAGGGCAAATATAAGCAACTCACAACACCTGAGTACGAAATACGGGTGGCAAGAGGTACCGCAGATACTGAGCAGACGACTGTGCAAAACTATGTCAATAAAGAGGACATCCGCCAGTTAGGGAGCGACATAAGATATATCCACACCGGCGAACTACCCGCACAGAAACAGTCGCATCTCAACGGGTTTAGCGGCAACTGGTGGCTCTTATTCGCTATTCCTGCAATCATCGCAATTATTTTGTTCCTCATCTTTAGAAAACAAATCAAAGACAACGCCGATCTGACAAAAGTGAAATACAGAAAGGCTAACAAGGTAGCACAAAAGCGCCTCAAGAAAGCCAAACAGGCGATGAACGACAGCAATGGTCAGGGCGATTTCTACGAAGAGATAGAGAAGGCTGCATTCCAATACTTGAGCGATAAGCTATCTATACCTTTGTCGTCTCTCAACAAGGAAAACATATCCTCTATCCTTCGCCAAAAGGGTGCAGACGACAGCCTTATTGAGGAGGTGAACAATGTTCTTGCCACAGCAGAGGCGGCACGCTATGCCCCGAGTATGGCAGGCTCAAAAGAACAATTATACGATGCTACGGCTAACTTGATTGACAAAATTGAAAAAACGAGATGAAACGCATTTTATATCTAATAACACTTGTACTGCCCCTCTACGCATATTCGCAGAGTTGGGAAGAGGCAAATGAAGCCTACGCTGAAGGTAATTACGCTGAGGCTATCGCTGCCTACAACGCTGTTTTGCAGGTCAACGCGAGCGATGAAGCGTACTATAACCTCGGTAATGCCTACTTCAAAATAGGCGAGATAGCACAAGCTATTCTTGCATACGAGCGCTGCCTGAGGATTAACCCGCGTCATAAAGATGCAAAGTTCAACCTTGCATTCGCTTCGGCAAGGATAACTGACAATGTAGAAGATAAAGAAACATTCTTTCTTCTTAAATGGGCAAGAAATATGAGAGATCAACTGTCGCAAAATCACTGGTTGATAATTTCCTTTTCAGCATTTCTTTTCTGCATTGTTTGCCTGTTTATCTTTGCTTTTGCCTCACCTCTACCTTTGCGCAAAACAGCATTTTGGACATCCTGCGTTTCTATTGTCATTACCATCATAGGCGTGTGGTGCGGATTATCGTTGCATAGCCGAGACACAACCCGTGCAGAGGCTATTATTATGCAAGGCGTTGTCAATGTAAAAGCATCGCCCGATAAATCAGGAACTGACCTCTTTGTGCTTCACGAAGGCACCAAAGTGCGCATCTCCGATAATGTAGGCGAATGGTGCCAGATACACGCAGGTGATAATATCGGTTGGGTTAAACAAGCAAGTATCGAAAGGATATGATAAGCGAGATTTTGCGGCTTGATACCGAACTGCTTATTTTCATAAACTCACATCACACTTCATGGCTTGACACCCTAATGTGGTACGCCAGTCAGGCTTGGGTATGGATTCCGCTATACATACTGCTTGCCGCCTATTTTTACTATCTCCACAGCGAAACAGATCGTCAGAACTCCAAAATTATTTCCACACTTATAATTGTTCTTGCTATCGGTGCCGCAGCCGGTCTGTCAGACTATGTTACTTCCGGGATACTGAAACATCTCATTGCCCGCCCTCGCCCGACGCATACCGATGGTGTAGGAGAACTGCTGCATATCATTAACGGCTACCGCGGCGGGCAGTACGGGTTCCCTTCTTCTCACGCCGCAAACTGCTGGGCGGTATGCATAACCTCATTGTTAATTATAAATGAAAAATTAAAAATAAAAAATGAGGAGAAAATATCGTTAACCGTACGACATATATCACATATAACAATAGCTGTTCTGCTTTTTTACGCCCTCATCAACTGTTACAGCCGTATGTATCTTGGCGTACATTTTCCGCTTGACATACTCTGCGGCTCAATAATAGGCTGCATCATCGGCTGCCTTCTTTTCCTCCTTTGGCGATGGGCTACATCAAAGCTCTTCACCCCACACCATTTCTCTTTAACCGACACACAACGCAAGTGAGATTTGCATACCTGCGAAAAAAAGTGTAATTTTGTGATTGATATTGATAACTAATAAGTCATAAGTGAATAGCCAATGGACATTTCTCAGCGGGCGGAAAATATGCCCCAATCCCCAATTCGCAAATTAGCACGCTACGCCGATGCGGCGAAACGCAACGGCATACATGTGTATCACCTCAACATCGGTCAGCCTGATATTAAGACCCCCGAATGTGCTTTAGAGGCCGTGAAGAATGTGAATCGCGATATACTCGAATACTCGCCCTCACAAGGTCTGAAATCTCTAAGGACTAAGATGGTCGGCTACTATGCGGAATACGGCATAGACCTCTCTCCTGATGAGATAATCATCACCGCGGGCGGATCGGAAGCGGTGATGTTCGCATATATGGCGTGCCTAAACCCCGGTGACGAGATTATCGTAACCGACCCTACATACGCCAATTATATGGCGTTTGCAATATCGTGCGGGGCTGTGGTAAAGTCGGTCAAAACAAATATTGAAGACGGGTTCCGCCTGCCGCCTATGGAGAAATTTGAGGAGCAGATAACCGACAAGACGAAAGCTATTCTTATCTGCAACCCGAATAACCCGACAGGTTATCTCTATACCAAACAGGAGATGCTGCAACTAAGGGATATCGTCAAAAAACATAATCTCTACCTATTCTCCGATGAGGTGTATCGTGAGTTTATTTATACCAAACGCCCTTATATATCTGCGTGTCATTTAGAAGATATTGAGCAGAATGTGGTACTCATCGATTCGGTATCGAAGCGCTATTCAGAGTGCGGCATACGCATAGGATCCCTCATCACCAAAAACAAAGCAGTTCGCGAGGCAGTGATGAAGTTCTGCCAGGCACGACTATCGCCGCCGCTACTCGGGCAGATAGTGGCAGAGGCATCACTCTCTACACCACAAGAATATATGGATATGGTGTATGACGAATACCTCTCTCGCCGCAATTTCCTCATCGATGGTCTTAATCAGATACCGGGTGTCTTCACACCTTCGCCAATGGGCGCATTCTACACAATGGTGAGACTGCCGGTGGACGACAGCGAAGAATTCTGCAAATGGTGCCTAACTGACTTCTCATACGAGGGAGCAACGGTAATGATGGCTCCCGGAACGGGATTCTACTCCAATCCCGAAGACGGAAAGAAAGAGGTTCGTGTAGCGTATATACTCAACAAAGAAGACCTCGCCAAAGCACTTGTCGTGCTGAGAAAGGCATTGGAAAGTTATAATAACTAAAGCCCGAGCAGAGTCCTAAAGTATTGAACGTTCGGAGACGTTCTCCACTATAAAGTGCGGGCAGAGCCCTAAAGTGCGGGCGGAGCCCTAAAGTAGATGGTAGAGACGGTCTTTTCGACCGTCTCTCAAAACGTTCGGAGACGTTCTCCACTACCGAGAAGTCGAAAGTAATAACAAAAAAAATGTTTTTTTTCTTTGCCGAGTAAAAAAAAAGCAGTAATTTTGTAGTTGATTTCGCAAGTAGGCAAGCATAAGTAATGCAAGAAAAGTCAAAAAGCATTCGCCTACCCGACTAACTCATAACATTTTACTATTAAAAATGTACGCAATCGTAGAGATGCAAGGGCAGCAATTCAGGGCAGAAGCCGGAATGAAACTGTTCATCCACCGCATGGAAACTGCAGAGGTTGGTCAGAAGGTGGAATTTGAGAAGGTTCTCCTTGTAGAGAACGAAGGTGCAATCACCGTAGGCACGCCTCATGTAGAGGGTGCAAAGGTTGTGGTTGAAGTATTGGATAACTCCGTTCGCGGAAAAAAGGTTCTTGTTTTCCACAAGAAGCGCCGCAAGGGTTATAAAAAGCTGAACGGACATCGCCAGAACTTCACACAAGTAGAGGTAAAAGAAATTGTTAACGCTTAAAAAGAAAGGACTGAGATTATGGCACATAAGAAAGGTGTCGGTAGTTCAAAGAACGGCCGTGAATCAGAAAGCAAACGTCTTGGTGTAAAAATTTGGGGCGGACAATTTGCTAAAGCAGGCAACATCATCGTACGCCAGCGTGGCACCCAACATTTCCCCGGTGAGAACATCGGTATGGGAAGCGACCATACACTTTATGCATTAGTTGACGGTATCGTTACTTTCACAAGGAAACGCAATGACCGCTCCTATGTATCCGTTAAGCCACTCGTAGCAGCAGAAGCATAATAGAGTGCGCTTATCTTCGCACAAGGCTCTCCTGTTGCTACCTGCAACGGAGGGCCTTGCTGCTTAATAACCGATATGCAAATAAAAGTGCGGGCAGAGCCCTAAAGTAGAAAGTAGATGGTAGAGACGGTCTTTTCGACCGTCTCTCAAAGAAGCGGAAAGTATAAAGTATAAAGTAGAAATAAATATGTTAACACTCAAACAGATTTACGATGACAAGGCAAAAGTTATTGCCGGTCTTAAGAAGAAACACTTCGCAGATGCGGAGCAAGCTATTGAAAATGTTCTTGAATTAGATGCCCGCCGCAAAGCAGCCCAGCAGAAGAAAGATGCAGCAGCAGCAGAGATGAACCGCCTCTCGAAAGAGATAGGCAAACTATTCTCACAAGGCAAGCAGGCAGAGGCGAACGAGGTCAAGACTCTAACTGCCACATTAAAGGAGCAGATAAAGCAACTGGAAGAGGAGCAGACTGCGGCGGAAAATGAGCAGACAAGACTGCTTCTCACTATTCCTAATATACCCTACGACATTGTTCCGGATGGTGCGTCCGCCGAGGATAATATTGTTGTAAAAAGCAACGTACCTCATCACGGAGGAGACACCGTCGGCACATGGGTTGGCGAGGTCAACAACGATGAAGCCAAACTGCCGCACTGGGAACTCGCCAAGAAATATAACCTTATCGACTTCGACCTCGGAGTAAAGATCAGCGGTGCCGGTTTTCCGGTGTATATAGGTCAAGGCGCAAGACTGCAACGCGCACTTATTAACTTCTTCCTTGCAGAGGCGAACAAAGCGGGTTACACTGAGATAATGCCACCTACCGTTGTCAATGCCGCATCGGGTTACGGCACAGGACAACTGCCTGACAAAGAAGGACAGATGTACCATTGCGAGATAGATGATCTCTACCTCATTCCAACCGCTGAAGTGCCGGTAACTAATCTGTATAGAGATGTTATTATAGAGGAGAAAGATCTTCCTATTAAGAACTGCGCATATACTGAGTGTTTCCGCCGTGAGGCAGGCTCATACGGCAAGGATGTACGCGGCCTGAACCGTCTGCATGAGTTCTCAAAGATAGAGATTGTCCGTATTGACACTCCCGAACATTCAGATGCATCGCATAAAGAAATGCTTGAGCATGTAGAAGGCTTACTTCAGAAATTGGAACTGCCGTATCGTATCTTGCGTCTGAGCGGAGGTGACATGTCGTTCACGGCGGCATTATGCTACGATTTCGAAGTTTATTCAGAGGCTCAACATCGCTGGCTTGAGGTATCTTCAACTTCTAATTTCGACACTTATCAGGCCAATCGATTGAAATGCCGCTATCGCCGTGCAGAGGACAAAAAGGTAACTCTTTGCCACACTCTCAACGGTTCGGCTCTCGCTCTACCGCGCATCGTGGCTGCACTGCTCGAGAATAATCAGACTGAAGAGGGCATCCACATTCCTCAGGCACTGCAACCTTATTTCGGCGACGAGTGGATACGATAAAGACCTCTCCTTCGTCCTTCGTACTTTGTCACTTGGTACTTTGTTTAATTTTCATTTTAATTTTCATTATATGAACAACTTGAAACTTCGCCTTATTGTGATGAACTTCCTCGAATATGCCGTTTGGGGGGCTTATCTGACATGTATGGGGCGCTACCTTGCCAATCACGGACTGGGTACTCATATCGGCATATTCTATTCGATACAAGGTATCGTCAGTCTCTTTATGCCCGCGCTGATGGGTATAGTAGCTGATCGTTGGATACCGGCGCAGAAACTGCTATCATTATGTCATGCCTTAGCAGGTGCTTTTATGATTGCTGCCGGCGTTTATGGTCTGACGAGTGGAGATGCAGTGCAGTTCTCGCTATTGTTCACACTATACACCCTCTCCGTGGCTTTCTTTATGCCGACTATTGCACTCAGCAACTCCGTGGCATATATATCGTTAGGCAAAGCAGGACTTGACACCGTAAAGGATTTCCCGCCTATCCGCGTATTCGGTACGGTGGGGTTCATCGTTACGATGTGGATAGTGGACCTCTGCGGTTTTCAAGAGACGGCTTGGCAGTTTATTGTCAGCGGCGGACTGAGTATCATACTTGCCGTCTATGCATTGACTCTGCCCGAGTGCGAGACAAAGAAAGAGGTTAAGAGTCAAAGTTGGGTAGAGGCAATGGGGCTAAAAGCCTTTGCCTTGTTCAAACAGAAAAAGATGGCGATATTCTTCATCTTCTCTATGTTATTGGGCGTTAGTCTGCAGATAACTAACGGCTTTGCCAATCCTTTCCTCGGTTCGTTTGAAGCCTTTCCTGAGTTTGCAGACACTTTTGGCGTAAAGCATAGTAATATACTAATCAGCATATCGCAGATATGCGAGGCTTTATGCATCCTCCTTATCCCCTATTGCCTCAAGAAATTCGGCATTAAGAATGTTATGCTTATGGCGATGTTTGCATGGGTTCTCCGCTTTGGTTTGTTCGGTACGGGCGATCCGGGTAAGGGCGTGTGGATGTTTGTGCTGAGTTGCATCGTCTATGGGTTCGCTTTCGACTTCTTTAATATCAGCGGCTCGCTATTCGTTGACAAAGAGACAGAACCTTCATTGCGTTCCTCCGCACAAGGACTCTTTATGATGATGACTAACGGGTTTGGCGCTACAATAGGGACATTGGCAGCACAGGCTATTGTTAACCGGCAGGTGTATAATCTACCCGCAACGGCAACGGCGGATGAGATATGGGCAGGTTGGCGCATGTCATGGTTTATATTCGCCGGCTATGCATTGGTAGTTGCAATATTATTTTGGATATTCTTCGACTACAAACACGAGGACAAATGAAACACACTATGACACTCATAACCGCACTGCTTCCGGCGGTTATGACTATTAATGCTGCGCAGAAACCTGTACTTCAGCGTGCTAACTATGACGGCATAACATATACTCTCGATGAGCAGACTCTGACAGCTTCCATTGATGCGGGACAGAAAGTGTCGGGGGAGATAACTATCCCTGAAATTATAGAATCAGAGGAGGAACTTTATACCGTTGTCCGCATAAGCGACAAGGCATTCAAGGGTTGCAAAGAGTTGACTTCTATCAGTCTGCCCCGGACGATAAAGACGGTATATCGCAGTGCATTTGAAGGCACAGCCTTTTACCTCAACAAAGAGGAAAATTGGGAGCATGGTTTGCTTTATATCGACTCTATTCTTATTTCTGTTGACCCCGACTCGCTGAAGACAAAATTCACGGTACCTGACCGCACGAACGCCATTGCAGTCGGAGCATTCAGTGACTGCAAAGAACTGAAACAAATATTCCTGCCTAATAGTATCACAGAGATAGCACCGCAGACATTCAAAGGGTGCAAGTCGCTCAGGAAATTCAACTTAGGCAGAGGGCTGCGACGCATAGGGAAAGATGCTTTCGTCGGTACAGAAGCATGGGACGGCACGTGGAAGAAAGGATGTCTCTTTATTGATTCGTGCCTTATTGCTTCGAATAAAGATATCAAGCCTGACTATGTTATTCCCCCCACCACACGACTGTTAGCGGATGGAGCTTTTGAAAATAACACTATCTTGCATCATATTGTCCTCTCACCTCGATTCAAAGAGATAGGAGATGAAACTTTCGCAGGGTGCTCACGATTAGAGTATATAGATATTCCTGCCGACATTGAGAGAATAGGTAAAATGGCATTCGCTGACTGCGTCGCACTGAAAGAAATTCACATACCTGCCACGGTCGATGAGTTAGGAGTGCAGTCGTTCTCGGGATGCGTCAATTTGAAAGAGATAACTATCCCGAATGGAGTAAAGACATTACCTAACGGGCTGTTCTACCAATGTCTCGGACTACGCAATATCAAATGGTCGAATAATCTGCAAAAAATAGGTACGGGAGCATTTTACGGCTGTGTCAGTATAGAAGAGGTAACGAACCTGCCTAATACTATCCGCCACATCGGCAATGGTGCTTTCTGCGGCTGCACCTCACTAAGAAGCGTGGCTCTACCTGACAGCGTGATGCAGATACCGGCACACCTCTTCAACGGATGCTCCGAACTCAGTAAGGTAACTTTCTCAGAAGGACTATATGATATAAGCGAATATGCCTTTAAGAACTGCGTAAGGTTAGAGGGGATAAAAATCCCGCCATACTTGTTCCGCATCGGCAATTATGCCTTTGCCGGATGCAGTACGCTCAGATATATTGCCATGACTGATTATACAGAGGTCATTGAACAAGGAGCATTCTTAGGTTGCACCTCAATAGAGAAGATTGATATCCCGCTGCGTACCAAGCATATTGAGAAAGAGACATTCTCGAATTGCAGAGCATTGCGAGAGGTTAATTTTCACTCAGGCATTATGGATATCGGCGAGAGTGCATTCGAGAATTGCACAATGCTGAAAAAGGCTTTTATCCCCGAACAGACAGAAGTACACAAAAACGCCTTCAAAGGGACGAAAACAATCATAACTCGAGTACCAACCGATAATTAATAAAATGATAGTGGAGAACGTCTGAGAACGTTCTGGTAGTGGAGAACGTCTGAGAACATTCAGACTTTAGTCGGCATTCAATGCCGACTTTATAAAAACGAGAAATATAAGTGCAGTGGAGAACGTCTGAGAACGTTCAACGGTAGAGACGGTGTTTTCCACCGTCTCTCAAATAGTGGAGAACGTCTCCGAACGTTCTGGTAGGCGGTATGGTTTACTTAAAGCCTAATTCGCCGACAAAAAAAGGTAGAGACGGTGTTTTTCACCGTCTCTCAAATAGTGGAGAATGTCTCCTTCGTACATCGTACATCGTACTTCAGTAATTTATTGTACACTAATTATATCAATTTCTACACGTCTGTTACGAGACCTTCCCTCGTCTGTATCGTTAGTATCAATTGGTTTGGTTGCGCCAAAACCATCCGTAGTAAGCCTCTGATGGTCAATCCCGTGAGCTACTAAATACGCAGCAACAGCCTCCGCTCGTTTGCGTGACAGACGCAGATTATAATCGTCCTTCCCTACATTGTCAGTGTGACCATTGATGGCTATACGCATATTTGGGAACGATGTAAGCATACGCACTAAAGTGTTCAAGTAATCTTCTGAATCAGAACGGATAGTCGCTTTATTAAAATCAAATTTCAAATCATCAAAGGCACATATTTTTTTAGTGGAAATATCTGTGCCTAATGTTACAAATGCGATCATCTCGTCAAGGGAATAACATTCCTTTTCTTCAACACTAATCACTTCATGCCTCTTCTCCGGCTCCGGTTCGGGTTCTAAAACAGGTTCCGAATTGGGTTGAGGAGCAGGTTTTGCTTTACGCTTTTCCACTATGTCTGTCATATCAAATGGCAAACCAACAGTGACTGCCAGCTCGAAATCATGATTCTTCCTAAAACCCTGAACTGCATAGCCCTTACCATTTATAGGTTGTGCATACTGACCTTTTTCATACTTCGAGAATGTATTGACCAAACCGAGATGATAACCGAACTCAGCCCCCACTACCAGGTCATAACTCTCAACGATTGGTATCACAAACTTGCAACCGGCTCCAAAATAGAATCCGAAATCAACAGGCGCAATACTCCCCTTGGTCAGTGGCTTGATGGTATAATGGTCTTTACCTTGTTGATAGTCAATATTCCCTCCTGCTACAAAGTCCAAACTCGGACCAAAACCAACGTATGGTTGTATCCAATTATCACGCATAAAAGTCCATATAAATGGAGCACGAATGTCGAAATATGTAGCACGTATCTTGTAATCCAACGAGTAGTCGGTAGCAGACATATTACCGCCTCTACCAATATACAATAA
The DNA here is from genome assembly GCA_937885465.1 of uncultured Bacteroidales bacterium. GTDB lineage: Bacteria > Bacteroidota > Bacteroidia > Bacteroidales > Paludibacteraceae > Colicola. The sequence goes on from CAKZZM010000103.1 coordinate 25,957, forward strand.
TTCAGGGCGTACAGATAGACTTTCCCAAAAACGGTAATCCACAAAAATGCCACCTAAACCGCTCGCTATCCATGTGTTGTCATAATTCTTATACATAGGATCGGAATACCGCATATTGGGAATTGATAATCCTAACTTCACTCCGGGAGTTAGAGTTCCGTAATCATTGCTCTGTAGCACTTGTGATTTCGTATCCTGTTGTAAAATAGATGTCTCATTCTCTTGAGCAACAATCGGAGCAAGGCTGCATACAAGAAGCATCAAAATACTAATACGCTTCATAACTCATTACTTTTCAATTGAACGTTCGGAGACGTTCTCCACGTTTAACATATTCTTTTCCAACATATCTTGTATTCCTTTATTCTCTGATTGCTGCATCCGTGTAGGAGCTTTTTGAGACTCTTCATACCATGCCTGCCGAGACGCGAGATTAGTATTATCGTAGAATACACGATAGCCGTTCACAGGCATTAACTTGTCATCAGGATCATTCTTCTCTAACATAATAAAGGCATATTTACAATTCTTAATCCCTGCACTTGATATGGTTCCGGATACTAAGGTGGACATTGTTGACCATGTATAGCCATCACTCCTTTGGTGATGAGCTACGAAATATGCTGTAAAATCGTTATTATTCCCCGTAATATATACTTTTTCTGCGTACGATGTGCTACTGGCTTGCTTTTCGGCGTATTGACATGAACCGCCCACCTGATTCAAAAACGCCATATAGCAATCACTAAACACATGCCCTATTTCGAAATCTCCTACCGAATTGTAAGATAATACCATCTCACTCATCACGTACTCGCCTTGAATAATAGGGGGCAGTTTCCCCTCATAAATCGACATGTGAGACTCAAATTCACTTCTAATCGATGCAGGAATGATATCATCAGGAACATCTTCCACTACGATAATCTCAGGAAGAATGACAGTATCTTTACTATCTTCCAAACAACTCGTCAGTATTAGAGAACACGTGACAAGCATCGCAACTAAATTTAACTTTCTCATAAAATGTGGTTTACCCCTGCTCTGACGGCTTCGCAGGTCTTGCCCCGTTTGGAGAGTGCCGGTTCTCTATAGAGTCGTCTGCGCTATATGAAATAAGGAACACAAAAAATATGAGCGTTCCCTTATCCATTTCGAGGCTGTAGGAATTGCCCATAACACCGATAAGTCACGCCCATATACAATATGGACGTTTGCTGACTTATTATTGGTGTCATTTAAAAACTTCCTACATTTCGAAATGTCCTATAAATCGCAAACGCGAATAATTAATATGTCATGTTTAGCGTCAATTTAAGATGGTAATTCTCAATTGACAATGCAAAGGTAGTACCATTTTTTCAATTATGCAAATATTTATGCAAAAAACTTTCGATAATAGATGATAAAAGAAAGTCTTGTAAGTGCAAAATGGTCCGACGACCGAACTTTCAGAAAAGAAATAGGCGTGCCGAAGCACGCCCATTTGAATTAAAACACTCAGAGAGAATTACCTCAGATTAGCCTGAATGTCAATCTCTTGATCTGTAGATATGTCTGTAATGTCATTGGTTTGAGCACTACCATTGCTGAATATCACACAGATGGGAGCAACAACATCCCGGAACTCATATACTACTTTACCATTAGTGATTGTGAGTTCTTCACCCTGCCAACTTGCGAAGAAGTTTCCAACTGAATTCCAAGCCCCAATATGGCATTATTCCTAATAGAAAGGAACAACACCGAGTACCTTGATATTAGTGGTCGCAAGCGGAGTTCATGGAGTAAAAACAGCTTTGATGGATGTGATGGAGAAACCATCAAATTCAAGTGTAATTTCAATATCATAAACTCCTTCCGTTACAATAGTGATATTACTCCAATGGTCAATAGCCGTGACTCCTTCGATATTCAGCCTATTATCATCAAAACTTATCCAAGCACCATTAACACGGAACTTGAAGTCAGCGTCAGCAGTGAAGTTTATGCCGGTCATATTGAACACATAGGTACCGGCTTTGGTGGTTGCATCTGTTACATTGGATTTAGCAGCATCGTAAACAGCCTGCATCGTGCCGGATGGATCCGCCCAATAATTCATTGAACCTGAGATTCCAACCACGAAAGTGGAAGGATCAATAACAGCGGCAGCAGTCTTCGTTATAATGTATGAGAAACTATTAGACACCTCACCCGACTGAGGCGAGAAAATCAGTTGAATATCATATACTCCACGCTCATCAACTGTGATGTTATCGCCACCGGGAACCATATCTTTACCAAGGTTGGTGTTAGCCGAAACTTGCTGAGTCTCGCCATCGAGGAAAATCCTCCAGCCGTGTTCATCTTTGAACTTAAAGGTTGAGTTAGCAGTGATTTCAACATTCTTCCAAGTCCAAGTCTGACCATCAGCAGAGACCTCATCATATTTTGTATAACCCCAATAATTCATATCACCGCTTATGCCCCACTCAACAGGAACAAGCACAAGCGTTGCCAATTCGTGGTCATAAACAATATGATAGAAACCGGTCGGAACATTAAGAAGAGAAACTGAGCCTGCCTCCAAGCGATAAGCGGCACAGTCGTAAGAGTCGGCTTGAATAGTGGTTGCGGTCAAACTGCCACCCAGCATTGTTTCTTTTCCGTTGGATAGTATGCTGAAATAGAATTTGTCGTCCTCATTCAGATAGATATACTTTTCAAACATTCCTTCGCGGTCACTGTAGGTCACTTCATTTTGAGCCTTACTGAAGCGAAGGTTCTTTTTGTCCGTTTTGTTCTCTTCAAAGTTAATGTATATGCCGTCTACTTCGCTAACTTGAATTTTGCTAACTTGGACTTGTTGAGGTATATCCATTACGCCTGATGAATCGGAAGTGTTCTCCAAATAATCAATATAACTTGCGTCATTATACTTTCCAAAACGGATAAGGTCGCGGTGGCGGACACACTCCCAGTAGAATTCCCGACCGCGCTCATCTAAGAGTTCATCAAGCGTAAGAGAGGTGTAGTAATTGACACCGGCACGCTGACGGATCTTGCGGAATTCAGCGTCTGCCAGTACGGAATTAAGGCTTGCGCCCTCGCCACCGCGCAATACTGCTTCCGCCTTCATATAAAGGACATCTGCATAACGGAATAGCACAAAGTCGTTTTCCATATAACTATATGTTCCGGTAAGGTCAGGTTCGTACTTAATCATACGCGCTCCCTCATTGCGACCTGCATTCGTGAATGAGGTGATATGAGGAGTAATGATTACATCTTCATATGTATAATAATCTTTGACAATCGTCCCGTCCTTTTTCACAGGACCTGCAAACCAACCGTGTCCTGAATAAGCATCGGTGCCTTGCAGCGTATCACAGAGGCCGCGCAGGTCATTACTATACTCAAAACGATTGATGAACGACTCGGTAGCCGAAAAGCCATTCCATGGCTGTTCAATTAAGTTCCATGCAGTCTGCATTACAAACGGTAAAGTCAACAATTGCAGACGTGCCTTGTTAGACATGTTATACCGATTCTGCCAAGAGCCAATACTACCGTCTTCTACTATCACAAAGATATTCTCCCTACTCTGTTCATTGCGGATTTTGAAGTTTGTAAAGTAATCGTCTTCAATAGAGTATGCCCCTGAAGATATTACACTATCACAACAACTGATAGCATGCGTGTAGAAGTCGGAAGCAGCGGAAATGGAGGTTGCAGAGAGTTGAATATTTTGCGGCGTGCAGCCAAACGACTCGGCATTTAGATACAAGCGGGCTAACAGTGAGTAAGCAAAACCCTGTGTCACCTTGCCTATATATTGGCTGCGGTTTGTATCTGTCACAACAGGCAGTTGTTTTGCATTCTCTTCCAAATCATCCACCAACTTGCTCCATATCACAGGTGCAGAGTGTAATGTGCCCGATGAATTGGCGACATATTCCTGCTCGTCTTGCCAGCAGAAACTACCAAAGCAGTCTAACATTAGATAGCCGTAATAATCGCGAAGAATGGTGTATTCCAAGATGAGCGGTTGCTTTTTCGCATCACTAACCGAACTGTATGTGAGGTTTTCTATCATCTGTTCGCAAGCAGAAATGCCTTCTGTCAGTTGTTGGTAGAGGTTCTTGGTATGCTCGCCATAGTTTGTGTGATTATGAATATTGCGCCATGAACCGTTATTGTCCCAGTCACCGCCAACGCGGGTAGGAACAACAGCCTCATCAGTTGTCAGTTCGCTGAAGCCGAAATAGCCCCAATGGTCGTGCAGGTACTTAATGTTTACGTAGGGCGAAGCGTAGGATAAATAATTCTCGTCATTGAGCCATTCGCTTATCTGCATCGGTCGAACTTCTATTTCTGTGGTGGCTTGATATTCGTTAGTTGAATTATTATTACTATAGTCCGTTACATTTACCGTAGCCGTCAGGGTGGTAGTACCTAATCGCAAGCCTGTTACATTGCAGGCTGCAAGTGCATAAGAAGAAGGCGTCGTCTCGCTGATGGTTACAATACTGTCATTCCCCACAGTCCAAGTAACATTATTCACATAATAGAAGGGGAACGCGATATTCTGTATTTCAACCCGACTTGAACCGCCATTTTTGTGAACAATCAAATTCTGTGGTACAATATTCAAACGGGGGGCAAGCCGGTCAAAGACAATACTATCGATATTTTGTACTTCATACGAATATACGTATCCTTGTTTATCGAAAATATACATCGGCTTGTTTGTCGTCTCTGTTGCATCTTGTGAAAAGAGCAAATTCGTGAAAACGAGACTAATAATAAGTAAAAACAGCTTTTTCATACTCTATTATTGTTTAATTAGTTTTACTGCGGTTTGATTTACTAAAATGATATATTGCCCTGTCGTAAGGGAAGACACATTGACTTGTGCCGTCGAGCCGTCTATAGCAACGCCTACTGTCATTAGCTGACCACTAAGCGAATAAACTTGTATGCTCTGTATCGGCTCATAATTGGTTACCCGAACGCTGTATGTGGCAGGGTTAGGATAAAATTTCAGCGTATAATCACTAAATGTCTCCTGCTCTACATCAGAAGGCGTGGGCGTTCCATTCTCCACATCTTCAAATACCAGAACCCGAACCTCATTTAAGGGTTTTTGTAATATTATATCTCTATTGGAGTTATAAATAATGATACTATCGTTGCGGAAAACAATTTTGGAATACAGCGAGAGCCACTCTATTTGCTCATTTTGGGATAGTTTATAAACTTTAAGTACCGGAGTTACTCCTTCACTGTGGGCAAGGAGCGTTCCAATGTAAGTCACTATGACAAACAAAGATAATAGGATTTTTTTTCTCATAAGCGATCCCTAATTTTTCGTGTCGGGCACAACTTTTAAGTTAATTGGAATTAAATTGCAATTTAATTGGAATTTAAATGTAATTAAATTGTGATTAAATTGTGATTAAATTTATATTAAATGCTTAATATTATTTATTCTCTGTTTTTGCTTTAATTTTAATCAGAGTACATTTTTCTTCCTCCCGCTTCTCAACATCTCAACCATTATGCACACTACACATATAAAATTAAAAGCGTGAAGATCACTTGTTCCTCACGCTACCCCAGGGCTTCGCAATCCCCGCATAAAGTAGAAAAACAACCGAAGTCCACGCCCGATATATAAACCCACCCGCCCAATGGGCGAGGACGGATATACATACCACGAGGACATTCATCGTTGCTGTCCGGACTTTATGCTAAATTTTGCGAAGATTCGGAGTAGTCGCAAACAACATTAATAAACGCCTTTTATGTCATCCCATTTAACGTCTCAGATCCGACGTGCCGTTTATTACGCTGTCGGTGCCAGCGTCTCTATTCTACGTCCGAGAAAGACGTTATAATATAAGTATGAACGTTCGGAGACGTTCTCCACTTAAAATTAAAAATTGCCCCGTGAGTTATAGTCTTATAACTAAACTGCACATTTCTATAAGCGGAAACAAAGGTACTGCTTTTTTTTTAATCAACAAAACTTTTTCATTTTTTTTTTTAATATTTTGACGAAGGACAAAAGACAAAGGACGATGGACAATGGATAAAGGACAAAAGATAAAGGACAAAAGATAAAGGACAAAAGTCGAGTTTACCAAATGTCGGCATTAA
>CAKZZM010000104.1 GCA_937885465.1 uncultured Bacteroidales bacterium
CTACGAAAAATATTAACTCTTAAAATCTACGAAAAATATTAACTCTTAAAATCTACGAAAAATATTAACTCTTAAAATCTATATATCTTATGAAATCTCTTTGTATATTTGCGAACACCCCCCCCTATGGGAATTATATCTCTTCGCAACCTAAGAGTCGCTCTTTTATTCAGTTGACTCTCCACAATCTTTACAAAACAGCCTTAATGCTTACGTTACTCCTCACCCTCGGCTTCGGGAAAGCGTGGGGAGAAGAGGTTAAATTAGTATCGCTTGGTACAGAGGCAATATCGTCTATCGGAGGTAAAGGTACCGCGCCTACATACTTAGGGACGGCAGCAGAGCCGGCTGTGTACAGCAGTGCAGATGATGCCTATTCAGTGGCTATATCAACCACTTTTTCAACAGCACAAAGTTCAGAATATAAGCCTGACGGCTTAACTAAATACAAAGATTACTACTATAGCATCAGTGCTGCTTTAGACATGACTTTAACTCCTGAAAGCTTAACAAACTATGTCAAGGTTGCGGCTACTAATTGCAAAATATCGAAGATAGTACTGCGTGCGGTATGCACAAATACCACTACGCAACCTCTCCCCGCCGTAGGGTTTGAGGACGGTCTGCCGGAAACAACAACACTTGGCAGTAAATCCGGACGCATCGCAAGCGTCATAATTGACGATCTATCTGCCCCATATAGTTCTACTAAAGTCTTTTCCGGTGCAGAAGCTCTGACATACACATTCTCTACCAATTGCTCAGAGGTCTATTTCTCCAAACAGATCAAGCAAGTAGGTCTTAGCTCTGCCACTTCGTTCTCTAACATTCCCTCAAGTTCACAGACATCAGGTATCTTCGGAATAGATGTGTATGTTGTTCCGACTACCTCTTACGAGATCACCTACAACGCCAATGGCGGCTCGGGGACGATGGAGAGCACGATAAACACCATTGCAGCCAATGGTTTCACTGCCCCTACAGGTCAGGCTTTTGAGGGTTGGAACACCGCTTCCGATGGCTCCGGCACAAGTTACGCCGCAGGTGCCACCGCACCGAGTGACCTCACTCTTTATGCGCAGTGGTCAACAGCCTACACCGTAACCTATGCCCTCAATGGTGGCGAAGGCGTGGCGCCTACAGAGACCGACAAAAGTGCGGGGGCAGTCTTCACCTTAGCCGAGGCCGCTACACGCACCGGCTATCGTTTCGCAGGATGGAAATGTTCGGCTGATGAAACAACCTACTCCGCCGAGGCAGACTACACTATGACCGCCGCCAACACCACCTTCACCGCGCAGTGGAAACTCATCACACAACAGGTTATCTACTCGTGGGAAGGAGGTAGTCCGGCTACTGAGGTCGGAGGTTCTGCTGTTACAAAAGCACAGGATGGCTCTGACGCGGCAACAACGGATATAAATGTAGATGCCGTCGGCACAAATGCCACATATAAAACCATAAAGTTACAAGGAAAAATAAGTAGTAGTGCTTGGAGTGGCAATTATATTCAGATTACCACAACCGAGGCTGTTAAGACAGGAGATAAAATAAGTATTACTGCTTGTACAACTAAAGGCGATGCCACTAAGAAAGGTAGTGCTCAAATGAGAGCAGACACGTTGGCTACATCAACGGCTATTTTCACAGACGACGGAACTTATAATGATATAAAAGTCGCAAGCAATGTTCCCGAACCCAATACTAAAACCTTTACTGTTCCCGCAGGCATCAGCACATCAACTCTTACGATGACCCGTAGCCAGTCAAGCACCAACTGCTGGATCACCAAACTCCTTATTACCCGCGAGAAAGAGGTGGCGGAGGATGATGTGCGTACCGTCACGTTCGACAGCAACGGCGGCAGCACAGTGGCTTCGGCAGCGGTAGAGAGCGGCGACACCGTGGCTCAGCCTGCCAACCCGACGAAGGAACATGCGCGGTTCAACGGATGGAAACTGAATGGAGCAGCGTATGACTTCTCCACGGCGGTAACTGCTAATATCACTCTTGTGGCAGACTGGACCCAACTCTACACTATCACCTACGCAGGTGGCGACGGCACCGGCACCGCGCCTACGGAGGATGATAAGGCTGCGGCAGAGACCTTCACCGTGGCTGACAACACCTTCACCGCTCCCGAGGGGAAGGAGTTCGACAAATGGAATGATGGCACCGGCGACTACGATGAGGGCGACACCTACACCGTAGGTACTGCTAATGTGACACTTACAGCACAATGGAAGACGATGTCCGACAAATATACCGTTAAGTATATGGATAGCGACGGCACCACACCTCTCGGTGCCGACGAGTTAGTTAATGTAGGCGCACATCCTACGGCAGAAGGTATCACCACCGCCAAAGATTTCTACACCTTCAACGGCTGGAAACTCAGCGGCACTGCCACTACATTAGATGCCGTCAGCGCAGCAGTTGGCGCAACTGTTACCTTAGTGGCAGACTATACAGGTCATTACGCCACCTCGATGAATATAGAGAAGTGGGTGCTGGATAACAGGCAAAATAACTTGTCAGGCTTCAAGGCAGCATTAGACGCAAAGAACTACACCTATGCTGACCTGAACGCCTTGGACACCCTCAACGACAACAAGTCCAACCGCAACTACGCTTATCTCGGCATCAAAGTCAATAAGGCTTCCTCAAAGATTAGCTTCCTCCTGAAGAACGGCTCCACCGTCAATGCACGCTTCGGTAATATGGGCAATAATGTCAATGTTATTATCGGCGCCGCTGACCCTGTGGCACTGACGAGCAGCGACTACGCCAACAGTACTGCTGCAAGCGATAAGGTATATTCCTACACCGCCACGGCAGATGTTGTTGTGTCATTCCAAAGCACCGGTACCTCTACCGTCGTCTTCAAGCAGATAATGATCGACGAGGATATAGCCGCAGTCACTCTGCCTTATATCGTTACCTATGATGCCGGCAGCAATGGCACCTGCGCCACGGAGTCTGCCGTATGGACGGGTGCGGCTCTCGTTCTGCCTACCGTAACGCCTAATAGCGGCTATACCTTCGATGGCTGGAACGACGGCACCGACACCTACGCCGCCGGCGCAGAATATACCCCGACAGCCAATATCACCCTCCATGCACAATACGGAATGGATGCCGATAACCGCCTCGATTCGCTGTCGTTCAACGGCGCTCCGCTCGAGGGTTTTGATCCGGATGTAAATGTCTATTACACCACCGTTCCTTACTCCGCTACCGTTCCCGCTATCACCGCAGCCACGGCAAAGGATGCGGCAGCCACGGTAACGATACAGGCCACCACATGGGACGAAGAAAACGGTTATTACATAGCGCAGGCGTATGTCACACCGGCAGGCGGCGGCGCAAATAAGTTCTACCAAGTGCGCTTCACTATGGATCCTAAAGAGGGCGTGAGCATCATCCGCGTTGCCACCACAGGCGGCACAAACAAGACCGTCACGGGCATATATGCAGGCAGCGGCGATGTCAACCTCTCAAGCACCAAGAAGATGGATAGCGGAAAGTACATAGGCTTCACGCTCGAAGGCACCACGCTGCAGGCCGGCGATATCATCAATGTATATACCTCTACGGCAGCCAACACGGGTGGCTCGCATATCATCTTCTACGATAATATGGACGATAAGAACGAGTTATACGACACAGGGGAGATAGGCGGTGAAGGCAAGAACCTCTTCGTCATCAACGCCGCTATGGTTGGCAGGTCAACTATCTATCTCTATCGCTCTAATGCCGACGATGCACATAGATGGAACGGCTACGTTGATTACATCGAGGTTTTGCGGGACATGAACCCCATCATCACATCGTTCTCTATCAATGATATAGAGGCTACTATCGACGATTCCGCATCGCCTAAGACCATCACTCTCGAAGTGCCTTTCAGCACTGATATCACTGCCCTCACTCCTGAGGTGGAGGCACTTGCCAACGGCGGTGCCACCGTCACACCGACGGGTGCGCAGAACTTCAGCGCAGGTGCAGTCGATTATACCGTAACAAGTGCTTACGCCGAGACCACTACATATAAGGTAACAGTCAACAAGACAGCCGCCTCGTCCGATGCCACACTGAGTGCCTTATCCGTAGAAGGCTACTCGCTCAGTCCTGCCTTCAGTGCCGATATAATAACCTACGATGTCGAACTCGACAAAGGCACTACCATCGGCGATCTGCCGACAATCAGTTACACTTGCAACCACAGCGGTGCACAAGCAGTGAAGACCGATGCTACCACCTTGCCGGGCAATACCGCTATCATCGTGACGGCAGAGGACGGCACCACGAAGACCTACACCATTCGCTTCACCGTCAGCGCAAGCACGAAGGTCGTTATCTTCGACGGCGCGACAGACGATGCAGTGCGCACCTCTCCGCAGGACGGCGTTAGTTGGACAATAACAGGCTTTAGTAGCATCGCAGCACAGTCGGTAACGGTGAATAACAAGACCTACACCAAGAAACTGCCGACAGGCGGTAGCACCAGTAGCAGTAGGTACTTACAAGTCGTTATACCTGAGGGCTATCAAGCACGCTTCTACATAGTGCACAATACCAACTCCGGTGGCTCCGAGCGCAAGGCGTTTATTGCTACCACTGCCACCAGGACCGTTGACGAGACAATATACGCCGCCGCCAACAGCGTTGCCAATACCCCCACCTACGGCACGAGCAACATAGTCCAAGCCGGTACCTATTATATAAATGCCGATAACAGCATCAACTTCTTCGAGATATCGCTCACGCTCACTCAGTTGTCCGAGAGTCCGACTATCAGTGCTGATCCTACTGACCTCAACCTCTGTTCGTTCGGCGAGTCGTTGTCCGTTACGGCATCAGTCAGCGATGGCGGCACGCTCTCTTATCAGTGGTATAAGGTTGTGGCAGAAGGCGACGACACGGCAGTAGGCACCAACAGCGCGTCCTACATCCCATCGGCAGCAGGTACCTACTATGTAGTGGTGACCAACACCACCGCCGGTCGTCCCGCCTGCAGTAAGACATCCGAGCAGGCAACAGTAACTATGTCTGCAATGACCTCTATCACCGCTGTGAGCTACGCCAAAGGTTCTGTAGGCGACAGCAAGACGATGTCTGTAACAGCCGATGGCAGCAACCTCACCTACGAGTGGAAGGCTTGTGATGCTGAGGGTAATGCTAACGGCGCGGTACTCTCTACCACCGACTCTTACGAGGTGACGATAACAGATGCTGTGCAGTACTTCAAGGTTACTGTCAGCGGCGACTGCGGAGCTGCCGTCAGCGAGATTCTTCGCGCAGAGGTTTGGGCTGCCGTAGAACGCGCTAATGTGACGAGCGACCGCACTTGGGACTGGTCAGCACTGACATGCAACAGCGATGTCTCATTCGCCGGTCAGACCGACGAAGTGCTTGCTGCCAACATCAGCAGCGCAGTACCCAACACCGACGATTTCCGCTCGGATATGTTGCTCTGCACCGGACAGCACTTCTGGAGAAGTGGAAACAAATTCTTCCAAGGCTCGCAGATACGCTTCTACAGCGAACTGCCGGGTAAGGTGCAGGTATGGTACCGCAGCACAGGCAGCAACAAAAGCGTGACAGTAACTATCAACGGCACAAAAGCAGGCTCAAATTCCACATCATCCTTCACTGCATCCACTCAGATTAGCGTTCCTGCCGGTTGGGTGACGATAGTAGGCTCGGGCGAGACACTCACCCGCATTCAGAAGATCGTCTTCGACACCGACTATGAGGTGGCTCGCGAGAGTCTTGTGGTGAACGAGATAGGCACCTTCTGCTCCGACAAAGCTGTTACCGGCTTCACCGGCGTGCAGTTCTACGAGTTGGCAGGCGGACTCGGCACACAAGGACACCCGTCGATGATCATCTTCAACGAGGTCGATCATCTTATCGCCGGTATGCCGTATCTCTTCGTTGCCGATAAAGAGAAGATGCAGGTTGTATATAACGAGGACGATGTCACCCTGACCGCAGGCCACTACAACGGCTTCTACGGCACCTTCGAGACCATCTACCCCGCTTCGGCAGAAACACCTAACGAACTGTATGGCAACTTTATGATTATCAACGGCACAATAGCCAAGTGCGGTGCTTATTGCGGACTATACGCCTACCGCGGATATATAAAGATCGATGAAGTGCCGTGCTTCGCCACTAAGGAAGAGTGCTATAACGCGGCAGGTGCCGACGGCACGCAGCAACAGCAAGGTAATGTGCAGCGCCGCAGGGTAGTGCTCACCAACAGCAGCGTCGATCAGGCAACGGGTATCGACTACCTCACCGAGCAGGGTATCAGCGGCGCAGCAGCACAAGGATGCTACGATGTACTCGGACGCAGCATCACCGAACCACAACAAAGCGGCGTCTATATCCAAAACTGCAAGAAAGTGATCATAGTACGTTAGAACGCTCCGGTAGTGGAGAACGTCTGAGAACGTTCGGAGACGTTCTCCACTAATAAGTCAGAACGTTCATTAATGCGCAACGCAATAGTACACTATAAAACAACAAAAAAACACAGACCAATGAAAAAGTATATCGTTCCAAACACAGATGAGTTATGGTATCTCACGCAGTCTGTCCTTATAGGCGAAAGCCCCACGGTGGACTACGAGGAGAATGAAGGAGATCCTCTCAGCCCCATCTTCGGCGGCTAAAGAGCACAAAAAAAATGGTGGCATATCAATGCCACCATTTTTTTACGTGTTAAACCCGAAACGGTCATTAGCGTTTTGGGTTAAAGTGCTTCTCCTGCAAGGGTGTAGCGATTACCACCGCGGCGGATGATGAGGTTGCCGTTCTCTATCAACTTAACGGCGGCAGGCTCAACAGAAACAGCGTCTAAAGCGTTAGGCGTATCCTGCGCCGTACAACTGGCACCTATGTAGATAATGTCGAACTCCGGAGAATAGAGGTCATCAGGCATCGTGAACAGACCATTCTCGTCAATAGCGTCTTCGTCCTCTACATAAAGAGAATAGTTGCTGTCGTGAATAGTTATTTCTCCCGTCCACAGGTAGCCTGCTTCAGGTATAATATTGACAGCCACCTGCTCGCCCGCAGCGGCACGATGAGGTACTTCAACTACGCAATTAGTGGCATACTCAACAACGATACCAAAGGTCGTCTCGAATGCGGCAGATACCGACACATTATGCTGAGGCATAGTGAACGAATAGGTATAAACATACTGCCAGTCGTAGGCTTCATAATCATTTTCCGTTTCACTAAGGTTGGCGGTGATATTCGCGAAGTTGATGTTCTGTCCATCAACGGTGAGACGAGTCATACGGTCGTTCTCGTCAGGACGGATAGTCAGGGTAACAGTAGTTCCGGCATCCGCGGAGGTAGCGGAAGTGCTGATCTTCGAGTCTGCGATGATAACCTGCAGGGCGGTGGACACTTGCTCGGTAACGATAGTAACGGTTACATAATCAGGGTCCATATCGTACTCGTTATTGATGCCTATATACAACTCGCCTTCATCAGGCATAGTAAACTGATAGGTTGTTCCTCCCTTATTAGTAACACTTACATTACCACCGCCATATATACCTCCCCACTCAGCACTGACGGATTTGATTTGATAACCTTCATACAAAGTAACGGTAAAAGTAACGGTCTCGCCGCCTTTGGCATGTTCGAGTATGTCGGTGGTGAAACCTGTACCGACAACAATGATAGGATACTCATCGCCCTCCTCTTCTTGAACGGCGGTTGCGGTCTGCACTGCGGCAGACACGCTCAGCGCTTGAGTGCTAAGCACCGCAAACACTAATAAAAAATAATAGATTTTTTTCATTGTTTAAATTATATTTAAATTACGTTTAAATTATATTTAAATTACGTTTAAATTATAAAAGTTACCACTAATTTCGCCAAAATTTTATATTTTTGGATAAATTAAAATTATCCTTTGGTGAAACGGCTTACTTGCTCCGATCGCGAGCGGGGACGCTCACGCTCATGAAGAACGCTGCAAAATTAGCAAAAAAGGGCGATATTAGCAAGTGGGGATGCGCAAATTACCAACAAATAGGGATAGCCGCACGACACAAAAGCAGGCGGGTGCCGGTTGGCACC
>CAKZZM010000105.1 GCA_937885465.1 uncultured Bacteroidales bacterium
CTTGTGTTTGGCGTGCCAATGTAGAACAAAATACTCTCAATTGTTTTACCACTCATAGCGGACAAAGAGTCTGCGGGATAAATAATCTGAGAGTGAACATACGAGTCGGTATTATACCCCTCAATAGGAACATAATCGCTCGTTACTGTTCCACTCGCAACCGTCAGTTCATCAGCCGACACCGACTGCGGCACAAAAAGCGCCGTCGCAAGTATCAGCAAACTAACAAAATAAAGTAACCGTTTCTTCATAATTTATATATTTAATTGGTTAGTATTATATCCACTTTTTGGTTAGTATTATATCCACAATATCTGTTTCAATGCGCGGGAAATATAAAATATCCGCGGGAAATAATCAAGTTTAAAGTGTACTCCTTCCCGAAAGATACTACTTCCAAGAAAAAAATTTGTGCCAAAATTACTAATAAGATTTTTTTTTTGCAAGCAAAAAGCCAAAAATACTGACAAAAAAAAACATTTTGCCACATTTATATAGCAAAATGTTATAAAAATTCAAATTTTACTAACTTTTTGTATATTTATTAATTCCTTTTGCGAGTGCTGACAAAAATTTTTATTCGACCACAACAACCTTGGGCAAGGTATCCGCTATCTGATCTTGAGTGTCAGTATGGTGAAGGCGGCGAGTAGGATAGTGACGAGCCAGAAACGCATCGTTATCTTATTCTCGTGGTGCAGATCGTCAGCACCCTTAAAGCGGACGGTACTCTTCGGATCAACCTGCGAGAGTGCGGTACGGAAATGGTCGTGTATAGGGGTGCGTTTCCACGTGCGGACGGGCTGACCTCTTTTCTTTGTCACCTTATATACTTGTGTCTGCACTATCACGCTCACGCTCTCCATCAGCCATACACCGCAGAGGATGGGTACTAACAGCTCTTTGTGAATAATGCAGGCGCATACTCCCACTATACCGCCAATCGTCAGGCTGCCGGTATCGCCCATAAAGATCTGCGCGGGGTAACCGTTGTACCAGAGGAATCCTATCAGTGCACCGACGAAAGCACCGAGGAAGACCACCAACTCCTCGCTGCCAGGGATATACATCACATCGAAGTAGTCCGCCCATACCGTTGAGCCGCTCACATAAGCAAGCACTAACAGTGCAATACCTATGATAGCAGAGTTGCCGGCACACATACCATCCATGCCGTCGTTTAAGTTAGCACCATTCGACACTGCCGCCACCACGAAGATAATCAGCAAAACGAAGAATATCCAACCTGCCTTATATTTCCATGTGTCCCCAAGGAAAGAGAACATATCTGCGTAGTTAGCATTATGATTCTTTATAAAAGGTATAGTCGTGCGCGTTGACTTCACATCGGGCGACTTATACAGATAGGTAGCAGGTACTACCTGCTGTTCTTCACTCATCTCACCTAAGTCAGACGCATTTTTTGAACGTTCGGAGACTTTCTCCACCGTTGAACGCTCGGAGGCGTTCTCCACTACCAAACGCTCGGAGGCGTTCTCCACTACCAAACGCTCGGAGACGTTATCCACTCCCGTTGCCACCACGCGATACTCCACCGTCTCGTTCATCACCGCCTGCGGTGAATAGCGTAGCGTCAACCCCACAATAAGGCCGAGCAACACCTGACCGGCTATCTTTACCCAGCCGTTCAGTCCTTCTTTGTTCTTGCGAAAAGTCTTTATATAATCGTCGGCAAACCCGAGTGAGCCGAGCAGGAGAGTGGTGATAATCATCAGCAGCATATACACATTAGTCAGTTTGCCCATCAGCAATACCGCTGTCAGTATAGACACGATAATCACTATTCCGCCCATCGTCGGCACCCCTATCTTCTTTGTGTTGAACGGGTCCGTCTTCTCATCGCGCTGCGTCTCGGATATATGTTTGCGATGCAGAAGGGCGATAAAGTATTTTCCGAACCACATACTCATCAGCAGTGCTATCAAACCTGACACTATAGCACGGAAAGATATGTACTGCCAAAGTCCCGCTCCGGCAAAATGTCCGTAAACAGACTGTAACCAATCAAAAAAATGATAAAGCATAATTTCTTTATTTTCATATTTTTCACACCATTGCCTTCACTTCTTCGTGATCGTCGAAATGGTGTTTTACTCCGTTTATTATCTGATAATTCTCATGTCCCTTGCCCGCCACAAGAATAACGTCGCCTTGCGCTGCAATAGTGCAAGCCGTCCGTATCGCCTGACGGCGGTCTGTTATAACTAAGGTATCCTGCTTCTCCTCCTCTGTCAGTCCGGCAAGCATATCGTCAAGTATCGCCTGCGGTTCTTCGTTGCGAGGATTATCGCTCGTCAGTATCAGCACCTGCGAACCTTTCTTCGCTATCTGCGCCATAATAGGTCGTTTGCCCGTATCGCGATTACCTCCGCAACCGATAACGGTTATCAGTCGTTTCTTATCCGACTTAACGACATTCGCCCGCAAAATCTCGTTTATCGTATTGATAACATTCTCCACGGCATCGGGAGTATGGGCATAGTCGATAACTGCGGTCCAGCCCTTGGGCGAGCGTATCGTCTCGAATCTGCCGTTGACGGGTGAAACGGCAGAGAGGGCTGTCAGCACCTCGTCCGCCTCAAAGCCAAGACACAGTGCCGCACCGTACACAGCCAGCAGGTTGCTCACATTAAACCTGCCCACGAGCGACACGAACACCTCTTTCCCGTTCACTGACAGTAACATTCCCTCAAACCCTTCCTCTACGATATGCGCCTTATAGTCGGCAAGCACGCGAGTGGCGTAAGTATGCACGGTGGCGCGAGTGTTCTGCACCATCACCATGCCGTTCTTGTCATCCTTATTCGTTACCGCAAACGCCTCACGAGGCAGTCCGTCGAAGAACAGCTTCTTTGTATCGCGATAGTTCTCAAAGGTCTTATGATAATCGAGGTGGTCGCGGGTAAGGTTGGTGAATATGCCTCCCCTGAACACTAACCCCGCTGTTCTCTCTTGTGCGATTGCGTGTGAGGACACTTCCATGAAACAATATTCGCAGCCCTCCTCCGCCATCTTTGCAAGTAGAGCATTAAGCGTCAGCGCATCAGGGGTGGTCTGCGTGGCAGGTATAGGCTCTTCGTTGACATAGTTGCAGACGGTGGAGAGCAAGCCCGCCTTATGTCCCATAGCACGCACTATCTTCCATAGCAAGGTAGCGGTTGTCGTCTTGCCGTTAGTGCCGGTAACCCCCACCAACGACAGTCTCTCCGATGGGTGCCCGTAGAAATTGGCAGCGATGATTGCCACAGCCCTGCGGGCATCTCTCACTACTACGAAGGTGACCTCACTCTCCCTCTGCGGCATATCTTCAGGCATACGCTCGCAGACCACCGCTCTGACACCTTTTTCGATACACTGCCATATAAAATCGTGCCCGTCAACCTGCGTACCTGACACGGCGATAAACAGCCCGCCTTCACGCACAAGCCTTGAGTCGAACTGCACATCGCTTATCTCCACATCCGTTCCACCCTGCACTTTTTCAGTCTCTACATCTTTCAATAAGTCTCTTAGTATCATATTATTTTTTATTATTTATCTCACCTCAAATCCAGCACCACCTGCAGACCCTGCAACCCTTCAGTCTTCGTTCCGGCAGGCAGGCTCTGCCGCCACACTTTACCTTTACCCCTCACCTGCACTTGCAGCCCCGTCTGCTCAACGGCAAAGACGGCATCCATCGCTGCCATACCTCTCACATCGGGCATCACATCCTTACTCACCTGCACCCCTCTCTGCTGCATATTCTCTACCACCACCCACTCCTCTGTCGTTTTGGGTAACTTCAGATCGGCACCTTTCGCGGCACGCGACACATTCCTCTGCCTACCGCCCATGATATCGGGTTTTTGTATCGAGTCGTAAGGCAACTCTAACTCCTCCGAATCGGTGATACCGGTATAGGCAATGGTATGCTCCGCTATCTGCCTAACCACCAGTCCGCAGTTGGCTCCGGCATCATACGCCCCGTAAAGATGCGGGTGGTGAATAACGCAGATACAGGAGTACAGCGGTTTCTCTTCCGGGAAATAGCCGACGAAGGCTATGCGGTGGTGCTTCGTGGTATAATGCCCGTTCTCGAATATCTGTGCCGTACCGGTCTTCCCTGCTATATGCACGAGCGGACTCTGCGCCTTACGCCTGACGACCTTCCCTTGCCATTTCAGCACCGATGCCGTGCCGAGTTCGTTATCCCACACCACGGCATGCAGACACTCCTGTATCTCTGCTAAGGTAGATGGCTTGCAAAGCGATTGCTTCAGCACTTTGCTCTCGAACCTCTGCACCGTCTTACCGTTGCGCTGCAACTCCTTCACTATAATCGGACTTATCATCTTTCCCCCATTGGCAATGCCGTTGTAGAAAGTGAGTATTTGCAGGGGCGACATCTCCACCGAATAGCCGTACGACATCTTTGCGAGTGTGGACATATCCTTCGGATCGGCAAGTTTGGTCATCTGGGTGCCCGGTATCTCGCAAGGGAGGCTGTCGCATATACCTATACGCCTGACACGCTCGGTGAATTTTTGTGCTTTCTTATCGTAACTCTGCGTTACAATCTTAGCCAACGCTATGTTACTCGATACCGCCATCGCATCCCTTACGTGATAGACCGTATCTGCGGGGTGAGCGTCCCTGATGCGGGTGTCTTGATATGACCATCCGTCCTTATATACGCGGAAGGTGTCGCTCGCAAAATTCACTTTCCCGTCGTCCAACGCCGCCATCATACTCACCGTCTTAAATGTTGAGCCCGGCTCGTAGCGCATAACGGCATGGTTCACCATCTCGCGATACTCGCCGCTCGAGGTGCGGTCGAGGTTACAGATGGCCTTCACCTCTCCCGTTCCCACCTCCATCAGTATGCAACATCCCCATTCACCTTCTATCGCCTCTATCTGTCGGCGAAGCATAGTCTCTGTCAGGTCTTGCAGATTAGCATCAATGGTGGTTATTATATCGCAGCCGTTCTGCGGCTCTTCTATCGTCACATCCTCTCTCTTGCCTGCCACTCGTCTGCGCTCGCTCAAGCCCGGTTCGCCTGCCAGCTCCTTGTTAAAGCGCTTCTCTAACCCCGAGTTACCCGCCCCTGTCTCGCCGTATATGCCGCCTATAGTACGAGAGGCAAGGTTGCCGAACGGTTTTATTCGCTTATGGCTCTCTTCTATTATCAGCCCGCTCGTATATTTGTTTCGGCGAAACAGCGGCAGCGCCTTCACCCGCTTCATATCGGTATAACTAACAGGCGCAGGCTGAATCTTCATTCGCCCGTCGCGTCGCTTATAGGCAGAGATAAACTGCTCCTTATACGCCGCAGCCGATTTGTCACGGAAGATGCGCGACAAACCGACTGCTATCGAGTCGATATTATTATAGAAGAGAGTATCGTTCTTACCCCTCAGAGCCTCCACTCGCGAGTCCCATGTGAGCATATAGCGAGGCAGACTGCCGGCGAGTAACCTGCCCTCAGCATCGTATATGTTCCCTCGGCGGGGCGGGATAACCACCTCAAGCGGCTCTTGATTGGCAGCCAGACTGAGCCAGTGCTGACGCTCCACCGTCTGCAAACGTATTATCTGCGCTAATACCAATAAAAATCCACAGGCTATGCCTATGAATATCAGAGCGAACCTCAATATTGTACCCTGCTTCTTTTCCATTTTCTACTGATCAATCAGCACCGCCGTCTTGTCGCTTATCCTCACCTTGCTGCCGTTCTCTTCCAACCGCCGCGATATAACCGACTGCCTCGTCTGCTCCACCAACTGCGCCGACACTGTCAGATACTCGTAATGCGCCTCCTCTATCTGCCTGTTCAGTTCTGCCAACCGGCGCTGCTGACGCTGCGCATGGTAACCGGCATTGATATAGAAACCAAAAAGAACAAAAATAAGCAGCATAAGCAGATATTGCCCGCGCACCTTCTCACGGGTGAAGACCTCGCCGCTCAGTATCTCCTGAAAAATATGTCGTATCCTTTCAAAATCCATTTAAATGCCATTTAAATATCGTTTAAACGCCACTGCAATACCATTACATTACCCTTCACTTTTTCACGGCTGCCCGCAACTTGGCACTTCTCGAACGGGGGTTACGCTCAATCTCCTCATTCGAAGCGGTCAGATATAGCGGTTTAGGCTCAAAAGGAGAGATAATATTCCCGTAAAAATCTTTCTCAATCGTCCCCTCTGCATTGCCCGCTTTGAAAAAACTCTTAACAAGGCGGTCTTCGAGCGAATGATAGGTCAGAACAACGAATTTCCCCTGCGGACGGAGCATCGCAAGTCCTGCCTCGAGCATATCACGCAGAGCCCCCGTCTCATCGTTAACCTCAATACGCAACGCCTGAAACAGCCGCGCCATATCTTTCTTTAAGAAACTATCCACCACCGTAATGCCGTCAGCGGTAGAGTAATGCCCGTTAGCCGCAACACGCAGCAGATCAGTAGTCGTTAATATCGGTGCCGCAGCCCTGCTGCTTACTATTTTCCTTGCTAACTGTCTGCCGTTTTTCAATTCTCCATAAAGGTAAAAGATATCTGCCAGCCTCTGCTCGTCGTACTTATTCACCACATCAGCCGCCGTCTGTCCGCCCTCGCGATTCATTCGCATATCTAACGGTGCCTCATATCGGAAAGAGAAGCCTCGCTCCGCCTCATCGAAATGGTGAAACGACACCCCCAAGTCTGCCAACACCCCGTCCACCCCGCTACCCTCAATCTGCGGGTCGTAGGCATAAACGCCGTAGTAGTCAAGGAACTGCCGCATATAGCGGAAATTGCCGTGCACGAACTTCCACCTGCCGCTCTCATTCTCCCCGCGCCAAAAATCATCCCGCTCGGCATTGCGCAACGCATCAATATCTCGGTCGAAAGAGAATAGCCGCCCGCCGCCTTTATCCTGCTGCGCAGACAATGCCGACAACACGGCACGACTATGCCCGCCGCCGCCAAAGGTCAAATCAACATAACAACCGCCACCCCTCACATCAAGGGCTGACATTGTTTGAGCAAGCATAGCAGGTATATGATAAGGGTGATATTCCACATTGCAAAGATAATAAAAAAAATCAACTCACTGAAACACATTAATTTTTTTTTCAAAAACATTAATGTATATTTGTGCGAGTCGCAAAAAAATTGTAATTTTGTTTGCGAAGTTAAAGTATAGAAGTACCCTATAGTATTTGCAAATGAATACCTTTTTAGAGACAGAAGAGCAAATTGTAAGATATCTGAAGACGGTGTATGACCCTGAAATACCCGTCAATATATACGACCTCGGTCTGATTTACAAGGTTGATCTTCAAGATGACGGTAACCTTGCGATTGATATGACCCTCACCGCCCCCAACTGTCCTGCCGCAGATTTCCTCGTGGAAGATGTGAGACAGAAGATGCAGGCAGTAGAAGGCGTTAAAAATGTTATAGTCAACCTCGTCTTTGAACCCGAATGGAACAAAGACATGATGTCGGAAGAAGCCAAACTCGAACTCGGCTTTTTGTAATGGTTTATTTTCTCAGCGATGCACATATAGGTTCTCGCGCTCTACCCGACCCCAAAGCGCATGAGAAGCAGGTAACAGACTTGCTGCTCTCCATTGCGGAAGATGCCACCGAGATTTATCTGCTCGGCGATATCTTCGATTTTTGGTACGAATTCGTGTGGCATAAGCCCACTGAGTACCGGCTCACTCTCCATACTCTCAAATCTTTGACCGACCGCGGCATTACCCTGCATTTCTTCATCGGCAACCACGATATTTGGACTTTCGGCTGGCTTGCGGAGCAGACGGGCGTTATTGTTCATCGCAAACCGGAAGAGGTGCTTATCAACGGCAAACGCTGTTTTCTCGCTCACGGTGACGGGCTTATTCCCTCAGATATGCTGCAACGCTACCCCAAGCCCGTATTGAAAAAGATACGCCGCTTCATGCGGCTGCGACGCATCTTTCATAACCCCGTCCTGCAACGCCTCTTCAGCCTCATCCCGCCCAAATGGGGCAATGACTTCGGCTATGAATGGGCTAAACGCAGCCGGCTGAAGGAACTCGCCCATCCCGTCGGTTACAAAGGCGAACAAAACGAAGAGTTAGTACTGTTCGCAAAAGAATTAGAGAGAAAGCGAGAGAAAGCGCAGGGCGAACATATTGATTATTATATTTTCGGGCACCGCCATATTGAACTTGACCTTGAACTTACAACCGGCGCCCGCATCCTCATCCTCGGCGAGCTGTTCCGCCAATGGACCTACGCCCGCATGGACGACCACGGCTCACTCGCCCTCCTCAACTACCAAACGCACTGATGCGCGATAACCGAAGATAACCCGCACCACAATGAATACTCGCGAACAACAACTTGCCGCCTTCGACCGCCTGCTCACCGTCATGGACGAACTGCGCGAACGCTGCCCGTGGGACCGCAAGCAGACCTTCGACTCACTACGAGAAAATACTATCGAAGAGACCTACGAACTTGCCTCCGCCATCTCACGACATGATATGGACGAGATACGCAAAGAACTCGGCGATGTGCTGCTACACGTCGTCTTCTACGCTAAGATGGGTAGCGAGCAGCAGTCGTTTGACATTGCCGATGTCTGCAATAGCCTCTGCGACAAACTGATATTCCGTCACCCGCATGTGTATGGAGCAAAAGAGTCAGCCAAATACGGCAATATCGATATCCCTGATGCCGACAATATGTCGCCCGAAGAGGTAAAGGTGCTGTGGGAACAGGTGAAGCAGAAAGAGAAAGGCGGCAACAAGACTATCCTCTCCGGCGTCCCTAATGACCTGCCCGCTCTTATCAAGGCATACCGCATACAAGAAAAGGCTGCCAACTCAGGCTTCGACTGGGATAAAAGAGAAGATGTATGGGAAAAAGTGAAGGAAGAGATACGCGAGTTTGAAGATGAGATAAAGAACAACACACCGGATAATGAAAGGGGAAAGTTGAAAGTTGAAAGTGAAAAGTTGAAAGTGGAAAGTGAAAAGCAACAGCAAGAGATAACACCGACGGAAGCAGAGTTCGGCGATATTCTATTCTCTCTTATCAATGTAGCACGACTATATAATATCCGTCCCGACAACGCCCTCGAACATACCAACCTCAAATTTATTAACCGGTTCAACTACATTGAGCAACGGGCAAAAGAAGAGGGTCGCACCCTTTCGGCTATGACCCTCGACGATTTGGAAGCACTATGGCAGGAGAGCAAAAAGTACTATCGTACATAAACCCAAACGCTCATCTTGTCAGTGTTCGACACCTGCTCGGCATCTGAAGTTACGGAGAATGTAAGACGAGTATCACGCGAGCGAATCGGAACAAACCGAACGGGAACGTATGCCCCGTTATAACCCTCCTTAAACGCATAATGACAAACAGTAGTGTCCGACTGCGAACTCAACGCCTTGATAAAATCGGCAGCAAGCATCGGACGGAGATCAAGAATAGTACTATCCCACGATATATCGCACGACACTAACATATTGGCATACGACATAAAACCTACCGAGAAAAACACCGTATCGCCAACCGACACGGAGTCAAGATAGTAATAATCGTCATTTGCGTAATAATGCCAAGCAAGGGTATCACCCTCAGAACTGACAAAATAAGAAACGGAAACAGAAGGAGTGTAATTCTCACTCGTTTCCAAACATGAGGTCAGCAGAAGAGTACATAAAGAAACAGCTATAAGACCAAACCTCTTCATATCGTAGATGCTAAAAATGTGCGGCATATAGGACTCGAACCTACACGACTTACGTCACCAGATCCTAAGTCTGGCGCGGCTACCAATTACGCCAATGCCGCAATGATGCAGGAAAAGTGTGGCAAAATTACACAAAAAAACTAATACTACCAAATAAAAAAGCAAAAAAGTGCAAACAGTGCAAACGGACATACTCTATCATACTTTCCCTTCGGGCCTGCGCCTCGTCTATAGGCACCTCACCTCACCCGTCACCTATTTCGGCGTGATGATTGGTGCGGGGACCCGCCATGAACAGCCCGACGAGAGCGGATTAGCACATTATATAGAACACGGCGTCTTCAAAGGAACGCAGAACCGCACTGCTACGCAGATTATCAACCGCATCGAAGATGTGGGCGGCGAACTGAACGCATACACCACCAAAGAGGAAACGACATTCTACTCTGCCGTGCCGACACAATATACCAACCGTGCAGCGGAATTGATAGCAGATATGGTGCTTCATCCCATCTTCCCTGATGAAGAGATGCAGCGTGAGAAACAAGTTATCTACGATGAGATAGAGAGTTACAACGACTCTCCCTCCGAACTTATCTACGACGATTTCGAGTCGCTGCTCTTCAGCGGCAACTCCCTCGCCTCACCTATCTTAGGCACTAAAAAGACTATCCGCCGCTTCACTGCCCACACTGCCATTCATTTTATTGAACATCACTACCTGCCCGCACGAATAGTGGTCTTTGCCGAAACATCAAAACCTTTCGCAGACATCGTCCGCCTCACCGAAACTTATTTTCCGACCTCAACAACGTCTTCATCATTCACAACCGGCACACCGGCATCCCTGCCTGCGGCAGATAGTGCTGAACGCTCGGAGGCGTTCGCCACTAACACCACCCTCGCCACTAACACCACCCTCGTCCTCCCCGCCGATCGCCCTCACTCCGCCTCTTTCCGCCGCCATACACATCAGACACATGTCATGCTCGGAGGCGAAGCCTGCCATATAGGACACCCCGACCGCCTCACTATTGCCCTGCTTAATAATATCCTCGGCGGCGGCTCTATGAACTCGCGCCTCAATATGGAACTGCGAGAGAAACGCGGACTCGTCTATACCGTAGAATCCGTCTTTCAACCCCTCTCCGACACGGGCTACTGGGCAGTGTATTTCGCCTCCGAACCCGAAAACGCAGAGCAGTGTATTAAACTCGTGAGCGAGCAGTTGCGGCGAATAACTGACGAGAAGCTGTCCGCCGCTGTTCTTCGCAAGGCGGTGGCGCAGATAAAAGGACAACTCGCCATAGCCGACGAGAACAGAGAGAACAGAGTACTCGCAATGGCAAAATCCGTACTTTATACTAATAGTGTCACAACCTATAAAGAAACAATCGCTCAACTCAAACAAATAACCTCGGATCACCTTCAATCCACTGCGAGAACCATCTTCTCTCCTGACAATATTTTCACTCTCAAATACGAATAAATAGTGGAGAACGTCTCCGAACGTTCATACTTAGTGGAGAACGTCTCCGAACGTTCATACTTAGTGGAAAACGTCTCCGAACGTTCAAATAGCCCACGGCCGACAGCAGTCTCACCCTCTGCCACTCACCGAACCGCAAATATCATCATTATGAAGAAAATCTTTCCCCTGTTATTATCCTTACTGCCACTCGTGGCAGCACTTGCCGACAAGCAGGTGTCAGGTGTCGTCGTTGACGACAAAGGTGTCCCTGTCATCGGAGCCTCCGTACAAGCAAGCGGCACCACTATCGGCACAATAACCGATATCGACGGACTGTTCTCACTCACCATCCCCGATGATGCCGCTACAATCACTATCTCTTACATCGGCATGCAGACCATCGAACTGCCGGCAACTCTGAATATGAAGGTTATCCTCCGTGAGAACACAGAAGTCATACAAGAGGTGGTCGTTACGGGTTACGGCAATGTACCCAAGGGTTCGTTCGCCGGTTCAACGCAGGCGGTCAAGGCTGATGCTATTGAGAAAAAGATGCCGTCAGATATCACCAAAGCCCTGACGGGCGAGGTGGCGGGTATGCAGGTCATCACCACCACGGGTCAGCCCGGACAAGAGGCAGAGATACGCATCAGAGGTATAGGCTCCCTCATCGGTAACACCGCAGCTCTCTGCATAGTAGATGGTATTCCCTACGACAGAGGTATGGCGGATATCAACCCCTCAGATATAGCCTCAATCACCGTCCTCAAAGATGCCACCGCCACCTCACTCTATGGTTCTCGCGGCGCCAATGGTGTTATCCTTATCACTACGAAGAAAGGCGCCATGGGCGTTGGCAGCCAGATAGATGTGGATGTGAGATACGGTGCTAATATGCGCCTGCTGCCCGTCTATGATGTTATCACCTCACCTGAGGAATATGTAGAATTAGCGTGGATGGGTATCTACAACACCAACACCACCTCCGACCCCGCACTGCGCATCAGTTCCACCAACAACGCTCTTTTCTCATCAAAGGGTATTCCCTCAACTTATAACCTATGGGATGCCCCTTCCAACGCGCTCATCGACCCGTGGGGACATTTCGACCCGACCGTTAGCCGCAAGGCTGACTATCAGAACCTGACCTCATGGCAGGATGCCGTCTTCCGCGTTGGGCAAAAAGCGGAAGCCGAGGTGAAGATTTCCGGCGGTGCGGAGAACATCACCTACTATACCTCATTCGCCTACCTCAAGGACGAGGGCTATTACATCGGCTCCGACTACGACCGCTTCTCCGTTCGCTCGAACATAGAGTATCATCCGCGTTCATGGCTCAAAGGTAGTTTTAATGTGGCATATTCTTACACCGACCAAAACTCTGCCGGACAAGGACAGAACTACAACAACGGTTTCTCTTTTATCAATGGTATTCCGCCTATCTACCCCGTCTATCTCTATAACTCCGACGGCACTATCCGCACCGACCCTACGACGGGTCGCTATGCCTATGACTACGGTATGGCGGAAGGCTCCGGTCGCTCCTTCGGCACAGGCAACAACCCCGCCGGCTCATTGCAATACGACCGCGACAACCGCCAGCGCAATCAGGTGTCGGCAACGACAATGCTCGAATTCACGCTCTACGATGGTCTCACCTTTACTCTCAATGCCGGCGTACAATATCTCTCCGATGCTCACTCGCAATTCTCTAACGCCTATTTCGGCGAATCGGAAGGCATAGGACGCACGAGCAAGCAGCAAATCAACTACCTCAACTTCACCTCTAACCAACTGCTCGAATATAATAAGACTATCGCCGACGACCACTCTCTGCGTGTTCTTGCCGGTCACGAGACGCACTACACCCGCGATGCCTACCTGCATGGCACCAAGAACCATGTGGCTGCCATGCAAGGTCTTGCCACTCTCGAATGGGGTAACGCCGTGCAGATGGTGGCAATGAACTCCTACACAGGTTACACCACCTTGGAGTCTTATCTCGCTATCGCCTCTTACACCTACTCCGAACGCTACGGTATAACGGGTAACTACCGCGCCGACGGCTCGTCAAAATTCGCCAAGGGACATCGCTGGGGACACTTCGGCTCCGTAGGTGCCTTCTGGATATTCACCAACGAGCCTTTCCTCGCGAATGTGAAATGGCTCAAAAACGGCAAACTGCGTGCCTCATGGGGTGTGCAAGGTAATCAGGATGCCATACCCGCCAACGCCTTCTACGACCAATATACTCTGCAGAACCTCGACGGCGAGGTAGCGTACTCGTGGGGGTACAAAGGCAACGAAGATCTCACTTGGGAACACTCCTCGCAGTTCGACCTCGGTTTAGAGGCAGACCTGAGCAAATATGTGTCGCTCTCTTTCGACTATTTCAACAAGATAACCGACCACATGCTCTATCCGCGATATAGCGAACCTTCGAAAGGTTACACCTATATATATGGTAACTCGGGCAAGATGCAGAACCAAGGCGTAGAGCTGCAACTCAATATTCACGCCGTCAACACCGATAAGGTCAAACTCAATATCCGTTGGAACGGTTCTCACTATGCCAATAAGATTCTCGAGCTGCCTAAATTCAGCGATGTAGAGCAGGACACCTACCTTATGGGTAACCTCGCCGTCGGACACAGCAGCGAAGAGTGGCTACTGCGGACCTACTGCGGCGTGGAAGAGGAAACGGGTCTCGCCACCTACCTCGGTTACTACGATGCCAACCTCGGCGACTTCGGTTTCACCCCCGCCCGTAACCTTCAAGACCAAGGACTGAAAGGAGATAACTACATCAGCAATGTATATGATTATCAAATGCTATACCCCGATGCCGACATACGGACATATACTATGAAAGGTGCATGGCCTGCCGCTATTGCCGGCACCGCCTTCATCGGCAAAACGCCGTCACCCGCCTTGGCAGGCGGCTTCGGCTTCGACCTTGAGGTCTATGGCGTATCGCTCTCCGTCTCTTGTTCATACGGCTTAGGCGGATACGGCTACGACTATATCTACCGCGCCTTGATGCAGTCAGTACAAGCGGGTAAGTATAATTGGCATACGGATATGCGCGGTGCGTGGAATGACCTTATGACACCTGACGAAAAAGCCGCTGTAGCAGCCCTCGGCGACAAAGGTGTGCCCCGACTCTCTAACGGTGCTTACTCCGACCGCAATGCCGCCGCCTACTCCACACGCTTCCTCACATCCAACACCTTCCTCTCGCTCAACAATATCCGCCTCGGCTACGACCTGCCCGCCTCCGCTTTAGAGAAGATGCATCTCCGCTCGCTCGGCTTCTATATCTCCGCAGACAACCTCGCACTCGCCTCGGCGCGAAAAGGTTACAACCCGCTCGGCAGTTTCGACGGCTCGTCCAACCCCTACCAATATACACCGCTCTCAACGGTGGTAGGAGGCATAAGTTTGCAGTTCTAAGTTGAAAGTTGAAAGTTGAAAGTTATTAAAGCTACAATGATATGAAAACTCAAAACAATATACAACAACCCGAGGTACGATGCACGCAGTACCTTATTGCTTTGTTCCTCGTCACATTGTCCCTTATCTCCGTCTCCTGCTCAGATTCCTATCTTGACCGCGAGACCTACGGCGATAAGGACGCTATCCGGCAGGATCAGTTCTCCTCGCTCGATAACCGCCTTGAAGGAACTATGCGAGGCATATACGCCAAGATGTACGCCTACGGCGGCTCGCATGAGACCTTCGGCAAACGCTCTATAGATATGTACGGCGATATATGCTGCGCCGATATGGCTCTCACCGCCTATAACTTCGGCTATTTCTACAGCGACGAGTCGCTGCAAACGAATACCGATCGCGCAGGATATATATGGAACCTCTACTACGGCATGCTGCATAATATCAACGCCCTTATTAAAGAGATAAAAGAGGACGACAAACTGATGCAGCGATTCATTAGTGCTACAGCCGACTCCGTTCCATTATTCTCATCCGCAGATGTAACTCGCCTCAACTACTACGCTCAAGCCCTCACCATGCGGGCATATCTGCACCAAAACCTGCTCTACTGGTACTGTCCTTCAACACCTGAGATACTACATGTTCTTGGCAAGACTTGGGATAACTACCCTACCTTCCCGCTTCATACCGAAGCAGATATGGACGAGGCAAAAGGCTACGGACACCTGCGTGAAACCTATGCTCTCATAGAGTCCGACCTCATGACCGCAATCCGCTTCTTTGACCTCTTCGAAGCGCAGACAATAAGGTCTTCGAAAATTATCGTCAACAAGGATGTAGCCTCTTCCCTTTTAGCCTACTCTTTTCTTAATAAGGCGGACGATTACGCCCCCGTCTCTTCTAACGACTACAAATCGGCTTACGAAAACGCTCTGCTCTATGCCAAACGCGTGATAGATGCCGGTGCGTATAATATCATCCCGCAAAATAAGGTTCTCTCAACCGGCTTCAACGACATCAACGATGACTCGTGGATGTGGGGACAAGATGTTACCTCCGAGTCAACAACCAACCTCGCCACCTTCTTCGGACAGGTGGATATCCACACCTATTCCTACGCATGGGGTGGCGACACCAAAGCCATCGACCGCAATCTATATAAGGAGATACCCGATTGGGACCTGCGCCGCCGCTGGTTCCGCGACGATGACCCGAATGATGTCTTCGCCCTTTGCCCCGATGGCAAGTTCTTCTCCGCAAAAAACCCCACCTCCACCCGCTCTGAGGATGTTGACCGCGAGTGGATATCCGACAATGTGTGGATGCGCATCGAGTCAGTCTATCTCATAGCGGCAGAGGCCGCCTTCCGCCTCGGCAAATACGATGAGGCTAAGCAATACCTGACAGCCATCACCGACCTGCGTATTGATAACACCAACCCTGCCGCCGCCACCGCATATAACACTTGGAAAAGCGGACTGAATGTCGACAACCTTTTAGACGCCATTCACCTTAATTGGAGAGTGGAGATGTGGGGCGAAGGATACGGCTGGCAAACCTTCCGCCGCCTCTCGCAATCCGTAGTAAGAGGCAGTAACCACCTCTTCAAAGGTGGCGAAACAATAACTAAATCGTCCAACCCGGGGTCAGCCATTGCCGACGACTATTTCTGCCTCGTCATCCCGCCGGATGAAATACAATATAACCCGAACCTATAAAATTAACTCCTATGATTCGCAAATCACCAATTTTCAGCTCTTTGTCCTTTGCTGCTTTGTTACTCAGCACTTTGGCACTTTCCTTCTCTTCCTGCGGTGGGAGCGAGGGCAACACCCCCTCTGCGCAGACAGAGACTCTTCAAATGGCGTTCGACGAACTCACCCTTGCTCAGGGCGAGACGATGCGCCTCTACTGCCGTGCCGCATCAGGCAACGCCGTTACCCTCACTTGGTCATCCGACAAACCTGAAGTGGCATCCGTTGATAATATCGGTAATGTAACCGCCAACGCCGCCGGCACCGCTGTTATCACAGCCGCCGCCGGCGAAGCCAAGGCACAATGCACTATCAGCGTTACGGCCTCTGCACTCGCCAAATACACCTTCCCTAACGCCGCTCTGCTCGGGGAGCCGGACACGGAATATTTTAAAAGCGATATTATCCACACAAAGATGGGCAAAGACTCCGTACACCTATATCTCTCTATGGCGCATGTGCTTCTGCTCTCCGACGGACTCTACCTCAACGCTGACGCCGAACTCGACGGCAGTGCACCCGAAGGAGCCGTTATCTCGCTTGAGGTACCTATGTACTACGGACCCGCCGGCATCAACAACGGCAGACCCGTAATCGTCAACCTCTTTGATGACGATATCAATATCTCTTCCGAGCAGCCCGCCACCGAACCATATAACGCCCAATACGGCAGTATCAACAAGAACGCCTACATTAGTGCTATTAAGACGTATTGCGAGTGTTCCAATAGCGGAAATAAAGACGGAATGTACTCTGCCATTGACAATGCCACCAAAGCCATTAGCGGTGCAAGAGTATCACTCGTCGTTTATCACTCACGCGAAGAAGGTTACCCCGTCAACGGGTATGTGATGAACGACCTGCCCGAAGGATTAGTGGCAAGCGGCAAAGTCAAACTGACCCGCAAAGGCGTGAACGATTTTACCAACAAGGTAACCTCTATTGACATCATTGTCAAACCTCTTGACAAGACCCCCGACCACTACTACGGTTCCGCCCTCACCTACGACCCCGCCAAAGGCTACTACCTCGCCGACGACGATATCCACTACCTCACCGATATCCGCTACACAAAGTAATACCCTACTCCTGATCAAAACGGTAGAGACGGTGTTTTTCACCGTCTCTCAATAGTGGCGAACGTCTCTGAACGTTCTCTACTATTTTTCTGCATAATTATTCTCTCAAATATCAAAAAGTCACAAAAAACGCCAAAAAAGTTACAAAATGTTTGGCAAATTGAGAAAATGATAGTAATTTTGTACGAAAAATGCGCCTTTTGCGTACATTTTGCGTGTGCGTATTATTTAAGGAAGAATATTTTTACTACGCTTATGAAAAAATTATTCACATTATTTGCTCTCTGCTTGACGACGGTTTATATTATGGCTGACAAGCAGGTCAACGGTATCGTTGAAGACGAGAAAGGCGATCCTGTGATAGGAGCGTCGATCACTGTTCCCGGCACATCTCTCGGAACGATATCCGATTATGAGGGAACATTCTCCATCACCGTACCTGACGATGCCAAAACACTTATGGTAACCTATGTGGGTATGAAGCAGCAGGAGGTTCCCGTGAAAGGTAATGTTCGCGTTGTTCTGCACGAGAATTCTGAGGTCATACAGGAGGTTGTCGTAACAGGTTACGCCAACGTGTCGAAAGGTTCTTTCGCCGGCTCGGCCGTTGCCGTTGATGCAGATAAGATAGAGAAGAAAAGTCCGTCGGAGGTAACGAAAGCTCTTGCCGGTGAGGTTGCCGGTGTGCAGGTTGTCAACACCTCCGGTCAGCCGGGAACAAACGCCTCTATCCGTATCCGCGGTATAGGCTCTATCTACGGTAGCAGCACCCCTCTTTATGTCGTTGACGGTGTGCCCTATCAAGCCGGTGATGTAGCATCTATCGACCCGGGCGATATCGCTTCAACCACCATTTTGAAGGATGCCACCGCTACCTCACTTTACGGCTCACGCGGTGCTAACGGCGTTATCGTCATCACCACGAAGAAAGGTACTTCCGGCGAAACGGGTAAAATAGATGTTGATGTTAAGTATGGTGCTAATATGCACCTGCTGCCGTTGTACGATGTTATCAGCGACCCGAAGGAATATGTGGAGATGGCATGGCAATCAATATACAACTCCCTCAACGGTTCGTATGCGACAGAAGAGAAGCTTATTCAAGCAGTTAACAACACTCTCTTCTCGGCAAAAGGTCTTTCTGACAGATACAACCTTTGGACTGACGGCGGCAACCAACTTATTGACGGTTATACGGGTAAGTTCTACAGCGATGTCACTATGAAAGAGCAGTACAAGAGCCTCATCTCTTGGAAAGACGCTATCTTCCGCGTTGGTCAGAAAGCAGATGCCACCGTCCGTATCTCAGGCGGCTCGGAAAAGACGACCTACTACACCTCATTCGGTTACCTGAAAGATGAGGGCTACTATATCGGTTCTGACTACGACCGCTTCAATGTTCGTTCCAATATTGAATACCAACCGAAGAAATGGCTCAAAGCAAGCCTTAATGTGGCATACGCCTACTCAAAGATGAATGCGGCAGGACAAGGCAGCAATATGAATAACGGCTTTGCATACGTCAACGAGATTCCGCCTATCTACCCCGTCTTTGTATATGGCAGCACCTACAACGGGGCAGGCACTATCCGCGAGGGCAAATATAGTTATGGTAACGGTAAGTTCAACCGCACTATAATGAGTAATGGTTATATCCTCTATGACCCGAAGACCGGCGGACCGATGTTTGACTATGGTATGTATGAAGGTACAGGTCGCGGCTATGGCTCAGGTATCAACCCCGCCGGTTCACTCGTTTGGGACAGAGACTATGTGTCGCAACATCAGGTTGTTGCCAACGCCGTGTTAGACTTTAAACTATATGAAGGTCTAAAATTCTCGCTTAACGCCGGCGTTCAGTACCTCGGTGTGAACGAGTCAACATACACCAACGGCTTCTACGGCGATGCTGCAAACATAGGTCGCGTAGCGAAAGGCTTCGACTCATACCTCGCTTACACGATAAGTCAGCAGTTATCATATAACAAGACTTTGGATAACCATGTTATTGATATGTATGCCGTTCACGAGACGAACTATCTCACTAACTCTTCATCCGCCGGTGGTATGAATCACCTCGCAGCACTCAAGGGAGAGTCGGTACTCGAATGGGGCAATGCCGTGCAGATGTCGTATATGACATCCTCTACCACCACTCAGGTACTCGACAGCTACCTCGCCAACGCCAGTTACTGGTACGACGAACGCTATGGTATAACTGCCAACTATCGTGCCGACGGATCCTCGAAGTTCGCACGCGGACACAGATGGGGACACTTCGGCTCAGTAGGTGCTACTTGGAAATTCACCAACGAGCAGTTTATGCAAGGGCAAGATATCTTGAAGAACGGTAAGTTGCGCCTCTCTTGGGGTGCCAATGGTAATCAAGGTATCAGCAACTTCCTCTTTGAAGACCACTATAGCATAGAGTATGTTGACGGTGATGTGGGCTATGTGTGGACTTACAAAGCAGCAGAAGATATAACATGGGAGCGTACGCAGGTCGTTGACCTCGGTGTTGAGTTCGACATATCCAAATACCTCACTGCCGAAATTGACTATTTCTACAAATATACCGATAACCTCTTGATGCCGCGTTATACTGCATCTTCGCAAGGTTACAGTTATCGTTGGGTGAACGGTGGTTCGATGTCGAACAACGGTGTTGAGTTCCAGCTTAATGTCCACGCCGTTGACACCCGTAATGTAAAGTTGGATATTCGTCTGAACGGCGGTCACTACCACAATAAGGTTCTTTCTCTCCCTGCTGATATCGACACCGAGACCGAGATGGTCTATAACGGCGGTATCGTCAAAGGACATTCGCTCTACGACTACAATGTCCCGCAATATGCCGGTGTTGATGCTGAGTCAGGAAAAGCACTTTATGTGGCATACTACGATGCTAACCTCGGTTCATTCGGTTACACGAGTGCCAACGAGCGTCAGGCACGAGGCGAGAAAGGTACGAACTACATCGGCAATGTTTACCTCTATAGAGAGGAGCACCCCGAAGCAGATATTCAAACAACAACAACAGATTTGTACCCCTACGCAGGTAGCGACTACATCGGCAAATCGGCAGAATATGCTCTTGAAGGCGGTATCGGTTTTGACCTCGAGGTCTATGGCGTAGCACTATCGGTGATGTGCCCGTATCGTATCGGCGGTTATGGTATCGACTACTCTTACGCACAACTGATGAACTCCGACAAGGTAGGACGTATCAACTGGCATACCGATATGCGCGGAGCATGGAACTCGCAGATGACGGCAGAGCAGAAGCAGGCTATTGCAGATATGGGTAAGGCCGGTATCCCGAGACTGTCGAATGGTACAGACACCTACGCCAACTACACCTCCGACCGCTTCCTCGTTTCCAACTCATACCTCTCCCTCTATAATGTGCGTCTTGGGTATAAGTTCCAAAAGAAACTGATAAAGAAGATCAAACTGAACCAACTTGAGCTATATGTTACGGCAGATAATCTCGCCATACTGACAGCACGCAAAGGCTACAACCCGATGACCTCTTATGCGGGAGCATCTGACACATATCAATACACGCCGCTCTCAACCATTATGGGTGGTATAAAACTGCAATTCTAAAAGAAAGGAGACATAAATATGAAAAATACATATAAGATATTTAGTTTAACGGCAATCATTGCATTGTCCTTTGCCTCCTGCTCCGAGAGTTTCCTTGACCGTGAGCCCTTAGGCGGTACACTGTTGCAGAGTCAGTATGACTCTCTCAGCAATGGTCTCGCCGGCTCGATGAGAGGTATCTACTCAATGATGTACGGCGTAGACTCACACGATGCCTTCGGTCAACGCTCAATAGATATGTATGGCGACCTCCTCTGCGGTGATATGGCTCTCACCTCTGAAACCTACGGCTGGTTCTCAAGCGATGAAAGACAGCAAGTTCGCACCGGCAGAAGCTCATATATATGGAGTTACTACTACGATATGCTTCGCAATATCAACATGGTCATCCGTGCCGTAAAACAACAAGGATTAGTTGATAAAGTTGCTGCAAACGGCTTCCCGACTGACGGAATGAAGGTGCTTGACGAAAATGGCAATGTCGTTTATACCTACAACTCGGAAGACTCGCTGCGCGGTGTCTATTACGCACAGGCACTGACAATGCGCGGATATGTCTATTCAGGACTCGTCAGGTTCTTTATCCCGACTGTTGACCATATCTTCAGCGGCGGATACAACCTGACAAACTACCCCGCTTTCCCCGTATATACCGAGGATAATCTTGATGACGGTCCGCAAGAACTGACGATGATTAATAAAGTATATGAGCGCATCGACACCGACCTTAGCACCGCCATAGAATATTTCGAGACCTTTGGTAAAGACTATGTCGGCAGTTCGAAACTGGTGGCGGATGTCAATGTTGCAAGAGGTCTGCTCGCGTATTTTTACCTCAACCGCGCTATGGAATTCGGCAAAGGTCCCTCTGACCCGCTGCTTGCAGTGCCAATGAGAAAAGCACTCAGTTACTCTGTTGATGTTATCAATTCCAACAACTTCAACGTTCTTACCAACAATGAAGCACTATCGTCAGGGTTCAATAATATTGAAAGCAAATCGTGGATTTGGGGACAGGATGTAACGACTGAAACAACCGGCGGACTCGCCTCTTTCTTCGGACAAGTGGATATCCACTCTTATTCCTACGCATGGGCAGGCGATACCAAGGTTATTGATAAAAACCTATATGAAGCTATCCCCTCATGGGATATCCGCAAGCGCTGGTTCAATGATGGCTCAGGCAACTCCACTTTCACTCTCTGCCCCGATGGGAAGTTTTATTCTGCCAAATCACCGCACTCTACCGCTACCGACGATATCGACCGCGAGTGGCTGAGCGACAATGTGTTTATGCGTGTAGAGCTGATGTACCTCATCGCAGCAGAAGCCGCCTACTTCTTGCAGAAATATGATTCGGCAGCACTTATGTTAACTGCCATCACCGATAATCGCGTTGATACGGCAGCCACGGCATCTGCTCTCTACGACACATACAAAACAACGCTCTCCGACAATAAAGTGCTACTGCAGCAGATTATTCAGAACTGGCGAGTAGAACTCTGGGGCGAAGGATATGGCCTGCAAACCTATCGCCGACTCTCTTCACACGCCTATCGCGGATATAACGAGAAAACCGACACTGAAGAAGAGAAGATACGCAGGGGTGCTAATCACCTCTACAACCCCGGCAAGGAAATGGACTACAGCGATGAAACAACATTCACAATGCAGATACCGGCATCCGAGACCAACTATAACCCCAATCTCGATTAAACACAATCTATAAAAATACAGTGAAGGAAAATACCTTCCTAACCCTAAAAATTTTTAAGTTATGAAAAAGAATTTATTTTCAATGTTGCTAAGCGCAACTGTTGCATCTCTGATATTAGTCGGATGCAATCCTCAGCAGAACAACCAAGGTG
Source organism: uncultured Bacteroidales bacterium (assembly GCA_937885465.1). Classification (GTDB taxonomy): domain Bacteria; phylum Bacteroidota; class Bacteroidia; order Bacteroidales; family Paludibacteraceae; genus Colicola. The sequence goes on from CAKZZM010000105.1 coordinate 22,982, forward strand.
AAGGAGGCACCACAATTACCGCAATAACCGTTCGTCCTTCTGCACTGACTCTTGCCGTCGGCGAATCAACGCGTTTGAACGCAACCCTTGAGCCGGAAGGCGCAACAGGAACGATAACATGGACTTCGTCTGATACGACAGTGGCAACTGTGGATGAGAAAGGTAACGTACTCGGCATCAACATAGGTACAGCCAATATCACCGCCAAATGCGGCGAAATACAAGGTGTTTGCGCAGTTACCGTAAAAGAATATTTTGAGACACTCATATTCACCGGTGCATTCGTTTATGACTACGACACTACCTATTCTGACAAAATTGATACATTGTCTTCAGAGAATTGGGACAGAGATTACTATGCAAAGAAAGTGCTCTGCAACGTAAACCTCTTCTCTGAAGGATTCTATATCAACGATGAGGGGTATTTTGCCGGTGCCGATCAAGGTGCTATCCTCGAGTTCGAGGCTCCTTTCTACTGGGCTCCCGGATGGGCTAACGGCGGTAGTGGAACTATCTTCGTCCTCGGCGAATGGTTAATAACAGACGACACCATCCAATTCCCCGCAGGTGAAACAAATATAGGTCGCCCGTACTCTATCGATGAGGCAGGTTACACCGCCGGCATCAACGACTTCGTTCAGCACTATTATGTAGAAGGAAACACTTCTCAAATTGGGCAAGACTTAGAAAAAGCATCAGCATTTATCAAAGGTGCTACGCTGAAACTATACGAATATCACTCAACAGAAGAAGGCTATGGCTCTGACGGATACTACTCTTCATATATTCCCGACCTCGTTATTTCTGAAGGCGATATGGAATTTGATGATACATATACCGCATCCAGCTATATGTTAGGCGTTACCTATCACGCTATCAAAGGAAAAGAATTCCTCTTTGATGCTGATACCATAACCAATGAGATTTACACCTTTGGCGCACACTTCCAAGCACAAGAAGATAACAATGGTTATACATACAATCTCGTTGACCAAAAAGTTTACTTCGATAATGAATATAGTTTCGACTACGGCGTTCGTTCATACGCACCCGCAGCAAAGAAGTCTCAACTGCGCCCGATGCCTATTCGCCAGCTCAATCCTGAGCAGATTAAGGCTTACAAGGAAATGAAGAAAAACATCCCGACGGCAAAACAAGCAGTAAAGTAATTTAACTTGACTTAGTCACTAAAACATACACCACCGGCAAAGTCAACGCCGGTGGTGTATCTTTTTACAATAATGTTCGTTTACGTTTTGAAAAGATTATCATTCATATTAGTATTGTTGTGCTCTTGGCTGATTAGCGCAAAGGCGGTGCCTGCATCACCTGACATCTTTATTGCTACTATGGCAGACGGCACTACCCTGCGAGCACAACTATGCGGCGACGAGTACTGCCACTGGTATGCAGACGAGAAAGGCAAAGTGCTAACGCAAAAAGATAATATTTTCAGATATGCCGACAGCGAAGAAATTCGTTCACTCAAAGCTCAACGACTGTCCGTTCGCAAAGCAAGAGCAAATACGGCAATACAATCATCATTTCCGAAAACAGGCACTATACGCATACCTGTAATACTCGTTGAGTTTTCCGATTTATCCTTCACTATTGACAGCCCCGCGGAATGTTTCTCTCGCTTCTACAACGAAGAGCACTACTCCGATAATGGTAGCACAGGCTCTGTTGCCGATTACTACAAGGCTTCCTCGTTTGGGAAACTCAACCTTCAATTCGATATTTACGGACCATACCAACTATCCGACAACGAAGAGTATTATGGCGGAAACACATCCAACTCAAGCACAAAAAACGCACAAGAGTTAGTAAAAGAGGCAGTCAGATTAGCATACGCCAGTGGCGTTGATTTTAGTCAGTACGACAGCAACAACGACTCGCAGATCGATAATATCTCAATCATCACGGCAGGGCATAACGAGGCAGAAGGCGGAGGAGAGAAATGCATCTGGCCGCACCAAAGTTCGGTATGGAACTCCACACGCATCGGAAATGTAAATATGGGGTCATACCTTATGATATCCGAACTGCGCGGTTCAAGAGGCTCGCTAATGGCTAATATCGGCACTTACTGCCATGAGTTCGGGCATGTGTTAGGCTTACCCGACCTCTATGACACCACCGACAAAAGCGACGGCAGTAGCACCTACACCGTCGGGACTTGGGATGTGATGTGCTCCGGACCATACAATAACTCCTCACGCACACCGCCACTATACTCTGCCTTCGAAAGGTTCGTAACGGGCTGGCTCACTCCCGAACAAATAACAACTGCCGGCAACCTCACTCTTGAGCCTATCGAGACATCTAACACAGCCTGCCTCATCGCCTCTGCTAAACATAACATGCAGCCGCTCAACCCTTCACCATCAGAATATTTCCTTATAGAAAACAGGCAGAGAGTCGGTTGGGACTCTGTTTCTGCATGCCTACCCGGCACAGGACTACTCATCTCGCATATCACTTACTCCTACCAAGAATGGAATAACAACACCTTCAATAACTCCACCCCGCTCGGCTACGACATTGTAGAGGCATATAACAGTGCCCCCTCTGCCTCTTCTGCTACCGACACCTACCCCGGTACTGCCAATGTAACATCGTGGACACCGCAACTCAATAGCGGACAATCGCTCACACAATATGCCCTGCATAATATCTATCAGCGAAACAACGGCAATATATCCTTTACCTTCGGTGACGCAGATAATGCCGGTTTTGTCTTCACCCCCGAACAGATAGATACTCTCCAAACCACCTTCGAAGTTCGGGCAGTTGAATATTCTACCGCAAAAGCCGTAATAAGCATTAACGGCTTTACTACACCTTCGGTAACATACAGTGTCTCGGGTAGATTTCAATTCTCTTTGGACAGCACCACCTGGCATTCGGCATCTTCCTCCGTAAGAGACTCCGTTTCGCTTGACGAAGCGTACAGCAGAATCATCTTCCTCCGCTACAACCCTGCTCGCCAACGATGCACGCCTGAAACAGGTGCTCTCTCGGTGTTCTCTGCCGATAGTTCCGTCTATGCCGGACTGCCGCTCTTAGGTCTTGCACCGCGCCCCGTCTATATAACACCCGTTGATACCATCAGCGTTGATAATATAACGGAAACCTCTTTCCGCGCTACGTGGAACGAGGTGGAAGATGCGGAGTACTACAAAGTTAATTTGTACGAACAGACCATCTCAGGTCAGGATACTGCTTACAACCTTATATATACCCGCGAGACCTACGCCCCGACGAAAGCAGCCATCTTCTCTAACCTCAAAAGCGGCAGTGTCTATGCCGTGTCAGTGCAGGCAGCAGAACAGAAGAGTTGCAGAGAGAACACCACCGCCGCGCGTTGGGTTACCGCCCGAACACAATCATCACTCTTTGGCGGACAAGTACCGATTATCCTGCTCGATAACGGCTCGTATGCCCTACTATTAAACGGACAGACATCCGAACAAGCAACGCTATCCGTATTCGCCTCAGACGGCAGCATAATATCCTCCGTCGAAGTAGCGGAAGGGACCGACAAACCGGTCATCCCCACAGAACAGTTGCAACACGGCAAACTATATCTTATCAAACTTTACTCCGCCACATTCACACGCAAGTCAATCTGGGGAAAACTATTGTATTAGCAAATTTCTTACCACACGCAGAGACTGCTAACAGATCCGGCGACACATAAAAAATCATTACAAACCGTGTTAAAAACTATATAATCCGCAGGAATTGTATTGTCAAATTTCCAAAAATATATTAACTTTGCAATATATCGCATATTTAACCCAAATCTCTTATGAAACGTAACTTTTATACTATCCTTTTGACTATTGCTGCAATAACTGCATCGGCGCAGCCGATGCACCTTCAACTTGCTAAACAAGGCGAGACATCGGTTCTCGTCAACCCCGCCAATCAGGATGTTTTGGCAATCTTCGACCATGATGTTAACTCCCTTGCTGACATGCCTGCCGAAATGTTGTCGTTCCTTGAACTATACACTACGGATACAGAAAATTTCGAAGATGCCTTCGTCTCGTTAGGTGATGCCTCAACCGACACTATCGGTCCGCTTCTCGGTCCGATTATGTTCGACCAGGGAACGCCCTACAACGACCGCTGCCCCGTGCTGAACGGAGCACGCTCCTTAACAGGCTGCGTCGCAACCGCTATGGCGCAGGTTATGGCTTATTGGAAATACCCCGCTGTAGGTACCGGTTCTGCCACTTACACCTCGTCCAACGGTGCCGCCACATACGACTTTACCGCGCATCCCTTCGACTGGAATAATATCCTTAACACCTACACTATCTCACCCCTCGGCAGTATTACTAATTATAACGCTAATCAGGCGGCAGCCATAGCAGAGTTGATGCTCGCCTGCGGAGCCTCCGTCAATATGGATTACGATGCGTCAGGTAGCGGTTCCTATATCTCTCATGCCTACACCGCCTTGAAAAACCACTTCGGCTACTCCTCTGATATCCGCTATCTCGAATCCAACGACCCCGATTGGGACGATTGGGCTGACGCTCTGCGCGGACAGTTCGACAAGGGTCTGCCCATCCTCTACGGCGGTATAAGCACCGGTGGCGGACACGCCTTCGTACTGGACGGCTACTACATCGAGACATTGCAATCCGGCAACACACGCACACGCTTCCACGTCAACTGGGGGTGGAACGGCAGCCAAAACGGATGGTTCCTCCTACCAAAACTGCAACCTGAAGGCAACGACAATTACTCTAACCTCAACCAGCGATTAGTGATGAATATCTACCCGAAAGATCATGTTGATGTAGAGAATATCGAGACTTCGGAGCACGCAACCCCCGACCTCACCAAACCTATCTACAACATCCTTGGCGTGCCGGTTGCACCATCCTCACTCCACCCCGCCACAATATATATCCAAAAAGGCGTGAAATTTATGCTTTAAGAAATTTATCACAGGTCATCTGCTGATAACATATCGCCTAACGATCGGTTGGGGATAAAACAACATAGCCGCACTAATTTATTGTGCGGCTATGTTGTTTGGTTTAATGAAACGCTGTTTAAATGCTGTTTAAATAGCGTTTAAATAGCATTGAAACCGGATTAAAATCGGCATTTATAGTGTTACACCTGTCTTGAAGATTGCTATTTCGTGGTAACCGTTTTTCTCATTATTAGTGAGGTTGCCATTGGCAATACCGAGCACAAAGTCGATGAATCTGTGCGTCACATCCTCCATCTTCTCCCCCTCGGCGATAACACCTGCATTGAAATCTATCCACAAGGGCTTATTATTATACAGATTGCTGTTAGTGCTTATCTTCACTGTCGGCACATAGGTACCGAACGGCGTTCCTCGACCTGTTGTAAACAGCACTAAATGGCAGCCGCATGATGCAAGAGCGGTAGCGGCAACGAGGTCATTGCCCGGTGCCGACAAGAGGTTCAATCCTTTATGTTGTATCCTCTCGCCGTAAGGCATCACGCCTCTTACTAACGAAGACCCGCATTTCTGCGTGCAACCGAGAGCCTTATCTTCAAGTGTGCTTATCCCGCCTGCTTTGTTACCCGGCGACGGGTTCTCGCCTACCGGCTCACCATGGGAAAGGAAATAATCTTTGAAATCGTTGATAAGCGACACGGTCTGCTCAAACAGCTCTTTATTAGCGCACCTATTCATCAATATCGTTTCTGCTCCGAACATCTCCGGCACTTCGGTCAATACCGTTGTCCCTCCTTGCGCCACAAGCCAATCTGACAGGCAACCGAGTAAAGGGTTGGCGGTTATGCCCGAGAAGCCGTCCGAGCCGCCGCATTTCAGGCCTATTCGCAACTCCGACACCGGCACTTCTTCGCGCTTATCGCTCTGCATCTTTGAGTATAAGTCGCGGGCAATCGCCATTCCTGCCTCTACCTCATCGCCCTGCACTTTCTGCGACACGAGAAAGCGTACTCTATCTTTATTATAATCACCGCAGAACTGCTCAAACACATCAGGCTGATTGTTTTCACAACCTAAGCCCACAACCAAAACGGCTCCGGCATTGGGGTGATGAACCATATCACGAAGGATCTTTTTGGTGTTCTCATGGTCGTCGCCGAGTTGCGAACAACCATAGTTATGCGGAAAAGCAAAGATATTCTCACCACCCGTCTCCTCACGAAGACGAGCCGCAATCTTCTCTATTATACCATTTACGCAACCAACGGTCGGAATAATCCAAAACTCATTACGAATACCCACATCTCCATTCTTACGGCGATAGCCCATAAAGGTACGATGCTCGTCAGGAATATTCAGCACTACATCTACGGGGTGATACTCGTATGACAGTAAGCCGGCAAGATTAGTCTTAATATTATTCTCGTTCATCCATGAGCCCGACTTTTTCGACTCCTTCGCATGCCCGATCGGGAAACCGTACTTAATTACATTCTCGCCTTCCTCTATATCTCTAATTGCAATCTTATGCCCCGCGGGAACATCTTCAATAACTGTGATATTAACTCCGTCAACACTGATAATAGAGCCTTTGGCCTGAGGCTGAATAGCAACAACAACATTGTCGCTCGGGTGGATTTTAAGGATATCTGTCATATTAAAAACTGATTAACCCTCGGCATATTCGCCGAGAAAAGTACTACACTACTAACCACAAAATTACAATTTAAATTTTATGTAAACAAGAAAAATATGTTTTTTCTTTTCAATGTCGGCAAAAAACAGTACCTTTGCAAAACGAGAAAATAAAGGGCAAAAAGTCTTTTACAAAGTAAAACTATCAAAGAAAATGGCATATCAGAAACTAACATCTCGACAAGAGAATTACTCACAGTGGTATAACGAATTAGTAGTCAAAGCCGACTTGGCGGAGCAATCAGCCGTTCGCGGTTGTATGGTTATCAAGCCTTACGGCTACGCTATATGGGAGCGCATTCAGCAAGGCTTAGATGCCCGCTTCAAAGAGCAAGGCGTGCAGAATGCATATTTCCCGCTTCTTATTCCTAAATCCTTTCTCAGCCGCGAAGCGGAGCATGTGGAGGGTTTTGCAAAAGAGTGCGCCGTTGTTACACACCACCGCTTGAAAAACGCCGCCGACGGCAAAGGCGTGGTGGTTGACCCCGATGCACGCTTAGAGGAAGAGTTGATTATTCGCCCTACTTCTGAGACTATCATTTGGTCCACATATAAAGGCTGGATCAACTCATATCGCGACCTGCCCATACTCTGCAACCAGTGGTGCAATGTGATGCGTTGGGAGATGCGTACCCGCCTTTTCCTGCGTACGGCAGAGTTCTTGTGGCAAGAAGGTCATACCGCTCACGCCACCAAAGAAGAAGCGGAAAACTACGCTCGCCGAATGCTCGATGTCTATGCCGACTTTGCAGAGAATATCATGGCGATACCGGTTATTAAGGGTGTTAAGTCACCCAACGAACGCTTTGCCGGCGCACTCAACACCTACTGCATCGAAGCAATGATGCAGGACGGCAAGGCTCTGCAGGCAGGCACCTCGCACTTCCTCGGACAGAATTTCGCCAAGTCGTTCGATGTTACGTTCCTTAATAAGGAGAACAAGCCGGAATATGTATGGGCAACCTCTTGGGGCGTATCAACCCGCTTGATGGGAGCACTCATCATGACCCACTCTGACGATAACGGTCTCGTCCTTCCGCCGCACCTGGCACCTATTCAGGTTGTCATCGTGCCCATCTTCAAGAAAGAAGAACAACTCCAAGAGATTCTTGAGAAGATCAACCCTATAGCCGACCGGCTCAAGACGCAGGGTGTTCGCGTTAAGATTGACACTGCCGATAATATGACCCCGGGATTTAAGTTCGCCGAATATGAGATGCGCGGCGTGCCCGTTCGCCTCGCCATTGGCGCAAGAGATATAGAAGCCGGCACTATCGAGGTGGCACGACGCGATACACTCACCAAAGAGACACTGCCTTTGGACGGAATAGTAGAACATATAACCGCACTGCTCGAACAGATACAAAGCAATATCTATAAGAAAGCACTTGATTTCCGCATTGGCAATACCCGCAAATGCGACTCATACGAAGAGTTCAAAGAGGAGATTAAGAAGGGCGGATTTCTTCTCTGCCACTGGGACGGCACACCCGAAACAGAAGAGAGAATAAAAGAAGAGACAAAAGCCACCATACGCTGCATACCGTTAGAAAGAGACGGAGAAGAAGGCAAATGTATGGTTACAGGCAAGCCCTCCGCCGGAAGAGTAGTCTTCGCCATAGCATATTAATCCCAAATCGGTCGTTAGACTGCTTTGCGCTTACAATGAGAGACGGTTACATTACAATGAGAGACGGTGGAAAACACCGTCTCTTCCGTTAAATTTAACAGTCAATAACTCCAAGATACGGCAGATACCTGTCCTTACCGTTGTTATCCATACCGCAACCGACGAAGAAGTCGCCACTATCGTCAACAATACCCGTTACGAGATTTATATCTTCACGAAGGTGACCGCCCTTACGCTTAATTAGCGTTACAAAAGTTTGTGAGGCTGAATGTTGCTCTGCAAGCCAATCGGAAATGGCATTAAGCGTTATGCCCGAATCGCAAATATCATCCACCACTATTACATCCTTACCCTCAAGGTTCATCAACGGAAGGTACTCAATCTTCAAATCTGATTGCTCCTTGCCGACGCGGGAAGATATTTTGATAACATTAACAAACGGCGGAGGAGTGAGGAAACGGCGTATCAGTTCATGAGCGAACCACATACCTCCGTTCATCAATATGAGCAAATAGGAATTATCTGTTATGTGAACCTTCTCGGCGATATCATTAATTGCCTTCTGAACGGTATTTGAAGAGTACTTGATGCGATACATTTTATCGGGAATTATAATCAGATTATTATTTCTAAACTTATTTACCACCAATTTTCGTAATCGGAGAAGGTAGTGGAATTGAGTCTGCCTCTCCACACATCGGAGAAGACCTGCGTACGACTACTACCTCCGATAATGTAGATATAATTATCCTCATCCGTTAATACTGTTGCCTTCTGCCTCGGCATATACTCCTGAGGCAGCAAATTCTTAGAAGAATCGGGTATAGTCCAATGCAGCCCCTCGTCAATCGACACTAATTGAGTGTTCTCTGCTATCTCATTGTTCTTATTGCTTCCGCCGAACAGGTGTAACTCATGGTTATAATATACCACACTAACACCTGACAGCTCTGTAAAATCAGGCTGCTCAATAGAGAAATTCGCTACTGTATAGCCTCTGTTCGGAAGAAACTCCACATTCCAGCGAGTATTAAGAATATTCCCATACCTGTCATACCCGCCTATCACCATCAATCTTGGCCGCAGTGATTTAGAAGCAAATGTAACCGCACAGAAGTCGCTTACGGGGAAGTCGTCCGGCAGCACATACGCCTCGCTAAAAGGCACAAGCGGTTCACCTGCTGCACAGGTGGCGAACAGCAAGGCATCGGTACTATTGTCCTTCACTATACACCAAAGCGAATCGTTATACTCACAGAGAGTATTTACTATCTCAAAATCTTCGGAAGAATAGTCGTCTGCACCCCAATCTATGCCATTTGCCGAGTAATAAAGGCTTGCTTCCTTTCCATAATAAAAGATGCCGTTGGCAAGAGTAATATGCCTTACAGAGCAGTCTGTCGGCAACCCCGTAACCACCATCTCGTCTGACCATATTACGCCATCGTCCGAGGTGTAGAGCAACACGCGAAAGCCATCGTTGGTAAACAGATAAAAAGTGCCATCAAGCAAGAACGCCTTATTCTCCCCTCCGTCTGCAAAATAAACCGCAGGTGTCAGTTGTTCCCAAATATAAAGGTCGGGGTCAACAGCGTGAACTGAAATATCAATATCGTACCATTTGAAGTTTTCCCTATCGCTTGCCATCACATATAGGCGGCAGGGCTTCACACTCATATTGACGGTATCAGAACCGCTATACACTATAGTATCACTCCCACAGCATAACATCGAATATGCCGGAGTATGATTGAACGTGAAACGAGGAATAACCGAGTCTAACACCGTTCCGAATAGCAGCGAGTCTCTATTGAATATATATCCCGTATCAGTGGCAGTAATAATAGTAAACGAGGCTTGTTTGAGTCCCGGAAAACTATCATTGGCAGCAAACGTAAGCGATGTCACCAAAGCCTCCGAATATGTTGTGGTAGTGGTCGTTGATGAGTTGTTACATGCCACCAACGCCAAACAACCGATAATAATCAACAGAACAGACTGAATCTTTTTCATTTGATAATCTCTGTCGGGGTTACGATATGAGTTACTTTGCGGTCAAAAATTGTAGTGGGTATCTCTTTTATAATCTGAAAATCGTATGCCACTGCCACATGCGGGATATTCGTATATCTCTTTAAGAATCTATCATAATATCCTCCGCCTCTGCCTAAGCGATTTCTTTTCCTGTCAAATGCCACTCCCGGCACGATAATAAGGTCAACCTTACCGATATATGCCTCGCCTTGCGGCTCAGGAATACGAAATCTGCCTGCTCGCAGGTTATCGTGGTCAATATACTTACGCATCTCAAGCGTGCTGCGATGTGCAATAGGCAGCAACATCGTCTTCTCATTCTTCCACGCCTCAAGCAACGGACGCGTATCAACCTCACCGTGAATAGGATAATACAGCAACACCGTTTGCGCATTCTGCCACTCGGGCATACCCTCTAATCGCTCGCGTATAGCAGCGGAATACTCCGCCACCTGTTCCTTCGTCAAGATACGACGCTTCTGCGTTAATATAGCACGAATATTCTCCTTAATCTTCTTCCGCTGCCAAGCAGGAGACCAATGCTTTAAAGCAGTTATCTGTGATTGAAAAAGCATAATGTTTATATTCTCTAAATCTATGTTCTAACTAAAAAACTCCATCTGCTACTCAAAGGGAGTCTGAAAACCGAACTCCGGCTGCTGCGCCTGCATCTGCTTGATTTTCCTATCCGTCTCCGGCGTCAGTTTTTCCTCACCGCTACGATAATAATAGATAAGTCCGTAACTCTGGCAACTACGCAACCTGTCGTATGGTAATCGGTCTTGAAACTTAGCCTCCACTTGATTCCATATATCGAAGATTAGAGCATCAGCCTGCCGGCGTAACTCGTTCATATCCTCTGTCACACGCTCTGTAGTCCGGCGGTGCATCTCCTGATTGGTGTGATGCTCCTTGAAGATATCGTAGTACACCTTCACCTTGTTGATTGACGGGTTATAGATAGGAAAACCGCCCAAACGCTGCCTCTCCGTCTCGCCATCAATGATATTCTGTCCCCACTCAAGCAAATCCTCTTCCGACGACAAATCCGGCAGATATGATACTTCCGGATCAAGTTTGTACAACTCCTTATACTCCTTTTTTATCTCCCCGCGTATCACGGCAAGATTGAGAACCTGTATAAAATGGGAGATATACATCCTCACATTGCCGACCACATGCCTGTACTGCTTGTTGGCATTTACTTTGGTCTCAAAATTAGTATGATACAGCTGCACTTGATTCTCAAAAACGAGCAAGAACCGCTGCGCTTCATTAATAGTGCTATATGAAAGCACGCGATCGTTAAAATCTGCTTCCGATGCCCTTTGCACTGCGTTCCTGAGTGCATACAAACGGGTCTGATCGGTATGGGGAAGACGACGATATGGCATAACTGATTAAATATTATGATTTTCTGCAAAGCATTGTAGTTGCAAGTGTTTGAAGGGCGTTAGTATCAGCGGACACCTCTTTTAGCAAGCGAATGGCATTGTCCGTGCGGTCTGCCATACACCTTTCGCATATCTCCCGCGCCCCTGTTTGATTATATATCTCCCTTACTGCATTAATCTTATCCTCCTGTACAAAATTATCGGCATGTAACCATTTATCAAGAGTCGTTCGCTGCTCATCGTTTGCCTGCCGCTGAGCCGTAATCAGCAATAAGGTCTTCTTATTTTGCAATATATCTCCTCCTATTGCTTTTCCGAAAGTGTTAGGATCGCCATAGGTGTCGAGTATATCATCCTGTATCTGAAAAGCGAGTCCGAGTTCCACACCTGCCTGACGGAGCAGATGCCGGTCTTTTTCCGTGGCACCGCCAACCAATGCCCCCATCTCTAATGCAGCACCGAGCAAAACCGATGTTTTCTGCTTAATCATCAGCATATAATCATCTGCACTCACCTCTTCCATATCCTCAAAGTCCATATCTCGCTGCTGACCTTCGCATATCTCCGTTGCCATAGTGCTGAAGATATGCAGCACCTTAGCAAGTAAGTAGTCAGGTAACTTCTCTAACTGCTTATACGCCTCTATAAGCATCTGATCCCCTGAGAGAATGGCAGTGTTCTCGTTCCACCTAAGATAGACGGTCGGTCTGCCACGACGCGTGGGAGCCTTATCCATCAAGTCATCATGCAGCAGCGTGAAATTATGAAAAATCTCCAACGCCAGCGCCACCGGCACCGCTTGTTCTTCCGCCCCGTACATAGCGGCTGACATAAGTGCCAAACGGGGACGCAAACGCTTACCGCCCTCAGCAAGAGTATAACCTATCGGCTCATACAACCCTTTCGGCTCACGGTGCCAATCAAGCAACTGCAATATATGTTCGAAATCCGCCATTTCAACTAATTCTCAATAATATCGCGAAGGACATCCCCCATCTCAAGTCCCGCAGCACGAACCTGCTGAGGTATAAACGAGGTTGCTGTCATTCCGGGCGTGGTATTAACTTCGAGTAGCATAATCTTATGCCCGTCCACAATATGCTTCTCTTCACTGTCGTTCTCTATTGTCGGAACGAGGATATAATCCACGCGAATAATACCTCTGCAACCGAGAATAGAGTATATTCTTTTTGTCTGCGCCTGAACTGCATCACGCAAATTGTCTGATATGCGAGCAGGCGTTATCTCGTCAACCTGACCTTTGTACTTGGCATCATAATCGAAAAACTCGTTCTTCGTAACCACCTCAGTGATAGGAAACACAACGGTATTATTCTTTGTCCTATACATTCCGCACGTTACCTCTATGCCTTTCATAAATGCCTCAATAATAACCTCATCCCCCTCATTAAAAGCAGCGGCAATAGCAGGCTGAATAGCAGCCGCCGTCTTTACCTTTGTACAGCCGAAACTGCTACCGCCGACATTGCTCTTGATAAAGCACGGCAAGCCTATCTTTTCAATAACCTCATCATCACTGATACTATCACCTTTGCGCAGCAAAACAGACGGGGCAATATTGACACCGAAGCCACTTGCATAATGATTGCAGACATACTTATTGAAAGTCATGGCGGCAGCCAGCACTCCACAGCAGGAATAAGGCAGACCTATAAGGTCGAAATAGCCCTGCAAAACGCCATTCTCACCGGGCGTACCGTGGATAGTAATATATGCGTAGTCAAATACTCTTTTCTCGCCTTTATCAATATAGGAAAAATCGTTTCTGTCAATCACGACCCACTCACCATCCGCCAACTGAGCTTTCCAGTCACCATGATGAAGGCATACAATAACCGGTTCGTACACCGATTTATCAAGAAAACCGTATATCCCGTCGGCACTTCTGAGCGACACCTCATACTCCGACGAATCCCCGCCTGCTACTATTGCTATTCGCTTTTTCATTTATCCTTGTTAATTGTTATTATCTCTTTCTTCTAAAAAAATCCTGCATCAACCTCTTGCACTCTTCTTCTAACACCCCTCCCTGTACTTCGCACTTCGAGTGCAATGCCTGCGGCGCAAATTTCAGGAACCCTCTCTTCTCGTCTGCCGCACCGAAAACGACTCTTTTCACTTGCGCCCAACCTATTGCACCGGCACACATCACACACGGCTCAACGGTAACATATAATGTTGCCTCTTGCAGATATTTGCCCCCCACCTGCGAAGCGGCAGCCGTCAGTGCCTGCATCTCGGCATGCGCCGTTACATCTTGCAGCGTCTCAACAAGGTTATGTCCCCTGCCTATTATCCGCCCCGCACCTACAACGACGCAACCTATCGGCACCTCATCCTTTGCCAATGCCTCTGCTGCCTCATAAAGCGCAAGACGCATAAAATATTCGTCGTTCATCTCCATCTGGTAGTCTCCATTATATGCTTTATGTCTTCCTCCAAATAGGTAACAACGGGGGCTAACGAATCTTGATTCGGGATGCAATTGAAATAAACAGAGCCGCGGAAGAAATGACTGACGCTATCGGTCAAGTAAAACTGACAAGGCGATGCCGTGTTCCCCCTTAACTCATAATACACCCCGTACAATCTGTTATCTTCGTCCTCATACCCTTGCTCAGGTATGGCAGATGCCTTCCCCGCATGCTTGAACACAAACTCCTGCGCATCATCGCTTAGTTGCCTAAGATTACCGCTAACGGGCTTATAACTGCAATGTATTGCCACATTAAGCGACGGATAGACAACATCAAACCAACCTTTTCCCGCTTCGCTGCTAACCGCCATATCGCCTACTTTGTAATCTAATACCGCTGCCTCCGACATCTCAAACGACACTGCTGCTCCATTCGGTGTAACAGCCTGATAACTATGCTCGGGCAACTCTATTCGATAATAGCCGTAAGGCTTTGGCACATAACGCTTCTTGCAAGAAGGCGCAGACAACACCAGCAAACCCATCAACAATATTACCGCCTCTGCCCGCTGCATCGTCTTACCTGTTTTCTATCTTCAGAGTATCAGCCTTATCGATCTGCTTCTTTGCGAAATCGCGGGTTATATGCAGCTCCTGTTTACCCGAAGACGGAGCATCGAACATCACATCCACCATTATCGATTCGCATAGTCCTCTCAGGCCTCGTGCTCCTAATTTATACTGCATCGCCACATCAACCATATAATCGAGAGCCTCATCGTCAAAAATCAGCTTCACACCGTCCATCTGCAGCAGACGGGTATATTGCTTGACGAGGGCATTCTTCGGTTCGGTGAGGATACGCCTTAGGGCAACCCTGTCGAGCGGCTCAAGATAGGTAAGTATAGGCAAACGACCTACAATCTCAGGTATCAGACCAAAAGTCTTAAGGTCTTGCGGAGCTATATACTGCAAGAGATTACCGCGGTCAATCTTCGTTGCCTGCTGTTGCGCTGCAAACCCGACGGTTTGCGTATTCAGCCTATTGGCTATATGCTTCTCTATCCCGTCAAAGGCACCTCCGCAGATAAAGAGGATATTCTCCGTGTTCACCTTTATGTACTCCTGCTCAGGGTGTTTACGCCCGCCCATTGGCGGCACATTGACATCACTACCCTCAAGCAGTTTCAGAAGAGCCTGCTGAACGCCCTCACCGCTCACATCACGCGTAATAGACGGGTTATCACTCTTTCGCGCTATCTTGTCAATCTCGTCAATAAAGACGATACCCCTCTCCGCCTTGCGCACATCATAGTTGCACTCCTGCAAAAGGCGGGTTAAGGTTGTCTCCACATCCTCGCCCACATAACCGGCCTCGGTTAACACCGTGGCATCAACTATGGTGAAGGGCACCGACAACATCTTCGCAATAGTGCGAGCAAGAAGAGTCTTACCGGTGCCTGTTTGCCCGACAAGAATGATGTTCGACTTCTCAATCTCCGTCTCGTCCTTGCCGGCCGTATCTTTCGCCACCAAGCGCTTATAATGGTTATATACGGCAACCGACAGATATCTCTTCGCCTCTTCCTGCCCTATCACATAAAGGTCAAGAAAAGCCTTTATCTCATGGGGTTTAGGAACGGACTTAAGGTCGGTCTTCGGCACCTTCCTCTGCACGGCATCGCGAACCATCGCACTGACGGCCGCCGAACAGTCCGGACAGATAAAAGCATCACCGCTGCCATGAACGAGATAATCGTTCGAACGACCGCAAAAACTACATACGGGCTGACCTTTTTTCATCGCTTAGTATAGACAGTGTCAATCATTCCGTATTCCTTCGCCTCGACAGCAGTCATCCAATGGTCGCGATCTGAATCTGCCGCTATTCGCTCAATAGGATTATGAGAGTGGTCAGCAATAATCTGATATAGTTCGTTTTTGAGTTTCTTTATCTCATTTACGGTTATCTCCATGTCACTTGCCTGCCCCTGCGCACCGCCCATCGGCTGGTGAATCATTATCCGCGAATGAGGCAAAGCAGCACGCTTCCCCTCTTTTCCTGCCACAAGCAACACAGCCCCCATTGAAGCAGCCATACCCGTGCATATAGTCGCCACATCGGCATGCACAAACTGCATCGTGTCATATATACCCAAACCGGCATACACCGACCCGCCCGGAGTGTTCAAATAAATGCTGATATCCTTCTCGTTGTCAGCCGAATCAAGGAACAACAGCTGAGCCATAATAACATTGGCTGTATAATCATTGACCTCTGTACCGAGGAAGATGATGCGGTCCATCATAAGACGAGAGAATACATCCATCTGAGTTACATTAAGTTGGCGCTCCTCAAGTATCGACGGAGATATATAACCGCCATCCATCCGTATATTTCCGTATGATGCTTGCATCACATTCTCTACATGCATCGAGTTCATGCCGAGATGATTTACGGCATAATTGATAAATTCGTTCATTTTCTTACTTATAGTTATTTGATCTGTTCGTTTATTTTATGTTTATGCTATTATTAATTCAGCACATTCCGACTAATCATTCGTTCTTTTCCACCGACTCCCGCTACCCTACTGCTAATCCACCGCCATTCGCCCGTCTATCTTAGCAGTTACAACACCTTGCTGCTGCACATAATCCATATATAAGTCTCTTATTTTCTTCCCAGTCATCTTCCTGTCGACGAAGTGCGTCAGAGCAGTCAGACCATCAGCGCCGCCGGAGAGATAATCGCTCGTGGCAACATAATAATACGCCTCTTTCACTATCTCTTTCCCGTTGAGGGTTACCGAAACCGCCTGTCCGTTCTTCCCTCTCACTCTCATTGTGGCTGACACACCTTGCCCACCTTGCTCCACACAGTTCTTTGCAAGCAAAAGCATATCTTCCCCCGTCAGAGTAAGTATAACAAGTTCGTTGTCGAACGGCATCAGTTCATACACGCTGCGGCGAGTTATATTGCCTGCCTGCCATTCGCAGCGCAAACCGCCCCTATTAACAACAGCCACATCCACTCTCTCCCCCGTAACCTTCTCCGCCATGGCGTGCAAGGCATCGCTCGACCAGTTGAGCATCGGCGACTCGGGCTGATAAACGCCAAGTGCCTCAGGAGCAACACCGAGCACTACACTCAGCTGCGACTCCATCTCCTCGCGTATAGGCTCAAGATATGCAATATATGCAGAGTCTTGAACATTATCCAAGGTTGAGTCAACTGACAATAAGGCAGTATCAACCTTCAGGACACGCAGCGGTTGGCGACCGCAACTTGCCATCACCAAAAGCGGCATGATAAAAAATAATACGCGCTTAACCATAATCATAAAGCCTTAGGGTACTTCTAAAAATTACTTTATATGGATTTCGGAATTTTTCTTGAGGAGAT
>CAKZZM010000106.1 GCA_937885465.1 uncultured Bacteroidales bacterium
ATAAGTTAAACATTGTACATTATTATATAAAATTAAAGCGATGTTTTAATTTCACACTGCAAAGGTAATACTAATTTTTGAAACGTGCAAATTTTTAGATAACTTTTTTATAGAAAAATTTTAACTTTGTTCGTAAATTGCTATAAATAAGTTATGTATAAACAAGAAAAAAATCAAAAAAAATGAATTTTTCTAATTAGTTCGATATTCTGTATAAATAATAATATATGCGAATGCCCGATAAGGTTATATTTTTATATTGTTTTTTTTGCTGTTTGCTTTATTTTTTGTACCTTTGCAGCGTGTTTTAATTACTAATTATATGAATGTAGTAGGCATAATTCATAAATACGGGTTCACAGTCAAAGAGGTGAGCAAACTGTTAGGCAAGCATGAAAAAACGCTTGATGTTATGATTGCCAAGAGTCGCGAAACAAATAGTATGCAGGTCGCTACTCTCCGCAAAATAGCGGACGTGTTGGGCTGTTCTATAAGCGAGTTCTTTGATGACGAGCCTATCACAAAAAACGGCATTGTTGTACCGCCGCCTGCTCCCGAAGACAAGGGGCGGTTGGTTCTTGACATTGAGGGTGCTATAGCAAGGAGTGGATTTCAGAAACGCGAAGTTGCGCAGCGCATTGGCATTACCAATGTGGCTCTCTCCGTGATGTTGCGTCATGGCAACCCGTCCTATGAGCGTATGTGCCAAATTGCAGATGTACTCGGAATAACCATATTCGACCTATTCACATACGAAGAGGAAGAAAAAGGGAAGAAAAAGAAATAATACAATCATGCGAGGGTTATAGAATTGTATTATAAAAAAGCACCCAGCCTATTGGTTGAGTGCTTTTTGTTTTACAGTTGATTGCGGCTTTTATCTGCCACTTAAACATAATCTTGCGGTCACTGTCTATATCAGTCCTCCGTTGCGCGTAAGATGTCAATGATAGCAGATTTCTTCACTCCGATAATCTCGCTGTCATAGTTGCCAAGGTTCTTTTTGAGTGATGATACGGCTGCATCCACGGAGTCAGCCTGTACAAGGATATTCACAGCACGGCGTTTTTCTGCTCCATTTTCTTCAATGGTTATCATTTCGACTTTGCCTTCATACCAGTGGTCTGCTCCGCTTTCTGCGGGATAGATGTCGAAGAAATTGCGCTTGCGTATGCCCGGCACTTCAAAATCTCCAAAGATGAGCGGCTTGATTTCGTCCAAGAGACGCTTCTCTACATCGCTCGGTGTTATTCCCTCTACCAAGTAGGTCTCACTCACGCTACCCGGATTATCTTCGCCAGTCTGACGCTGATAGTTTGCTTTGATTTCATAAAAAATCATAATCGTAAATTTTTAGTTGTTACACACATCTCTTACACGGGCGTTTATGTAAGCGGAGTTTTTACTAATATCTGATACGCCCTAATTAGTTTCGTTGAGTATCTCTTTTGCTAATGGGTCATTGTGATATGGTTCTAATACTCTACCGCAAAACCGACAATACACTTGTTTTCCATGACGCACACCGCCATATCTTCTTTTTTGATATTTCCACCCTCTACCACACTTATATGAACGAACATTTTTACGAGGTCGCGATTGATAGACATAGACTCTCCCTATATGCTTGCCGAAGAAGCAAAAGACCCATATAAATGCGTAATACAGCAAGCGGTCTATAAGTCGGAGTTTGCGATTTTTGTTCATTGTTGTCTCCCTTTGCTTTAGGTAAATATCTCTATAACTTTTTCATTGCTCACATCCTTTCGGTAATTCGGGTATCGGCATCCAGTGGGTAGGCGTTTCATAGATTCGAGGACGACCTATTGCCGCACATTGTACTATCCATTTGCTCAACATATAATAACTAAACGCTAATCCTGCGTTATATCGCGCAATCACAAGCCCCTCGTCCGGCAGCCTCTCTTCCACGCTTATCCACGAGGATTTGGGGTGTTGGTCAGCCCACTCTGCACCTGCCACAAAACCTTCAGAAAAACTCTTTTTCTGATTGTTCGATTTATAAATACCTTTCCATGTACTTACATTATATGCTTCTTGTTCTCGTGTCATAGTTGTTTTCTCCTTTCTTCAGATATGCCTGCTCTTACTCTTTCACTCACGCTGTCAAGAAGCCGATAGACGCTCATAAAATCTCCCTCTTCATAGAAAAATAACAAGTGCGCCCACTCATTATATATGTACTGCCACCATATATGAACATTGCATATCTTTTTGAGGTCATCATCGGTAACTTCCGCATAGTCGCAAAATAACAAACATCTTCGCAAGTCGTCTGCGTCATACGGCATATCCGCCGTGTCATACCTTATTCCGAGCAAGGCAAAACACATTGTTTTTGAAGAGATGCCTACCTCACCATTGGCGAGCCATTCTAATGCTTTTTGTGTGTTCATATTTGTTCCCTTATTTTTTCCCACTCGCTTTCTGTAATAATGTAACCGCACTTGCTACATTGATGTGTGTAATTATAGAAAGGTTGGGTATGTTCCACTTGTGCGTTTTCAATACTGCCGCAATTAGGGCATTTGATAGTTTCAATGTGAGAAATCATCATATTTCTATTTGTGTTTAATAGTTGTGTTTTGCCCTCGATACTCAAAAATCTGCGGTCTGATGCCCTCTCTACGCATTACTGAACTGACAATAGTTAATTCAGAGCAATGTACTCCCTCTATTTCTTGTGCCTCTACTATCAATCTTATCTCGCCGTTTACCTCATAGAGCAGCCCCCAGTGTGCGGGGATGTCTTTTGGTTTGATGATACCTTGCGGACAACAATAATATCTGTATGCGCCCATATCTATGGACGGGTTTTGTCTGTGTGGTTTTCTCCTGTCGGCAAGAAAATCAGAACGCGATACCTTGCACTCAATTTGTACTCCGTTGGTTCCGCCCCAACCTAATACATCGCAAATAATACTACTGACTGTGTTCACCTCAACCGCAACATATTGACAACGATGCCAAGAACCTTTGCTTCCTTTTTTGAAAAGCCATTCAGCAGCAAGCAGGCATAACTCATGGTGTGTATATACCTTTTTGCTTGGCATCTCCTTTTCCGCTAACTCTAACTCGTGGCACTCATAAGTAGCAGTACCGATAGCCACCATATAGTGTTTATCTGTTACATCTACCACTATACCAGTATTGAGAGACATCTGCTTGCGATACCAAGCGGAGTGCGGGTATAACGAGTCCAAATCGTCCTTAATACGTACCCTATCTCCTATATTGAACTTGCCGTTTGTCATTCCTTTGTCTTAAAGTTATAAATCGGTCTATTAAATCGTTTCATTCAAAAATTATTTTCTGCTGCAAAAACTTATCTGCATACCATTTTTCATAACTCTTACCGCTTATCCACCAGTCAAAGATATTTTCTATTATCTCGTTTTCTTCTTGCTCTGTTATCCCCGCTGTATTGCAAGCGGGGCTTTCAGAAAACACCCCAATCTTCCTTTCTCTGCGATTTAATATAAGCCCCTCGAATTGGCTGTAAAATAGTATCTGTTCGTCCGTCTGCCCCCCCCTACGGCGCATATCTCGAATGGCTTGTTTCCATTTGTGAACGACATGAGGATGTTCTTTTATATCTCTCCTTTTTTCTTTCATGCTGCACATAGGACATAAAATACAACCTATACGGTGATGCCCATTGTCGTAAAGCGAGCAATGAGGAACTGATACAACTTCATTCAAAAATTCCCATACGTCACGTGCTGTCCATTCTATAATAGGACTAATTAAGATGCTGTCTTTGCCATTTACACACTTTATAGTGCTTTCCTGATTTATGCTGAACTCGTCAAAATTAGTATTCTTTGGCAATTTCTTCGCCACTTTCTTGATTATCTTCGCTGTCTGCTCTTTCTGCCATTCCTCAAATTGTTCCATATCGCCCTTGAACTTATGAGAAGAAACCTCAACCTCTTTTCGTTTGGAGCGTTTAGTACTCTCTTCATGACGTATGCCTAACAATGTGACCTTGCCCGCACCTGCCGTTTCTTTCAGTTCTGCGCAACACCACCGTATGTTTTGTGTCGGAAGTATGCCTTTTTGTACGGCAAGACTATATATGCTCTGTTTGGGGGCTATTATCTCTACATCAGGATACTGTGAGCGCACAAACCTTACTACCTCCGCAGGGTCAATGCTTGTCGCGTTCATGTGCGCCATAAAGCGAACACCTGCTAACTTTGCAATGTGATAGAGGGCTTGACTATCTTTACCTCCGCTAAACGCTAAATAGAACCCGTCTTGTGGGTCATACTTCAGTGCTAATGCCTCTGCCTTGCGAAGCAAAGCAATGGAATTGTTAATCTTCTGTTGTAGTGTTGCTCTCATGCTAATCTGCAAAACTCAATATGTCACTTACTCTGCGCATGGCTATCTTGTGAAACTTCGGGCTTAACTCCATACCAACATAATGCCTGTCAAATTTTTTCGCTACCGCTGCGGTCGTACCACTACCCATAAACGGGTCACATACAACTCCGTTTTCAGGACACCCCGCCAACACACAATACTTGACTAACTCTTCAGGGTACATCGCATAATGCTCTTCTTTGGACGGTTTGGGAGTTATCATCCATACATCGCGCTTATTACGGACGGTGAAGTATTCTTCTGCAAACCCTTCGGCTCTGTGGATATGAATGGTATTCGGCCGCTGCCCTTTTTCGGCAAGGTTCTTATGTTTAGGGTGATATTCGTTCCCACTATATGTGGCAAAATGTCGGTCTTCATTATCACCATATTTGTTTCCTCCAAACTTTGGCGCACTCTTCAAATCCTGCATTACGGCAGGCTCTTGTATAGCCTCATAGTCAAAATAATACTTGGGTGATTTAGTCATAAGGAATATATACTCATGACTTTTTGTGCAACGGTCTTTGACGCTTTCAGGCATTGGGTTCGGCTTGGCAAAAATAATATCTTGTCGCAAATACCACCCGTCTGCACGTAATGCAAAAGCCACCATCCACGGAATGCCTATCAGGTCTTTCGGTTTTGCACCTCTCCATAATTTCTTTTCAAAACTATCTGATACTACTCTTTTATTCTTGTTTGTTTCTGTATTCCCTTTCTTGTTACCGTTATAACTATCACCGAGGTTAAGCCACATTGTACCCGTTGGTTTTAGACAGCGTTTGACCTCATGGAAAACATCTACAAGCCTTGCAACATACTCATCGGGAGTGTCCTCTAATCCTATCTGCCCATCACAGCCATAATCCCTCAATCCGTAATATGGCGGGGACGTGACCACGCAGTCGATA
>CAKZZM010000107.1 GCA_937885465.1 uncultured Bacteroidales bacterium
AACTTTCTGTAGGGTTTAGACACATAGGTAGTCAACCAAAATCAGGAAACTACAGATAGCCGAATAATATTCGGCATAATGGACAACGCTTTGGTTGGGCGGGACAACGCTTTGGTTGGGCGGGGGTGCTAATACCTTTTGGAAGCGTCGTAAGCCTCAATGGTTCGCGAGGTGATAGTAGTGGTAGTATCTCCTCGCTGTACGACTTGTGAGGTTGTAGTGACGGTTCGTGTGACGTTGCAGGCAGCGAGTGCAACGGCTATGCCGATTACTACGCTGAGGATAAGGAAAAAAGCGATACACTTGGTTGCCTGTTTGAGATAGGTGGCACTGAGTTTTGAGTTAGGTAGGGATTTCTTGATTTTCATTTTGGTAATTTTTAGGTGGTTGGAAAGAATTTTTGTGCGAAGTTACAAAAAATAAAAATACCGTGCAATAGGTCAGAAAAAATTTTGAAAGTCATCCTTAATTGACCGTATAATAATCTATAATAACGTTTAGGGTGCATTTTTTGAAAGTTGGTATCAAATTGCCGAATAATATTCGGCGGAATAGACAACGTAATAAAAGAAAGAGGCGGTCGGTTGACCGTCTCTTTATTTTTTGTTTGGTTTATTGGTGTTAAGTTGGTAGTAGAAATTAAAATTGCAATCATCAAAAGGCAAAAACGCTTCGCCTGTTTGCATTTCTCTTGTTTTGGGTGATTTCCACACTTTCGAGTGTTCGAGATAGATTTTTTCGTTAAGTTTTGACGCTATGCTGACGCATAGCGCAGAAGACGAACTTTGTGAGTCAGGCGAATGACTTTTCTCCGATACCCCCATATTCGCGGTAATATGCTGAAAAATAAGCGATTGTTAGGTCTTTAGCGTGGTCACGTTTACCTTTGTTTAGGGTTTGGTAGTATTCATCCCACGCGAGCCAATGTCGGTAAGATAGGGGTACAATACCCGCAGCCTCGAGCCAGGCGAGGCAACCCGTTTCGCGTAAATTTTTTAACATATTTCGGAATGTTGTAATCAAGTGATTTATATTGACTTGTGAAGAAATTTCACGTTAATGTTAACGATGATTAACATTAACGCGGAAAAATCCTTATTAACTTTGCAGTGGAATTCCTGTTGGGAGGTTTCTTGTGTGCGGAGAGGGCAGAAGTTATGCGGAGCGCCTTGCGCTTTGTGAGGCGGGTGGCAGTTGCTTTGAGTCTCCCAATTATCTTGAGGCATTAAATTGCGATATAGACGATGCAGCATACTTGCGGATAGTACTTGCCCACAGGAGCGGGAAATTGGAGTTTCCCGGTCCCTGTAGGAAAGGATGAGTTTTGCCGAATAGTATTCGGCATAACGGACAACGCTTTTGTTGGGCGGGATGCCGAATAGTATTCGGCGGAATTGACAACGCTTTGGTTGGGCGGGATAAACAGCCGAATAATATTCGGCATAATTGACAACGCTAAATTTGAACGTTCGGAGACGTTCGCAAATAATAACTAACATTTATGGAAACAAATAATCAATATATAAAAATCTACTATTGGATGCGCTCAATTAAATGCGGCGTGCAGCGAGAACTCTATGCCCTGCTGTATCAACTTGGCGGCGACAAAGACGGCGCGTCCTGCACTATCCAATACCTCGCCGACAGGCTGAATATCACCGCAAGGTTTGTGCAGAAAATGCTCTTCGAACTGCAACAAGACGGATATGTGACCGTGGAATATGTTGCAGGTAAAAGGAGCGTTTTCCGCACTCATACCCCTGAACAGTTGTTCACCCCTGAACAATCGTTCACCCCTGAACAATCGTTCACCCCTGAACAATCGTTCACCCCCCACACCTTATATAATACAAATAAAAATATTAAAATAAAAGAAGAGAGAGAGAATAACGCGCACGCACACGCGAGAGAGGTTGAAAAATCTCCGGCTGCGCAGCCAAAACAGCCGGCAAAGAAATTTCAAAAACCGACGATAGAGGAGATAGGGGAGTATTGCCGGGAACGGCAGAACGGAATAGACGCGGAAGCGTTTTATTACTTCTACGAGTCGAAAGGCTGGGTAGTCGGCAAGTCGCCGATGAAAGACTGGAGAGCCGCCGTTCGCACTTGGGAGCAGAAAAGAAAAAACAACAACACAAACAACTATTCAAACTATGGAAGGAATACAAACAATCAGTACTTTGATAGAGAGGCAGAGAGAAACAGAAGAAACGCCGAAGCAGTTGCCGCAGGAATTGCAGCGGCAGATGCGGGAATTAACTTCTTCTGACCTATACGCGAACAAGCCCGCAGCGGAAAGGGGCGAGGTAGCGAGCGCAATTAGGACGCTAACCGCCGCGTTTCCAAACGTGAGCGGGGACTTTTGGGCGTTGCTGTCGAATAGGTTTCGGGTATTAGGATATAGCCGCGAGCGGCTGCAATATATCTTGCATATTGCGATTGACACGGACAGGCTGACGAACCAATATCGCTACGGTCGTTTGACCGTAGCGGACTTCACAAGCATAACGAAACCTATAACCTACTACTCTTATATTGAGGCACTCGAAAACGAGGATTTGGTATTACTCTACGATATGCCGGATAAACCTACATTTGCACATTTCGCGACACGAGAGGAAGCCAAAGAAAGCGGTTATCGGTGGGAGGAGTTTTTGCGGAGGAAATAGAGTCCTTGCTCTTTGTTCCTTGTTGGGAGTTCGTACGTCCTTTGTACATCGTACTTTGTCACTTTGTACTTTATAGAGATACCACCTGTACTTTATCGGATGGTTACCAGGTATTCAGGATGTTCTATATATCGTTGAAGTTTGACTATTTTACCATTTTAGTGTTCGTATTTGGGTAATTCGGAAAAAAAATATAACTTTGCACTGTTAGAGTGTATAGTCAAATTTAAAATAAATATAATTATGGTCAAAACAAGTACTAAAGTATGGATGTGCATCGGCGGTATTGCGCTGGTGGCATTAGGTGTGCTCTGTATTATTTATCCGGGCAGCACCATCGTTTCGTTAGCATGGGCTTTCGGTCTAATGCTTATCGTGTCCGGTTGCAGCACGTTCGGTGCATGGGCAACACTGCGTCACATCAATCCCTTTAACGGCCTCATTTTCCTTGCTGCGCTGATGCAGGTTATTTTCGGTTGCGTGCTAATTGTCAACCCTGCTCCGTTGGCAGGCGCATTGCCGTTCATCTTCGCATTCTGGGTATTATATGAGGGTATCGGTCTCGTGGTAGATTCGTTCAATTACAAGCGTCTCGGTTGGAATAAATGGTGGGTGCTCTGCCTGTTAGCAGTGCTTGTCATCTGTGCCGGTTGCTATGGCCTGTTCTACAACCCTGCTGCTTCGGCTAAGGCGATTGTATGGCTCGTTGGTCTGGGTGTCATCGCGGATGGTGTCGGCTACTGGGTGAAAGTAGCTGCTGTCAACAGAGTGGAGAAGAAACTGAACCGCATCGCTGACCAGTTCCACCAAGTCTTAGACATAGAGGATATTGAGCCTGTTGAAGAGGTAAAATAACTATTTCTCTCTCTTCTTCACGCCGCATGGTTTCCCCATGCGGCTTTTTCCTGTTTTCCGCAAAGCGGCACCCAAATCAAGGTTTGGAGGGGTAGATGATGTCGTATAGCTCCCGCTGCTCGTTATCCAAACCTAACATCACCCTCTCACGGATGTTCGATTTGGGCAATTCGTAGGTAATCGCATACATATTCTTCGTCACTTCCTGCGCACGATAAACAGTCATCTTCAATTGGGCTGCTCGCAACAGCCGTTCCAACTCCAACATCACCGTATATGCCGTAAAGCAAATGCAGATATGCCCCTCAATGCGGTTAATCAGACGATGATATATCGGTCGCACCGCCAAATCATACTTGTTCATCCGAAACGCCCGCTCAATATACCATAAGTAACCGTAATTATCTATCACTTCGCCATTCGACAACTTCGTGTTTGTCACATAACCTTTCAATCCATCCCAACGGGCATCTTCCTTAAACTTATCATAGTCAATACTAAGTTTGACTTCTCCTTCCATTTGTAAGTACTTATTATACCCTCTGTTGTTGATATGCTCTTTGGTTAGGCTGCCACTGCCTAAACGCTTTTCCAAACGAGCCAACCCCTTCTTACGATTCTCCTCATCGTGCTTTCGCCTGCCCTCAGAAAACGACACTATCAGACGCGTATGCTCATCTTTCTTTATCGCCACCACTTTGCCGTTCTCCCATCCAATCGCTTGTATCTGCTGCTTTATTTCTATCGTTTCAGACTTCACCCTCGCACCGAGAATGTACTCATACCCTTGTTCTTCTAATGCTGCGATATTGGCTTTTGTAAGCAACCCTGCATCAGCCACCACGATTGGTTTGTCGAAGCCAAACTTCGCCGCCAACTTCTTCACCATCG
>CAKZZM010000108.1 GCA_937885465.1 uncultured Bacteroidales bacterium
TGCTCTATTACAAGGTTCTTACGGCCGTTGTTACCTTCAGCCAGATGCTCTGTTGCCCATGCCAAAAAGTCAAAACTTGATACTGTTTCTGTTTTAGCGAATGCCGTTGCTGCCATTAGTGCGGCAGCCATAAAAGTAAAAATCTTTTTCATAATATTATATGTTAAATGTTTAAATGTTCAAATAAATGATTAAATGGTACATGACCAAATGGTAAATGTCTTTACGGCTTTACCACCTTCACGCTGTAGAGAATCTCTCCGTAGTCCATCAGAAACGCTTGCGCACCGGCACGGGTGACGATATAGACGAACTGCTTTTGCTTGAACACACGGTGTTTGTTGCCATAGACGAAATCCTCGCTGTCCACCTCGCTTTTGCTGTCCAGTTTGCAGCAAGTGGTCTTGCTGTACAACTGCGGCTCCACGCTGGCGCAGATAGTGATTACATCACCTGCCTCCAGATCGGTCAGGAGAATCATGTTGTCCGCATCATTACGGACGAAACGCAGACCGAGGTTATAGAGATTCTTGTCCGGCGCATAGGTCTTATGCAGCGCGATCTCTTTGTTCGGCCAGAAATACAGATTAGCCGGCACTTCCATAGCAGTCAACTGATAGAACTGCTTGCCGCCGTCTTTGGTAGAGTGCTTCGGAGCGTCCTTGGCGAAATCATCGGTAGTGAACGTCTTGGTAGCACGCTCTTCCAGCGTCTGTACGGCAGTTTTGAAGAAGTTGACATCCGTCTTCACTGTTTGGGCTTGGATTGCCATGGCTGCAACTATTGCGCCGATGGCGAGAAGAACTTTTTTCATGTTGCAAATGTTATTTTAGTTGGTTGATTTGCTGTATCAGATTCAAAATCTGCTGCAAAAGTAGTACATTCTTGCGTGTATATGTGTACGTATTTATACAAATAAGGTGTAATTTTGTACACTTACGGACAAACGAACACTTTTACTCCCCTCCGGATATAGATTCCTCCTGCCTGTGGACGGGATATTGCATTGCCAATAATCGTGTACCACTGTCCGTCAGCCCGTGTGTATTGCAGTTCTTCCACGGCACAGCCTATATCCCCTTCATCATCGTCCTCGTCGTCCTCCGTGTTGCCATAGATAAAATCCATGTCCTCAAAGATAGCCCCTTGGTTCGCCTCATAGAGCGACGAGGATGCCGCGACGCGCAGGAAGCTCAGGTACGGTAGGCTGCCGTCCGCTTCACGCGGGTTACATAGGGCAATCTGCGCCAGTTTGGTATAACTGAGGCGTGTGGCGTTGAGGAAATCCGCTGCCTCGGCTATCACATTGCCATCCAACGTACAACGCACACTGTCGATGTCCGTGAAGTGCCGGAGTTCCTTGTTCGATCCGTCCATCGGGGCATAGGACACATTGCGGCGCAGGATATGTCCGTAACCACTCACATCAACGGCTGTACCTGTTTGGTTGGCATCTTGTCGGTTGACCATGTCGAAGTTCTTCCAGTTCCACATAGCGGTGTTGTTCAGCCAGAGGCAACCGCCCAAGTGGTGGTTGGCGTAAAAACCGTTGGACTTGTTATAAAAGGCGATACAATGTGTCACCACATTCACCGGAATACCGTATTCCTCCGCCGGCGTACCGGTGCACGGAGTGGACATCCCGTATCCTCCGGCTTTGAAACCGTTGCCGTCACCCACCGCCGAATTGGTGCCGGGCTTGTAGCCGTTGTAGAACGCCCAGCAGTTGTCCCACACCACCGCCGTCTTGGAGTTGATGCAGTCGAAACCATCGTCGCTGTTCCACCACGCACGGCAGCCGCGGAACACATTGCAGGAGTCCGCCTCGCGCGAGGCATGGAACCCGAAACCGTCGCAGTTGCCGCCCAGCGTCTCGGAGGTGGACTTGCTCGGCACCATACCGGTATTCTTATAGACATTATAGAGACTGTCGTTCTTGAAGGCGGAGTAGTCGTCAAAATTATTGTACGCATCGCAGTTGAGCACCAGATTGTGCTGCCCCCTTGTAGCGTAATAGCCGATCGCCATGTTGTCGTGCATGGCTACGTTCTCCACGATGCAGAACGAGCCGTTCCGGGCAGAGATACACTCGCACTGGTAATGACCGTGCAAAGTAGCCGTGATACCCGTAATCTCGAAGTTCTTCAGATGCAGATACGATCCGTGCAGATAGAAACCGCTGATACGTGTCTGGGGCAGCACCTGACTGAAATCGAACACAGGCCTCTCGCCCGGGTAACCGGCATAGACGATTCGTCCCGCCGTGGCATTCCCGCTCTTCGCCAAGTCAAACACATAGGTATAAACACCCGTGCCGGTAGTAGCGGAGGGAGTCATCACCTGCGCGGAATCAATCATATACGTACCTCCGCGGAAATAGACCGTGTCACCTGCTGACAAACGCGCATGAGCGGCATTCAGCGTAGCCAACGGCGCGTCTATCGTACCGCTGTTGCTGTCCGAACCGGACGGAGATACATAATACACGTTGCCGGCAACTGCCCATAAGGCAGCTGCCAAGCATACAGTGAGTACAGTGACAAGTCTTTTCATATTCCTTAATTGTGCAGATACACGTTCTTCGGCATACCGCCGTAGTTGGCATTGAAATTATGGTCGTTCTTTTAGAAAGACGCTGCAAAGATACTACATTTTCACCCTAAAAAGCATATAATTTTGTACATGTTATGTTAAAATTGTACATTTTTGCACCTTTTCGGATATGCGGCGGTAGTTCCCGTCATCATCACAGCCGGTCAGAGCAACACGGACGGTCGTGTGCCTTCGGCTGACATGCCTGCTTATCTGAAAGCTTATGCCGTCACCGGCATGAGCAACGTCCTTTGGAGTGACGGCAACAGCGGCTATATCAAAGCCGATGATCTATCAGGATGCATTCTCCAACACAGGATTAACACAGGACTAACACAGCATTGACGGTACGACGCCGTAAGAACAATGGGAGAGAAACGTACAATCTTGCACTTCTTTGTACAGTTTTACCCATCATACATTATAAATAAGGTGTACCTTTGCAGCACCTGATTAAAATTGCAATTATTAACAATTAAACAACAAATATCATGAAAAAGATTCTTATTTCTTTCTTAGGAGTTTTTCTCCTTTCAACTCCCGCATGGGCAGACAATGTGCTGTTTAAGATGGCGGCAGTGACAACAAACACCCCCGCAAAGACAGCAACCGGAGAGAACCTCGATCTGAGTAGTTACTATTATTACTATCTCGGAGGATCTGCTTTGGTACATAATGGTCAAACCGGAGAAGCAACTCTCGTGTATAATGGAGTTGCCCGTATCACGCATGAAGACGGCTACATTAAGGTTACATTGCCGGAGGGAACAACTATTCAAGCCGGAGATGTGATTCGTTATACAGAAGATACCAAAGAAACTACGAAAAACATCTTGCTCCATAAACTTGCCGGAAAGACAGCCGGTGGCCGTAGTGGCGCAGTTCAAGTGACCCAAGACGCTGACTATACCATCAAATCTACAGACGTTATAGTTGGAGAAAATGAGTTTTATATCAACTTAGGTGCAAGTTTAGGTAGCGGCGTGGTCAACTATGTAAAGCACTTTACAATCAGTCGTCCTTCCGAGCTTGTCAAGTTCTATAGTTTCGAGGATATGACTCCTGTAGATTATACAGATGCTACAACTGAGGGACACGAGATTGTAGCGGATGAACTCTATCTGAATAGTGACGGAGCAACTGAAGGAGTTAAGAACGGAATCAAAGCAATTAGTGGCGGCAAACCGCAGTCCCTCTATACGCGCGGTCAAAATGAAAACCGTTCTATCAAACTGAATGTAACAGATCCTTGTACAGTAGAAATTTGGGCATGGTCTACTGCTGACAAGACCTTGAAAATATCGGCAGGTTCTTACTCCGCCTCTTCTGCTACAGATGTTCTCAGTTTTACAGGAACAGATATAGTTAAAGGTACTTACACATATACCGGTTTGGAAGATTTGAAGACATTATATACTGTAGTAAGTGGAGGTGTAAGTGTAGCTGCCATCCGCGTTAATTATACTAAGATCCGTCCCGCTGCTGATCTTACGGCTTCTACATCAGATGTGTATATGCGGGTCGGCGATCGTAAATCGTTTATCTTAACAACATCCTCAAATGCTGCTATTACGCGTTCATGGGGCACTCATGTGGGAGACATTGGCAATCTGAATGTTGATGAAACAACACATACCTATACCTTTACTGCGACTTCTCTTGGTGATGCCCAGATGATTTTCGACCAAGCCGCTACTACCGACTATCGTGCAGCGACCGTGACGGTAAACCTGCATATTCAAGATGCCACAGAATCCGTTACTACGATAGACAATACCAACCGGGCACAAGATGGCGATGCAGAACCACGGGCACTGACTGTAGATAATATTACTATCATCGGCGATGATGCTTCCGCTACAATAGGCGGAGGAAATAATACGTATGTCAGCAACAGTGTTCGATATATAAAAGACAAATCTTATACCATCTCCGTTCCTACCAATTGCAAAATTAAAAGCGTCAAGTTTACCGGGATGTCTAATGAAGCAAAGGAATCTGATGACGGAAATCAAACCTTCGTAACGATTAATGAAACGAATTCTTCTACTTTCCAATACGTGAAGATAAACGATGTACAACAAACACCTACTGAATATACTTTCTCAGGTCTAAACGCATCCAATGTAACCTTCCGCATAGCAAATAAATACAATTTGTTAGCCCGTATTGAGCTGACGATTGCGGAAGAAAGTTCATATCCGCTGACTATCGCAAACGGTTGGGCTTCCTTCTATTGTCCGAACGACTTCATCCAATTACCGGAAGGCTTGACCGCCTATTACGCCACAGGATATGACGGAGAAGCTATTTTGTTAGCAGAAGTAGAAGGACAGATTATTCGTTCTGACCGTGCAGTGGTAATTGCAGGTTCTGACGGCACGCATACTTTGGATGTTGTGGTAAATCCCGGAAACGGAAACTTTGATAACTTTACCAGTGCGCTAAGTTATACCGTCAAACGTACCCCGCTGCCTTCCGGCACAATCTATTGCCTCAATGGTACAATCGGTGCGTTCCAGCAATATAACGGAGAATATATCCCTGCTAACAAGGCATATTATCGGGTAACTACACCTACATCTGCTCCTCCTCGCAATATACCGATGCGTATAGTACAGAAAGATAATACGGCTACCTCTATTGAGAATACCGAGTTCATCCCATTGGATCGCAATGCACCCGTTTATAACCTGCAGGGACAGCAAGTACAGATCACCGCGCCGGGTATCTATGTACAGAACGGACATAAATATCTCATCCTCCAATAATCCCGATTGTCAAACTATTAACCGTACAAACCATTATGAGAAAGACATATTTAATCCCAAAAACAGAGTGCATGCCGGTTGGCATGGTATCTACCTTATGCGTCTCCGGTGCTACGCGCACTTTCAACGTGCAAACGGGATCCTTTAACGACGAAGAAAATATTTATTAATTGATAGATACCACACATAATTAGTTAAATGAAAAGATTGAGCAAGCAAAAGCCGACAGTTTTCTGCCGGCTTTTTGAATCGAACAATTTTTTCAATAGAACAATCAATTGTCCAATCGTCAATTACATTTAGTGTGTCAGATCTTCCCACGATTGCGTGAGACGGATACCGCCGACCGCTCCGGCATAGGCGTTGCGGTTGCGCAGCGAGACTGCACGGAGCGGCCATTGGGTGGTACCGGTAGCATTAGGTGTCAGACCGACTATCTCCGACTCGGAGGTCTTGTTCAGACGGTCGAAACGCACCCGCCCATTCGCTGAGAAGTGCACGATGGCTAATGGCGAAAAGTTATTGGCTAAAGGTAAGAAAAATCGCCCCGAAGGACGATTTTTCTTGTGTTTTTTTATGTCCCTACGTGCACTATAGTCTGTACCGTGGTACTTCGTACACACTGCCTGCCATCAGCAGACTCAGTGCCAGTGCACTTAAGATTTTCTTTCTTATGATACGTAACCATCCGATAAAGTACAGGTGGTATAGATTTAGGGCTGTAACCGGTTGTGGTTACAGCCCTAATGATTGCAGGTGTAAATTA
>CAKZZM010000109.1 GCA_937885465.1 uncultured Bacteroidales bacterium
TCTCCCTTGTCAAACTGTTCTTTAATGCTGTTGAAAGCATCTTCATGTAATGTAATTTGTTGTACCATAGTTGTATGAATTTTAGAATAACAATAACTGTCTCGTTTCATTCCTCAATCTATTTTGTGCTACTTCATAGTATTGAGGGTCTATCTCATAACCGATATAATGCCTCTCTGCTTGTACGCAGGCTATGGCTGTCGAGCCACTCCCCATAAACGGGTCAAGCACTATATCGCCCCTGTCCGTTGAGTTTTCAATCATGTGCCTCATCAGGCTAACCGGTTTTTGCGTAGGGTGAAGTTTGTCGCCGATGATATTAGGTGTACGTAAGATATTTTTGCTCCCCATATCATTTATCCATCTCTCACCACCTTTTCGGAGCAACAGAATAAACTCCAAACATTGCATATAAAACTTGTTTGGTGTACCGTTGCCCTTGTCCCAAACAAGCAGATTCTGAAACTTAAACCCTACTTTCTCCGCTTCTGTTTGCAGGTCTTTGAGGTTGCGGCTATTTATCATCAGATAACAGTGAGTGTTGGGTTTAAGAACCCTATAGACTTCAGGCAACCAGTCCGAAAATTTTATATCGTTGTGTGCAAACATTTTCCCCGCCCTGACATCTTCAACGGCATCGTTCATGCAGCCGCCGAGATTGATATGTTTTGTCCCTGCTGCGAGTGTATGTCCATGCTCATTACCCGCTATCTTTATGTAGGAACGCTGTCTATTCATTATGCCGCTTGGCTGTTTGTGACCTTTTGCCGTGCGATACTCGCCCTCGGAGCAACCTCCCCCGACAAGCAGATATGGCACATCAGACACTACGCAATCAATGCTCTCGTCAGATATAATCTTCATGCCGACAAGACAATCTTCGTTATATATTTTATCTATTTCCATTGTGCTATGTTCGTTTTGCCCCCCCCTACAAGTGGTTTGTAATCTGCAAAAATTCCACCTCCGCAATTTGACCCGTGGTGCGCTATGAGGTACGGTACATCAGAGACAACACAGTCTATACTATTTGTCGGGAGTTGTTTCAGTCCA
The DNA here is from genome assembly GCA_937885465.1 of uncultured Bacteroidales bacterium. GTDB lineage: Bacteria > Bacteroidota > Bacteroidia > Bacteroidales > Paludibacteraceae > Colicola. The sequence goes on from CAKZZM010000109.1 coordinate 1,054, forward strand.
ATAAGGCAGTCGATGTTAAATATCTTATCGAGTATCATGTTATTCCATCCGTTGTTATGTGACTTAATTTATTGAATAGGATAGTGAGTGTTTGCACAAAAATCTCATCAGTAAAAACAAGGTCGGGTGCGTTTCTACCAAACAACTGTTTCAACATAGAATCTACGATACGGCTTGCTGCGCGTGAGATATATTCTACTTCCACAAACTTCATATGCAAGTCCCGTTCTATCATATCGTATGAGTAACAACATATTGTCATCACATAGATAAGTTTACAGGCTATCTCTCTTTCTTTTATAGGAAAGTCCATTAGGTGTCCCATAATCTGCCATTTGAGTATTTCTGTGTCGTGTTTCACCTCTTCGGCTATTTTCTCCATATAGTCAATGAGCAGGTAGATTTCTTTTTCTGTCAGTCCTTTATAAAGGACACCGTTTTTGGCACTGAATATGGCATGAAATTTCTTTTTCATTCCGTTATACCACATCTTTGTGTCTTGTCTAAAAAAAGACTTATCAATCTCTTGAAATACCTCGTATGCCATATCAATAGCGCATAACGGAGTAAGGACGCGCCCGTTTATTTTCTGCTCGTCAATGTCACTATTCACGTTCTTCACATACAGACCTATCTTGCGTAAGAATTTATCGCGAATTATTGTAAGTGCATTGGCTGTATTTGTATGCTCATTCTCCATATTTCATTTGATAAAGATACGCATACGTACCTTATCCCCCTTGCGTTCAATAGTTTCGTAAGTGGCATAATTATATGTTATGTTGATACGTTGGCGTATATTGTTATAGTCCGTTGTGGAAACCCATTTCGTTTCCATATACGCGCCGCTCTTTCCTTTGTTAGAGCGTATCCACTCGTAAATCTTTTGTCTGTTTGCTTTCGTCATCATAAGTATTGTGATTTTGTTAGAATAATCTCATTTGTCCGCTCATCGGGAAACGTGCGAGCATTTGATTGTGCAGTGCTTGCGCTACTTGGTCTATCTGTCTTGCTCTTTGCTGAAGTGAAATAACACAATCGGCTATTTCTTCTGCATTGGCTGCCACATAATAACCCTCGGAGGTCGCTACAAGGCATGGTATCATACCTGTAATGCGTATATGGTTTACTATCTTACGTATCCTCGCTCCATTTGGCTTCTGACCCGTGGCGAGCAACATGCGCTCGGCAATATAGTCGGATTTGATAGCATTCCTGCGTGAGATATGTTGGCTCAATTCTTTCACCATAGCAGGGAGGAGGTACATCCGTTCCCAATCGGTGAGAGGCTTGGTCTCTTTTTCAAATGGGTTTATCATAATAATTTTTGTTTTTTGAGTTCATCGTTTATCATTTTCTCAATACGCTCTCTCGCATGTTCAGGGTCAGTCTTATGCAAACCGATAGTCTGCTCTATTATTTTTAGTCTGACTCTGTGTGCCGCCTTCTCCTTTGCTTGTTTTTTTTGTTCACTCTTGCGATAATCCATACTTTCAGAAACTGCACCTATTAGCCTCTCCAAGTTTCTGCGAGGGTTATTAGGGTCAATCTCTCCTTTTGCCACCAATTCTTCATATTCGCGTTGCCACCTATCCTCTCGCTCTTTTTTCTCTCGCTCTTCACGTTCAGCCGAACTCTCAATAGCCTTGTATTCATAACCGCAGCGTTGCGCATCTTCAAGATAGACGGTGTAGTATTTGTTATCAAACTGTATCTGTGCAAGTGGCTTATGCGGTACTGTCAGAGCATTGTATTCCTCATAGGAGATAATATGTATTGACTTATCTGCACCGAAAATGTCCGCCATTGTCAAAGTCGGGTACTTGTGCGTCATTGTTAGATACTCCACAATGTAATCTAATCTCTCTTTCGATAGACAGAGTTTACGTGCCTGTTTTGTCGCAAGTCCCCAAAACAACTCCGGCATTTGCGGAAAACATATAGCGAGTGTCATCATCGCTTGTGCTATTTCTTCATCTCTTGCTACGGGCAAGTTGCCGAATACAGACGGAATGGCTGCTGTTAATTCTGAACGCTCAAAAGATTCAGATTGTATTATTGCCGAGTTCTGTGTTTGCCGAGTTAAGCCCTGCTGCGATTGCGGCGGCTGCACGTTGTGGGTCTGTAAACTTACTGTTGCGTTGCGGTGTAATTCTTGCTGTTCCATTGTTTTGAGGGTTTATTTCGTTTCTTCGCGCCCATGTTGCCAGTCGGCGCGATAATTCAAATGTTACTTGTAATTCAAAGCGCATCTTTGTGCCGCTTTTATTTGGTTCACTCCAATAACTGAAAAACGCCCTGACCATTTCTTTGCCGTATTGACCCACATAAGGTATAAGACTTTCGTAAAATGCCTGTTCGCGTTTCTTCATCGCCATCTGCTGTTGCACTCTTTTTTCGGCAGGAGTCATTGTAGGTTTTATAGTTTGCGGAGTTGTATCAACATCTTCCACTTCTTCAAAAGATGTTTCTTCTTGGATGGACGTAGCGGCGTTAGCCGCGTCTTTTTCTTTTATTCTTTCTTTTTCCTTTTTCTTTTTATATCCTATCCTATCCTTTAGTCGAATTTCGTCCGTACAAATCGGCGTTTCGTCCGTACCTTGTCCCGTCAAATCTCCATTTCGTACTGCATCCGTCCGTACATCGTCCGTGCTTTTTTCGATTTCGTCCGTACAACGTCCGTACAACGTCTGTACGTTTTGTCTTTTTGTCCGTACATTGTCGGAGAGCAAATTATATTGTTCATCTATCTCAACATTGCTGAAACGGTCACGTTTTAGGCTTTTCATCGCTTTCATGTACCTCTCTTGAATAGACATAGAAGTTAAAATACCCTTATTCTCGCACATTTCTTTGCTGAATAGTCCTATTTCAACACAGAGGTCAAGTATTTCTCGCACATCGCTTTCTTCAATCTGCCAATACTCTGCAATATCAAGCACTAAATCTTCCGTTTTTGGTACGTAGTAGCCCTTATCACGATATATCTCGTTAAGGGTAAACTCATAACAGACATATCCGATTGCACCTTTGGCGCGTTTTAACCGTCTTATTCGTACATCGCTGAATCTGTCCGTGTCTGAAGTGTAATATGAAAGTCCTTCCTTTGCCATAAATGAGGGTTTATTATATGTTATTTATTTGTAGTTATAAATTCATCATGTTCAATCAAAAAACTGTCTATGCGGTCTTTGTAATAGTAGAGTTTGCGTCCTCTCTGTACGGGGTGTAACCCACGTTGCAGATAGTTCTTTTTAAGTGTTTCTTCCGAATCAACACCCAACC
>CAKZZM010000110.1 GCA_937885465.1 uncultured Bacteroidales bacterium
CACAAGAGCCATCCTTACGTGTTCAAGGCATACCCGTTCATCGACGGCGAGATACATTCGTTTGTCGCAGACGTGATAGACCAGCAGCGTTACACTAACCGCCTTATCACATTGAACGACTGGGTTATCCGAGCCAGTGCGAAAGGTGTGCTGCTTATTCCCGACGAGTGCATACCAAAGGGCATGACCCCCGAAGAATTTGCGGACACATGGGCAAGGTTCAACGGTGTTGTTGTCTATACGCCGAGCAAGACAGGCGCAGTACCGACGCAGGTATCTAACAACTCTACAAACATCGGCATCCATGAAATGCTGAACTTGATGCTGAAGTTCTTTGAGGACATCAGCGGTGTGAACGGTGCTTTGCAGGGTAAGCCCGGCTATGCCGGCATGAGTGCAGCACTCTACAGCCAGCAGACACAGAACGCCACCACTTCATTGCTTGACCTGCTTGACAGTTTCCAAGAGTTTGTGCGTGACGCAGCATATAAGGACGTGAAGAACATTCAGCAGTTCTACGACCAAAAGCGGACATTCAACATTGCAGGACGTGTTGGAGCGCAGGTTATCTACGACCCGATGAAGATACGCGATGTAGAAATGGACATCAGCGTTGTGCCGAGCCAAGCCACTCCTGCATACCGTGCTATGGCAAATGACTTCCTCATGCAGTTGTTTGAGAAACAGGCTATCAGCCTTGAACAGATGCTGCAAGCAGGTAACTTCCCATTTGCCGACGCATTGCTGCAGAACATCAAGAGCCAGAGGGAGCAGTTGGAGCAGGGACAGGTGCCGGAGGGTATTTCTCCCGAACTGATGCAGCAGGTTCAGCAGAATGTGAACCCCGAGGCGATGAAGTTGATGCAGAGAGCAATGGGTATGGCAGCATAGGTATTGCTATCGAAACCTTTGATAAGATGTGAACGACATTACAATAGATAAGATACTACAGGAAAACGAGCGAAGACGTGCGGTTGTCTTTGCTCCGTTCAATCCCATAACAGGTGAGGGCAGCATCGGACAGCGTGTTGCCTTTACCGTTTCCGGCTATCCCATATCCACGCAGTATTTGCCGGTGGAGATGATGGACGAGCCGTTTGTGAAGTCGTTGCAGGAGGCAGGTAGCGTTGATGCTCTTATCCGTGATGTGCTGGAGTTGCCGGTAACTGATGAAGCGAGAGAAAAGGTCGTCGAGGAATTTATCCGCATAAGGGTAAAATACGATTACCCATTTTGGGCAGCGATGCTTGCCTACATCAAGCGCAAGGGAGGAGGAACAGATGTATTGTTCCGGCTGAACAGACCGCAGCGCAAGTTGATAAAGCGGCTGGAGAAAATGCGCAAGGCAGGAAAGCCCATCCGACTGATACTGCTGAAAGCAAGACAGTGGGGAGGCTCTACCGCCATTCAGATATACATGGCATGGTTGCAACTTGTTCACGAAGTAGGTCTTAACTCCCTTATCATTGCCCACCAAGGCACCGGCTCGGACGAAATCAAGGACATGTTCGACAGGATGATTAAGGCGTACCCTGCCCAGATGCTGCATGAACTTGGTGAGGCATACGCTCCCAACGAGCCGAAACTTGTTGGCGTAGGCAAGTCGGGCAACATCTTCAGAGTGCCACAGCGTAACTGCAAAATCAAAATCGGTACTGCGGAGCGTCCTAACTCCTGCCGTGGTGGTGACTACAACCTTGTACATCTGTCAGAGGTAGCCTTGTGGAAAGAGACCGACGGCAAGAAGCCCGAAGACATTGTGCGAAGTGCATGTTCGGGTATCTTGTTAAAGGCACTCACGATGATAGTCTATGAGTCAACACCTAACGGAGTAGGCAACTTCTTCCACAAAGAATATTTGGCAGCGAAGAAAGGACTGTCGCAGTTTGAGGCTATGTTTGTTGCTTGGTTTGAGATTGAACAGTACGAATTGCCATTTGAGAGCGAAGCCGAGCGTTATGCCTTTGCCAAGAGGCTATATGAGAACAGACATAACGATGAAGTCAAGTCTGACCGCGAGGAGCCTGGTACATACTTGTGGAGGTTATGGGAGAAAGGCGCAACGCTTGAAGCCATCCACTGGTATGTATCAGAGCGCAGCAAGTACACGAACCACGGCGATATGGCATCGGAGTACCCATCTGACGACATCGAGGCGTTCACCTACTCGGGACGCAAGGTTTTCAGCAGCGAGGACGTGGAGCAGTTCAGAGGTGCTTGTCGCGCCCCAAGATGGAGAGGCGAGATATACGGCAGTGCCGACGAGGGCGAACATGCCATTGAGGGTTTGCGTTTCAAGAAAGAGGCAGACGGACGGCTGTTTATGTGGCATGACGTGGAAAAGAGCGATGATGAAGAAGTCACTGACCAATATCTTGTAGTCGTTGATGTTTGCAAGGGACACACGAAGAATGCCGACTTTGCAGATATTCTCGTTCTGAACCGTCAGCCCATGATGGACGGTGAACCTCCTGTTGTCGCCGCAGAATGGCACGGACACATCGACATGGACAAACTGGCATGGAAAGCCACGCAGGTAGCCGCCTACTATAACAATGCCCTACTGGTGATAGAGAGCAATACACTTGAAACCAACAACACCAAGGGCGAAGCAGAGTATATCTTGACGCTCATACACGAGGTTTACGGCAGACAACTCTATGCACGCAAGCAGAGCGCAGAAGACATTAGGCAAGGACTGCCAAAGAAGTACGGCTACCACACCAACCCATTGACGAAGAAAGTTGTGATTTATAATTTGAAAGTTGTGATAAGGGAACGCTTGTATATTGAGAGAGAAGAAGCGTGCCTTGACGAATATCTTACATACGTTGAGACTGAAAATAACGTATTTGAGGCTATGGAGGGTTATCACGATGACCGTCT
>CAKZZM010000111.1 GCA_937885465.1 uncultured Bacteroidales bacterium
AGATGAAGGCTCCGGCGGCGATGAAAGGTATGCATTTCCGCATGCAGGTGGGCGTTATGGACTACCTCGGTTGCGGCAAGGCTGAAGCAGAGGCTGAATAGTAATGGATACGCAATAGAGCCGTCCAATTAGAACGGACGGCTCTATTGTACAATTTTTGAAGATTTAATTTTTTATATGAGCAAACAAAAGGAAATACAACGATTAACTGATAATAAAGTCATTCTCTATCAAGATGAGAATGGCTTAACTCGCATTGACGTGCGTTTTGCCCATGAGGATGTGTGGCTTCATCAAGAACAATTGGCGGAGATTTATGCTACTACACAACAGAATGTTAGTCAGCATATTCGCAATATTTACCAAGATGGTGAGTTGGCAGAAGAGGCAACTCACAAGAAAATCTTGTTAGTTCGAGAGGAAGGCAACAGAAAAGTCAATCGCGACATCGACCACTATAATCTTGATGTTATTATTGCGCTTGGTTATCGTATTCAATCACAGGTAGCAACACGTTTCCGTCAGTGGGCAACACGTTTGTTGCATGAATATGTAGTCAAAGGGTTTGCTATGGATGATGAACGATTGAAACAAGGTGGTGCGAGGTATTTCCGTGAGTTGCTACAACGCATTCGTGACATACGCAGTAGTGAGCGAAATTTCTATCAACAAGTAACTGATATTTATGCTACAAGCATTGATTACGATCCTCGTTCTGATACCACGAGAAAGTTCTTTGCAACCGTGCAGAACAAACTCCATTATGCAGTGCATGAGCACACGGCAGCCGAACTGATTTACGAAAGAGTAGATAATCAAAAGCCGTATGTTGGGATGACTAACTTCAAGGGTGATTATATAACAATTGATGATGTAAAGATAGCAAAGAATTACTTATCCGAGATTGAGTTGCAGCGACTTAACCTTCTCGTCTCACAATTTTTGGATTTTGCAGAGTTCCAAGCTTTAGAGCAAAATCCAATGACAATGTTGCAGTGGGTGGAAGCATTGGATAATCAGATAGTTGCTCTACGTCGCAATGTATTGGAAGGTAACGGTACAATAAGTCATGAGGAGGCAATCAAGAAAGCCGAGCAGGAGTTTACTGTTTACCGTGAACGCGAGATGCGCCAACTTGAATCGGATTTCGATCGCGCCATTCGCGAACTCAATCTATTTAATCCAACCAACTAAAATCCATATGAAGTAGCAAGGAATCTCGAAAACGAGACGAAGACGAGCCGAGAGAATAGCGTAACAATAGTATAGGAAAAACATAACTAACACGATGCAGAGCCATAATACATTGCGGCTCTAAAAAAGAAATATTATGGCAAAGGCAGAACTTGAACCTCCGTTTAATAGTGTCAGCGGCAAACTGTCCAAAGACAGTGAGATGTATTTTACGCAACGCTTTGGTGCGACGGTAGTTAGCAACTACCCCAAGCACAAAGACCCTGCTAAGATAACCGATAGGCAAAAGGCTCGTTATGTCGTATTCCAACAAGCCGTTGCCGAGGCGGATATTGAACTAACCAACCCTCAACGCCGTGCATATTGGCAAGAGCAATTCAACGCACAGAAAGAACCGCGCAAATACAAAACCTTCCGAGGCTATGTCATTGCACAACTAACAAATCAAATTTCAAACGAAAATAAAGAAAACTAATATATAATTGCATAAGTGCGAAATAAATTGTACTTTTGCAATGTCTTTTCGGTAGAGTGTGCAAAGCGTTGCACTTTTAGGAGCGCAGGCGGCTCGCCTGCATGGTTTTGAAGCATTCCCATGCTTCACTATCATCCTCAACTCACCGCAAAAGACACACATAACATATTTAACGAAAGGCGTTTGCTTGACGTTTGATTTCTGACCATCTGGAAAATTAGGAACTTTCATAGAAAAAGACAGAGATTGAGCAAAGTAAATGCTTACGAGATGTATATATCTCGCCCATACTGTAGCATTATGCTACGGTATGTTGGTGCGTATATATGTCGGCGTGGGCTATTTATACTTGGTTCTCTTTCCTGTTGTAATGGTAATGCTAAGACCTGAGCGGTGGAGAATATCTTATTTTCAAGTATTGTTCCCACGCTTTTTTTGTTGTACTATTCCGCAAGGGAACACGGAATAAATACAGCATCCTAATGAGATATATTGGCAGCAAAACAAAATTACTTCCTGCAATACAAGAATTATTACAAGACAAGGAGTTAGCCTCAAACGGACTAAGATTTTGTGACCTCTTTGCTGGTACTTCTATAGTTGGTGATTATTTCCAAAACACTTACTGTGTTATAGCCAACGATTCATTGTATGCCGCTTATTGTCTGTCTCGTGGCAAACTATGTCACCCTTGCACATTTCAGCAATTAGGTTTTAATCCTTTTGAATACTTCAATAATGCTGACACCGCAAATTATTTGCAGGGATTCTGCTACAATAATTTTGCCCCAAGCGTTTCGGGGTGCATGTATTTTTCAGATGCTAATGCAAGGCGAATAGATTATATTCGTGATACTATAGACCTCTGGCATGCAGACAATCTAATTAACAATGATGAGCGTTGCTATCTTATTGCCAGTCTATTAGAGAGCGCAAGCAAAGTTTCCAATGTAGCAGGCGTATATAGTGCATTTCTGCGAACATGGGATCCACGAGCCTTAAAGTCTATGCCTTTTATTCCAGTTGAAAAAATCAATAATGCAAAATTTGATAATACCTATTATTGTGAAGATGCCAACGATGCGATAACTCACATTCAAGGTGATATTTTATATATTGACCCACCATACACACCCACACAATATGTAAGTCAATATCATGTGTTAGAAACGATTGCACGCAATGATAACCCACAAACACATGGAGTTGGTGCACATAGAGATAATGGTAATCAGATTTCTAAATGGTGCAAAGCCGAATATGTGGGGTATGAGTTTGAAAGACTTATAGCAGAGGCGAAATTTGAGCATATAATTTTTAGTTATAGCGATGCGGGCATAATGACCAAAGAGTTTATTGAGCAAGTTTTGAAACGATACGCGGTCGAAGGGTCGTATGAGTGCAGAGATATTGATTTCATAAAATATCGAAGTACACGCAGCGTAAAAAAAGAGATTGTAGATAACAAACAAGGCTCAAAGCATTATGAATGGCTATTTTATATTAGGAAAAGGCAAACACCTATGTATATTTCTCCATTGAATTATATAGGCGGTAAATTTCATATCATTCCATTTATTCAAGATAATACACCACAAAATATCAACATCTATTATGACTTGTTTGGAGGAGGGGCAACTGTAGGCATAAATGCAACGGCAGAAAAAATTATTTACAACGATATCAACTGGATTGTAAAAGATCTACTTTCGAAAATAAAAGAAGATGATATAGGTTCGACTATCAAATACATAACCAAAACCATAAAGAAATATGGTTTAGCAAAAACCCAAAAAGAAGCCTATTACTCCCTGCGCACTGATTATAATTCAAAAGAACCCCACGACCGAAATCCATTAGATTTATATCTGCTCATTTGTTATGGTTTTGAGCATCAAATACGCTTTAATTCAAAAATGGAGTTCAACAATCCAATCGGCAATTCTGGCTTTAATCAAGAAATGTTAGAGAAACTTATATCATTCCACTATATAGCCAATAAAAAGGATATTCCTTTTGCTTCTTCAGATTATTTGACATATGAGGATAAAATAACTCCAAATGACTTTGTCTATTGTGACCCACCATATTTGAACTCATGCGGTGCATATAATGATGGCAAGCGTGGTTTTAATGGCTGGGATGAGCAGCAAGAACAAAAGTTACTTTCTTTCCTCTTGCGTTTGCATAGGCGAGGAGTACACTTTATGTTGTCAAATATGGCTGACCGAAATGGAAATACTAATACCACTATGCATAATTGGGTAAGAGACAATGGTTTTAGAATCATTTGCAACGATAAGGTAACTAAACGCAATCGCCAAGACCGAATAGAAATACTAATCGTAAATTACGACTTATGAGAAACATTATAGCACATATATTTTCAAGTAATTGGGAAACGTACAAAGAGTTCTATAAGGATGCTATTGTTCTTGCTTACGCAAAAGATAATATCAAAGTTAACAAACAAGAGATTTCACATAGACTGATAGTTGTTGCTGGTGATAGCATTCAGGCGCAACGCGCACCTTCTTCTATACACAGCAGAACAATAAGCGTGTATGAAAATGAGGATATAAAGTACATAATCGGAATTTCTAATACTGGCTATGACGAAGACAAACGACAAGAAGTTGAAAATACAGGTGGCAAGTATAAATATGGGAATAGTGACTGGCACTCCAACACATTTCTTTGCCAAGGAATAAACAAAATTTTCACTCTTTACTACAATACTATTGCTAATAATCCGCAAGTAAAATTGTATTTTTATCTGCTTGACACAAAAGGAGATAAAAGAAAATCATATACAAGTAATTGGTCAAATATACTTACTTATCGCGAGTTAGCAACAATTGGTTTTGAAATACTAAACATTGATGACATAGATTTTAGCAGTTGGTCGGCTGTTGGATTTGTATATTACAAAGGGTGCAATATCGCTTATACCTCCTTTAATAAGTTCTTAAATGATATGGCATATATCTCCCATAGAAGCCATAGTAATTCACCTGCATATATTAAGTGTATTGAGGATTACGATATTGAAAACGAAGCAAAATCAGATAAAGATTATAATGCCCCAAGTCAAGTAACAAAGTATATCTATACATTCAAAGTTCTTGGCGCACAAGCGTATGATTGCTTTCTTGCTATGTGGACATTAATCACGCTTGCAGATAAGGAACACAAACAATTAGAGTTCCTTTTTGCAAAGGAGAAATTTAATTTCCGTTTGGGTCAAACAAACGAAAAACTAACAAACGATTTTCCATCCCCCATAACAACATTATTCTCTCTTATTGGGATAGATGTACATTATGAAACAACCGAAGAAGTCCTGCAACAACTAAATAGAGAGAACGCTCAATATGAAACAGCAAAGAAGAATCATATCTTACGCAATCAAGAATTGTTTAGAAATAACATAAGAGCCAAAGGAATACTTACTAAGTGCTACTTGTGTGGCTGTGAAATAGAAAGTATATTGCAAGCTGCTCACTTATGGGGAGTGGCACAAATTAAATCTGCCAGTCTAAAAACAATCAATTCTGCTCTGCGCGAACCTTCAATGGTTGATTTAGTAGATATTGAGTCTGAACATTGCAAGGAAGAATTTTATCGCCGTTATGTGCTTGCTAATTCAGGCGATAATGGTGTTTGGCTCTGTAATAATCACCATGGTCTTTTTGATAGCCATTATTTTTGCTTTGATTCTGAAACTGGTAAAGTTATAATTGATACAACTAAAGAGCCTGAAGCAATAGACTTTATTAAAGAACTTACACCTGACATGCAACTTACAGACGATGTTCTAACGCCAAGAACAAAGAGTTTCTTAAAATATAGCCAATTATAATGCTATTAAATAGTATTTCATATCCTGACTTTCAACTCTATCACGGCGATAATGTTGAAATAATATCAACATTCGCCCTGCGTTCCATTGATATGATATTTGCCGACCCGCCTTATTTCCTATCAACAGGCAAAGGGACTGTAACTATCAAGGGTCGCCCGATCAAATTTGATAAGGGGGAATGGGACAGAGTACGCACACCCGAGCAAGTCCACGACTTCAACACCAAGTGGATTGCCGCTTGTCGCAGAGTACTCAAGCCCAACGGAACAATCTGGGTGAGCGGCACATATCATAATATCTTCGATGTGGCAACCTGTCTGCAAGAACAAGGCTTCAAAATCTTAAATATCATCGTTTGGCAGAAATCAGACCCGCCCACCACCTTCACCGACCAACGCTTTAACTTCTCCGCTGAATATATCATTTGGGCACGCCGCGAAGAAAAAGTAGCCCACTATTTCAACTACGACCTAATGAAAACCCTCAACGGCGGAGTACACATGCCCGATGTTTGGAAAATACCCGCCACAGGTCTTTGGGAAAAACACAGCGGCAAACACCCCACACAAAAGCCCCTCCGTCTGTTATACCGCATTATCCTTTCTTGCACCCACGAGGGCGACACTATCCTTGACCCCTTTGCCGGTTCTTGCACAACAGGCATTGCAGCCAATCTGCATAATCGCAAATTCATAGGCATAGACCAATCCGAAGAATATCTGCAATTAGGAATAAGACGCAAACAAGAAATCAGCGACCCGCAGACAGCAGAAAAGCTCCTTAAAAAGATGTCGGAGAACCCCGAAGAAGTAACCGTCCTTGTCAATCACGC
>CAKZZM010000112.1 GCA_937885465.1 uncultured Bacteroidales bacterium
CAACTTTCTGTAGGGTTTAGACACATAGGTAGTCAACCAAAATCAGGAAACTACATAATGTTCAAAATTAACGTAATTATGGAACACATTCAAGTTCAAGGCAAGCGGCTCAAAGCTGCTAAAGTGCGCGGACTTCTGTTTAGTCTTGCCAACAGTATCAAACGCTCAGGCGAAGTGGTCGGCTCAGTCGATGCCGATAAGTATGCAGCATCATGTTCATTCGTTATCGATGACATGATTTTAGGTTTATCAATCTCTAATCTGAAAGGAGGTGAGTTATGAAAACAGATATCCAATTAAGCGTCTTGCCGAGTGTGCAATCACTGCTTGAGCCGGGTGTTAATCCGGCTGACTCAACGATAAACGGTTATTGTGTAGATATGCGCGAAATTATTACCAATCTTGCAATACTTCACAATGCTGTAGATAGCGATGAGGACAATAAGGCACTATTAGACCATGTTATATCATATTGTGCATATCTGTATCAGGATTTAGATCGAATATGCAAAGAGGTGGAGGAATACTGCAAATAAATCCAAAAGTAATCTCAAGAAAAGCCGACTATAGCAATATAGTCGGTTTTTTTGTGTGCAGTATCGTGTAGAATCCTGCAGTATCGTGCAGTATCGTGTAGAATCGTGCAGAATCGTGCAGAATCGCGCAAGTGATATAATCAATGGTTGTAACTTTGCAACGCAATTTTAATTATCAACCGCAAAACTCACAAACGTATGAATCAGACAAAGACAGCCGTAATTATCGGCATTATCAGCGTCGTTATGTTGGGAGTAATCATTTACCTCAATCGCGACAAATTTGGCAGTAAGGAACAAGCAACATCACCTGCCGCAGAGTAACAGAGAGTATTAATATTAAACAATTTAAGTAACATGCAACCACAAAACAAAGTTGGAGACATAGCTTTCTCCAGTAAGGAAATGAAAGACGCGCTGAAAGCAAATGCAGACGGTGGCGCACAGAGTTACATCGGTTTGAACGATGATGACATAGACTTCGGTAAGGCTGAAAGTTTTATCGATGAGTCGGAAGGCGAGAAAGAGTTTAACCTCTCTATCGTTAATAGCACAGCTGCAACGCAGAAAATCCAGTTTAACGACATCATCGCCGCACAAGATGGTTACAGCCTGTTGAAAGAAGGTGTTGTCTTAACTGTTGGTTCAGGCGACAGTGCCAGAACAGTAGAGGCTTCCGGCGACCCGCGCTCGATAGACATTCTCGCAAACCTCATCAAACATGCACCTATGCGCCTACGTGCAGTGCGCTTCAACGTGAGCGACGAAGGTCAGCTTGACGAACTTCTCAAGTACGTTAAGGAAACACCTTTCGAGACCGGAGTGACAACCCAGAAGAAGCCGTCGAACTTCCAAGACCAAAACACCAACAACACCAAGACCGTAACGGTCGATTTGAAGGACTGGGTTTTAGGACACGACAGCACCATCCTCTATACCATTCGTGCCGGCGCAACAGTGAACCTCACTCTCTACTTCGGTGCATCATTCGACACCGCCAAAGCTTTGCGTAAGAAGCATGAGCGTGCCACAAAGACGGCTGCAAGCTTCTTTGCACGTCAGAACGCCTAATCTTATTTAGGTATTAGTCTAACTAATAGGGGCAGGGAATATCAAAAAAGCCCTGTCCCTATTTTTAATTTTGAAACAATATGAAAGTAAAATTAAATAAAAATGCAGTATTCCTTGAGTTTATCCGCCGAGTGAAGGAAAACGAAAACGGTGTGCGTAATTACTTATCAGATGCCGGTATTAAGGTTGGCGATGAAGGCATCACCGTGCAACAACTCAACGAGTTGCGTAAAATCAACTACAACGCTTTCAGCGAAATGGTTATGTTCCTATATCCTGAAATAAAGACATATGTAGGAGCGGATGGCGATGACAATGGTAAGTGGACGTCACAAGATACTATCAGCACAATTGGTGTAGTACTTGGTGGCGCAAGCGATATACTGGGTCGCTTGAATATCAATGGCAACACTGATGCGATGGCAGCAAGCAATGCTTATGCTGCACTTGCAGCGCAACAACAGACAGAGCAAGAGAAGAAGCAAATGCGCATAACCATATTGATTGTGTGCTTGGGCTTTTTAGTGATTGTTGGTGCAGGAGTACTCATTTTCAAGAATAGGAGGTAAGTTATGGAATTTTCATGGATAGCAGGCATCTTTGAAGGTGCTTATGGAGCAGCCTCAAAAATCGCTACAACTGTAGTAAATGGAAACGTTCAACAAGTTTCACTTGAAACGTCAGCAGATGTAGCTAATAATACCAAATCGGAGAACCAAAAGACCGTCCGCTCACTTATTATCGGTGCATGTGTTGTCGCCGCTATTGCTGTCTTTGGTCTTTTTGTATGGTCTAACCATCGTAAATAACCACATCTCTATGCCGACAATACAATTTTTCCCGACTTTTCCGGAGCGTCCGACTAACCCCGCGCGAACTAATATACAAACAGGAGACATCGAGATAAACGCTGCGCGCTGGACTCAACTCACTCCTGAAGAGCGGGAATTTGTATTGCAGCATGAGATAGGACATTATAAAGGTCAAACTTTCGACGAAGTACGGGCAGATCGTTACGCACTTAGGCAGTTAGCACTCAAAAAACCGTATTCGCTTATCAACTACCTAAATGCGGTTAGCAATATCAGCTATGGCGACCCTTTGCGTGTTATGGCTGCACAACGCGACACACTTGAGATAGCGGCAGCGCAAGGTAGCAGGGAAGCCAAACAGCTGCTTAAACAATATGCAGCAGCTGACGGAAAAGAAACAGAACCACAGCCAAACAACACATGGAAATGGACGCTTGTACTACTCGGTGTAGTAAGTGTTTGCACATTTTTATTTGGAAAGTTAAACAAATAACAACATACAAAACTATGGATAAAAAGTATTTAATAATAGCCGGTGCAGGATTAGTTGCCATTGCATTGTATTATCTTATTTCTAAAAACAAGAATAAGGGTACAGAAAGTATAGAAGAAATAGCCGACTCTGCCGCCTCAATGTCAGCAGAGAAATTATCAAGCCTATATACGGCAAACAAAGCTGCACCCGACACTTCTAACTATTCGGCAAAAGACCGAGATTATAACGATGCTGTACGCCGCTATCAAGAAAAATATGGAACACAACCCGACTCAAGTTGGGATACCGATGAAATAGAAGCACGCATTGCCAGTTATGACGAGACTCAGAAATATATCAAAATGTATTTAACCCTTGAAAGACAATACGACGAAGGGAACGTTGAAAAGACGGACAAAGAACTTAGTCGTATGAATGTTGATGATCTAAAAAAATTAGTAACCGACATTGAATTGCAGAACAAGCGTACTTACTGGTCTCAGCGTAAAGCCGCAATCGCCGCTGAAGTAGACAGTTTTATTGATGGCAGCAAGAACGGTGGCACTTGGTCAAGTGATGCGAAACAATTACCTATAGGTAACATCCGTGCTTTAGCGGCTATGGAAGACAATGAAAAGGTATATGCAGCCTCTTACTTTATGTCGAAAAAAGAAAAAATACCAACCGGCACGACATGGGCTAATTACACTAAAGGTGGAAGTTTCGCATCTTCGATAGATACTGTATATCCGTCTTCTAATTGCTCTTATCTGCGAGACCGCGCTTGGAAAAATATCGCAAACTTCAAGGAGCGCGATGCAATGGTAAACGAAGTAATTGCTTTCAATAAGGCTTTTCGTGCTATAAGCGGAAAGAAAGTGAATGAATACGGAGAAATAATCTAACATTTTGCATTATGGATAAAGAGTTAGCGGTACGCATGGAAAAGTTGTACGACTTCAAGGACGGTGAAGCGGAGAAATATGCTGTTATTGCATATTTCAAACAACAAGAGAAGGTAAAAAACGACCTTCTTAATGCCGCTATTGGTAGTCAGATGGTAGCCCCGGAACATATCACACTTTCCCAACAGGTTGCAATGGGTATGACCGACAAAGAGCTTGAAGCGTACCGGCAGATACAAATCAGTAATAAATATGGTGGTCAAGATACTGACGTAAACATAAATCATAAGAGCAAAGAGCCTCATCGAAATATTGGCAACAAAACTATATCAATGAAAGGTGGGATATCCAAATCATGCTTTACATTTACCGACCTAATTCTTTGTGTTATTGCCTTCTTATTGTTCCTCTTGTTAATAACTCGTTAAAGTATGAAGAAAGCATCTGACATACAAGGCATACTTATAGGTTCTGCAGTGCTATTAGCAGTTATAATTATACTGGTAATAGTGGTTGTCGTGTTGGTGCGCAAAAAGAAAGCACAGACTACGGTACTTCCACAGCAAACCAACTGGGGTAAGACACTCACAGACGAAGAGTCAGACACAATAAAACGCATAGCAGATGCTTTGTATGAAGACATGAAAGGACTAAATGTTTTCAATCGTAACGAAGCTATCTATGTGGAGTATAACAATTCCAACGACCGCATCTTTGTAGGCGTAGCTAATTATTTCGCTCAGGTTTATGGTAATGGTGAAAGTCTTGCACAATGGATGAAAGACGAGGTCTATTCTTGGACTTCACTTGCAACATCAGGATTAACCGATGGCATTATTGCCCGCCTTGCTACTTTTGGAATTAACTAAAATCAGAAAACAATATGACAACTCAACAAACAAACAATTTAGCAAATATAGGCGTAGGCGTAGATATTAACCTCACAACTATGTCGGCAGTATATCTGCTGTTAATTATCGCGCTTGGTTCCGCTGCCTTCTTTGCATGCAAGAAATATATCAAATGAAAAAGGTAAACAAGCAAATAGTCGTTATTGTGCTTATTGCGCTGTTACTTGTCGCCGTAATAGTGACTGTTTATTTTATCGCACGCAAAAAACAATCGCAGAACGATAATTCAACAACCAATAATAGCAGCGATACAGCCTCGACGGTGCTGCAATATGGCTCACGTGGCAACGAAGTTAAACGCCTACAAGAGTTTTTAAACACACAATTAAGTTTAATGGTATGGCGCGGTTATCCTACCTATAACGGACAGGAGATAAAACAGCTCACGGTGGACGGTATCTTTGGCGCACGCACACAAGCAGCTGTTGAATGGTATTTTAACTCAAAAACTGTACTAACAAATCAATTCTAACAAATTATGAATTTCTTACCGGCAATATACACCGAATCCGAGCCTGCCGACATCGTTGTTTCGGCAGCCGAAGGTACTTATATAGGCAGATTCGACCGTTCGAAGTATGATTCGACACAGGACGCTGAAGAGCAGGCGATCTGGTCTATTCGTCTTATTGCGTCTCCCGATGAAAACACGGTGAAAACTCTATATCCAAATGGTATAAAAGCATATATGCACGTTTGGAATGATAGGGAAGATTATAACTATCAATACTCATTATAATTATGACAGAAGAAATGGCAATGCTGCGAGCGGCAGCACTTATTGACAAAGGACAGCGTGCAAATGCTGATGGTTACACGCGAGTAGTAGGTTACACATCACAAGTAGGTTACACCAAGCCTGTGGGTTATACAAACGTCATCTATGCTGCACCAATAGGCAATTTGGCAACTAAATCTGCCGAAGAAGCAGCACTTGAATCAGCATACAAGGCTGACGGCGGCGGCTCTGAAACCGCTAAAGACTGGACTCAGGGAATTCTCAAAGGTGATTTAATTCCGGTCGAAACTTTTGCTCCCATCACCCGACAAAGCGAAAAGGTAGAAGTTGAATATTGTGATGCACCAACGCCGACAAAGAAGTCGCTTATTGACCGTATCAAGGAAAATCCTGCTATGTACGGCTTGATTGCCGCGTTCCTCGCAATCATCACTTTCGGCATATATAAGTCAAAGAAAGGGTAACAATATGCAAACGATGTCTCCTATTCGCATATTCCACACCCTTTGGACGAAGCCAATGCGTGAGGATAGAATTTCTGTAACCCTGCTCTGTTATGCAATCAGTTTTCACTATGCAAAACAGTTGGGTACAGAGGTGGTCTTACATACCGACAGTTTCGGTGCTGAATTATTGTCATTCATACCCTACGACGAAGTATATATTGATTTAGACGCTATTCCACAAGATATATCTCGCTTTTGGGCATACGGCAAACTATACGCAACTTCTCGCGAACCGCTTGGAAGTGTACATATCGATGGTGATGTATTCTTAAAGAACCCTGCGCTGATTAACTATTTCAAAGGCGATTTTGACTTAGTTACGCAGTCAGAAGAAGGTGATGATTGGCGTACCGATTACACTTATGAACTATCGCAGACGGCATTATTGATTGAGGATTTGCCACACAATTTGCATTTGTTTTACGAAAAATCATACAACTGTGGCGTAGTCCAACTCAATAACAAGGCACTGAAGAAAGTGTATCTTGACACCTATTTTGACACGGTCAAACGCTCACTTGCTGATGAGACTTATACCGATAGAGAAAAGCGAATCAAAGAAAAATTTGGTAAACATGGCAGTATCATTCCCGACATAATTGTAGAACAGCAATTCTTGCACGAACTGGCACAGGGATATACTACCAATACCATACTAACCGGTGATGTTCGCATGGACGGTATCCGCAAAGGATATACTCACCTCTGTACGGCTGCTAAATATGAAATGCAGAAAGAATTAGAGCAGATGTTACGTAAACTGAATCCTGCTATACTAAAGCAGATACGAAAAATACCACAATACAAAAAAGCAAAAAACAAAAGATGAAAGTCACTTACGATCCTATATTAGGTAAATTACATATAGCCGCCGACGCCGACCACGATGTGGACACCACCACCTTGTCGGGGAAGATTATCATCAGCCAAGACGGCAACAGTTATGCTGTGACGGCGGAGCGGATAGTCAAGCCCGGTGCCCCAACATTACCTGCAAGTGCCACTTTCTACAACAGTCGCACGGTGGCAATCACGGCTGACAGCGGGGCGGTTATCTACTACACCACAGACGGCAGCACACCGACAAAAAACAGCACGCAGTATGCGTCTGCTATCACCATCGGCAGCACGGCAGCCGTCAGCACCGTTTATACTATCAAGGCTATCGCCGTGAAGAACGGCATGACCTCGGATGTGGCAACCGCCACTTATACCTGCTACCGCAAAGTCGCTACACCGACATTTAGCAACGCCACCGGTAACAAATACAGCGCAAGCCGCACCATCACCTTTGCTTGCGCTACAAGCGGAGCAACGATACAATACAAGATTGGTAGCGGTGAGTGGCAGACTGGCAGCAGCGTGACTGTCAGCACTACAAGTAACATTTACATCCGTGCCATACTGACCGACTGGGTGGACTCGTCCGAGCGGAGTACGACATACGAACTTAACGCAGGCAAGTGCTACATCGGGCAGGCTGCAAGCGTCACCACCGAAGCCGATATCAAGGCTCTCGCTAACGCTTACGAGCGCGACACGATATTAGGCTGGACAGCCCCGACAATAGACTTTGGCAGCAGCACGCAGTATGTGTGGTTTGCTATACCGAACACGGCAGCCCGTAGCCTTACTGTTAAGAGTGACGGTTTTGCCGTTCCTCTGCAAGCAGCAGCAGGCACGGTGATAGGTGCATACCGTGTATGGCGTACCGAGAATCAGATAAACAGCAGTTTCACCTTCCAATTCAGTTAAACTATGATAAACATCGCAGGACAATTACACGCAGCCACCGCAGAGGGTGTGTTAGTGGCAGCCGAGGAGGTGAAAGATGCCACGCAAAACAAGACACAGTCCACTATCAATGAAGAGGTGCAAACAGCACTCAACGGCAAACAGCCCGCAGGCAACTATGCCGCCGCCTCACACACCCACTCCCAGTACCTCACGGCGCACCAAACTATCAAGACTATCAATGGTCAATCCTTAGTCGGTTCCGGCAATATCACTATTCAGGCAGGCGAAATCAACATCCTTGGGAAAACGTATTCAGAGCTTGTCACATTGCGCAATAACCACGACCTGACACCCGGACAATGGTACAGAATAACGGACTATGTGACGGAAGTCGGTCACGGAGACGAAGAAGCGCGTTCTAACGAACGCCGGTTCGATATTATTGTCATGGCAATAGATAACTACACCCTTGCAGAGGAAGCCTATGCCGCCCCATGTGACAAAGAGGATTTCTTCGACGACTCTAACCTCGCGGCGTGGAAATTGTGGTATTGTTTAGATAACGATGCTAACCGCTTTAAGTGGGCTGACCCCGAAAAAGGACGCGGAGTTATTTATCGCATGATTGACGAGTTTGGCAATGATGTGCCATACGACTTTAAGAATATCATGTTCAAACGATACAAGACGCTTCCTGCGGTACGTGTTACAGGAGATAACAATTTTTATGTTCGTGCAGCGACCAACGACACTAACCAACTATATGCGTATAAGTATGGTAATACAGCCTATTTCTTTGAACACGAAGTGCCGGAATTCGGAGAAGAGGTGTTTCTTGAAGGCGGTAGTCATGCTAATAAGCAAGTGACGTTTGTCACCCCCTCGGACTTTGTCGGAGTATATGGAGGAATCAGAAACCCGTACGGCTACGGAATTGACGAAAAAGACTACCTGTGGGCGTTTACTTTCGGATACGATGATAATGACAAGATTTTCGAATGGACGACGCAGAACGCAGATAGCAACAATGCTTGTCATGATAATGTGATTAAGGAATATTATGATGGGTTGCAGCAATGTCTCAATAATATCACTATCACAGATGATGACGGTTTGGGTGATGATATGTACGGTAACACTTTCGGCGTCAACTGTCACGATAATACGGTGTTCGGCTATTCGTTCTATGGGAATACATTCGGGAACGAGTGCTACGGCAACTCTTTCTCGTACTACTGCAACAACAACTCCTTCGGGAACCACTGCTACGACAACACCTTCGGGAGCGAGTGCTTCAACAACATCTTCGGGAGCGAGTGCCACAACAACTTATTCGGGAACGACTGCAACCACTTCTCCTTCGGGAACGAGTGCAACAACAACTCATTCGGGAACGACTGCAACAACAACTCATTCGGGAGCTACTGCTACAAAAACATCTTCGGGAACGAATGCCACAACAACACCTTCGAGAACTACTGCAACGGCAGCTCATTCGGGAACGACTGCGGAGGCAACTCTTTCGGGAACCACTGCAACGGCAACTCTTTCGGGAACCTCTGCTACGGCAACTCTTTCGGGAACCTCTGCGGCGGCAACTCTTTCGGGAACTACATAAGATATATTACGGTACATGATGGAGTGCAGTTTGTTGATGTTGTTGGCGGTGGGATGGTAGGCAATGTTACTTCCTATGTTCAAAACGCTCAAATCCTCAGTGGTACACAGGGTACTAACCAAAGTCTTTTGCGAATCCAATTCCAAGTAGGTGTACCTTCCAGTCAGTTTGCCGGACTGAAATCAGGTGGCAATTTAATGATTTTGATACCCGCAGATATCGTATGATGTAACCTCACTACACCCTAAAGCCACACGGCAAATGAAACACTTACTAACCATATTACTTGCCTCTATTGGCGGGGCAGATACCTACACATGGATTTCGCTTTTCCTCGTGCCTATAACCGGTATTGTATCGTGGTTTGCCTCGCGTAAAGTCCGCAACAATTCCACACTACAACAGCTGCAAGCCACTATTGACATGCTTGTCGAGAAAAACAAAGAGCTATACGAGCGTATCGCACAGCAAAACCAACAGATTGCAGAACTGAATACACAGCTCACCGAAGTCCGGCGAGAAAACGCCGAACTCATAAAAGGACAAACGCGGATAAGCAAAGAAAATGCAGAACTCAAAAAGCAAATTGCAGCATTAACAAGGAAACCAAAGACCAACAGCAAACAATGACTAACAACCGCAAAATAACACTCGCAACCGCCATCTGTTCGACAGTAGTAGTACTTGTTTTGCTTGTGGTTATGATAATAAACTTTAAGCGTATGAAACAATCTATTCAAGGCACAATAGGCAAATCATATTTCACTATTGACGAACTTTGTGCTTCCGACACTGCCAAACGCAAGGGCATAGACAACACACCAACGCCCGAAATCAAAGCCAAACTGCAAGCACTCATCGACAACGTACTCGACCCGGCACGCCGTGAATATGGCTCATACATACTCGTTAATTCAGGCTATCGCAGCCCGGCACTCAACGCTGCTGTAGGCGGAGTAAGTAATTCGCAACACCTAACAGGCGAAGCCGCAGACATCACTACCGGTTCAATAGGAAACGACCGCAAACTATTTGCAATCATAGTACAACAGGGCAATTATGACCAACTCATCTGGGAAAAACCGAAAAACAGCCTATGGGTTCACGTTTCATATAGCACAACAGGACTGCAACGCCGCCAAATACTCGCATACAATGGTAAGACCTACACCAACATCACCAACAACTGGCAAACATACATCGCATAACAATTAACGTATGAGCCAATCTTGGCTCATCTAAAATCAAATAATTATGACAGAATTGTACAAAGCTAAGTCACGAACTCCCCAATGGGTTCTGAATCACCTTACTAAAAGGCAACTGGATGAGATGTACGAACATCTCCGTCAAATCAATCTGATAGCTAAGTCATCAGGTTTATGGGATTCCCAGCGTACAGGCTTCTTTAAGCAGTCAGCGGAGTTTGAGAAAAAGGTGTGGAAAGCGCGAGATAAAGATGCTTACGGTAAAGCAGTTCAGCGTTCACTCAATAAGACACGCAGAAAGCTAAAGAAGTAGCCCTCACTTACGATTATGACGAACTTAGAAAAGAAAATAGCTGCGTTCAAAAGAGAAGCCGGTGATAAGTCACAGTACACCCCGGAACAGCAGAAAATCTATGCGGCTTTCACCAAAACAAGTGGAAGCAAAATTTATCTACGAGTAACGGATAAATTTAATGTATCTTACAAACTCTACATGCCAACCGGCTACTATCTCGATAAAATTATGATTAAGCACTATCAAGGAGAAAAAGGGAGAATTACAGCAGTTGAGATTCTTAATCTCCTTGACGTAATTAGAACAGGTGATAAGTACCGGGATGTTGATACTGGTCATTGGGTGTATTATAAGAGATATCGGAAAAAAGGAGCAACGTACACAGCTATTATAAAAATAGCTAAGGACGGAATCAATTCTCACCTATTATCTTTTTACACAAACATAGGATATGGGAAATAAAAAAAATCGCCACCGCTCGATAACATTTCTCTAAGAGAAAAGACTGCGAATGTCGATTTCGACTACAAAATTACAACAATTATTTTAATCAACCAAATAAATTTTAAAAAATTATGGCAGTACACAACTCAACACGAGCAAAGAGATTGCTCGAGCAACGCCAAAAAGTATGGCAGGACACATTCAAGGCTTGTCATGGTGATGCCAAGAAGGTAAAAGCAGCCGCCAAAGAGTACCACAAGAAATTTGGTGCTACACCAACGGCACGCTGGAAAAAGGCACTCCGCGATGCCAAGAAAGTAGGACACGAAAAACAGACAACATTGCGCCTGCGATGAAACGGCTTATGTTCATATTTTGTGCTATTCTTGCGTTTGCTATTTGCAATACAAGCTGCAAGACGGTTCAGACGCAAGAAAGCATTAAGTATCGCGACAGCACGACCGTCAGAGTAGTACGCGACACCATCCGCGAAACAGTCTTCGACACAGTAACTATCACAGTGCAGCACAGCATAAAGACAGACGAAGGCACTGTAATAGAATTTGCCGCCGGTGGTGGTTCGTACAACTCCCGGACGGGTGAAGCCAACAATGTGCAGCGCGTGCAAGAGCAAAAACAAGCCGAACAAAACAGCAACTTGCAAATCGATTGGCAGCATACAGCAGAGGTCTATAAAAACTACTCCGATAGTCTCCTACATTCGCTTACGAATCTGCAAGCAGAAAATGAAAGCCTACAACAAGCCACCATACCGACAAAGTGGCATCGCTTTTTGGTGTGGTGGTTCGTCATCACAATCGCCTCCGCTATACTCACACTCGCTTGGTGGGCGGTAAAGAAGTTTTATTTTAGGAGATAAATTATGGGGAAGTATCCGCAAATACCGGCAACTATTTATGAGAGAAGAGAACTCCTCTATAAGGAGTTGAGAAAGGCTGGAAACAAAACAGTATTCTGTCCTGCTATCAATCGAAGAGTAAAGATATTGCCTGAATCAATAACGGAAACTGCATTTCACGCAAGCAAATCTGTTGTATCAACAAAGTTAGCATTACGTATAAGATATATTATTAGTAATGCTAAAATTGTACAATCAGGAATAAAACCTAAAACGGGAACACAAACAAAGAAATTCCATTTTAAGGAACTTATAATTTTAAGTTGTGGGATAAGGGGATTGGGAACTGCAAAACTAACCATCGGTCTAAAACCCCGAAAACAATATATAGAGTATTGTATTACGGATATAAGGTGTCACAATAAAGAAACCTCGCTACTCTTCCCATGATAGAGTTTTTCACTATCGCCATCCACAACATAAATAATTGCGGTATAAACGGGACTGTTTCACGAGGTTTCCCAAATCTGTTTCACCCGCAAAGTTACAACAATAATTTTAATTAACAAAATATTATGACAACTTTTCAAGAAAAAACCTCTGATTTGCTCAAGGAGCAAAAAGCCTCTTATCCGAAAATGGTCAAATCTGCCCTGAAAGGAAAGACCGGCTTAACACGCGCACAGGTTCATAAAACTATTAAAGGCGTTGCAAAGGACTATCGCGACCGATATGGAGCAACTCCGCGCAAACGCTATTTGAATGTTGTAAAACAAGTCGCAAGCACTATGCCCAAAACAACCAAAACGGCAAAACCCAAAGCAACATCTAAACCCAAAGCGACATCAACGGTAACTCCAAAGAAAGAGATGCCCGAATTTTTGCGCAAAGAGCAAGAAGCAGCAGAACGCCGCATAAAAGCACGCACCAAACGCATACTGCAGCGCACCGAAGCAGCCTTTGCAAACCACAAAGCAGAGCAGGCAAAGAAAACCACAGAACCAAAGCCACAACTAATAAGAAATGAAGAGTTGGGAAAAGCAGAACTCAAAGCCAAGTACGGAACTCTCAACGAGGCATTTGTCAAACAGTTTGCAGCCGACTTAGGACTAACAACAGCTACAATCAAAGCTATGTACAAAGTAGCAGCCGACTATCGCAAGAAGGAAGGATATAAACTCCCAATTCTGTGCGGACTATATTGTGACCCCAAAGGCTATCTTGTAGCAACGGATGCGCACATGCTTATTTCTATCAAGTGCAAGATACCGGCTAAATACAAAAGAAAAGCATGTATGAAATCGGGAATGCAATTAGAAAACGACTATCCTAATCGCTATCCTAACTGGAAAGCAATAATGCCGCTCACCGATGGTAAGCCGAAAGCGGGGTATGTACGTACAGGCATATTCAAGATATCTGTCTTTGAGGAACAAGGACAACTCTCTAACGGAATAAAATATTCCACTATCAAAGTGGCAAGCGGAAATCCTATAGCGTTAGACATTGACCGTCTGAAAACAATGGATAAGGTATTTGGGATATTAAAGGAAAAGGACGTAAAAATATGGACGGATAATTCCCGCGTTGTCCCGGTACTGTTCACAGGCAAGAATATGACTGCTCTTATAATGCCGATACTATTGAACGATTATGTTAAATAACACATTTACGGTATGAATAAAGATTGAATTGATGGTTGCCAAATATATCTTGACTGACTATATTTCGCAATCGCAGAGCGTGCAAAAGCACGCTTTTTTATTGCCGGTTACAAAAAATCAACCTCACAGTTACTAAAAAGTTACAACTTCTTGTAACCGCTTAAACTCTTAAAAAACAACAAAATGCAATACAAAAATAACGTAGTTACAAAGTTACAGAAATTTTGCAACCTTATTCTGCTTCTACTGTCAAAACTCTAAAACGCAGGTGCTTTTTCGTTAAGCGTCCGTATCAGATTCGGATCGGCGTGGTTGGCATATCGTGTTGTCATACTTAAATCATGGTGGTCAGCCGCCTGCATCACCGTTAAAGGATCGATACCGGCTTTCAACATATTGTTTATGCCGGTGTCGCGAAGCGAGTAGAGTTGATATGTATCAGGAAATTTCAACGCCTTGCACATGCGCCGCCAGTAATTACCGTAGGTGTGCGACCGCATCGATGTTTTGCCGCAAGTCCACTGCTTATTTGCAAATAGGTAGTCAGTAGGCTTGGCACGCCTCGTATGTTCTTCTAAACGACTTACTAACTCGTCAGACAGCGGAGCATGGCGATGATGTCCGTTTTTAGTTTGCGTTTCGGGAAGGTATATGCACTTCTCCTTCAGGTCAATTTGCTCTACTTTGATACGTTCTATTTCGGCAGGACGTATAAGCGAAGTATAAACCAACTCACAAATAATAAGAAATTGTGGATTATTCTGTTGCAGATACTCTTTTATCTTCGCGCGATGTTCCGGCGGTATTATCGTGCGTATCTTGGCTTCGGGACGCTTTGGCTTTATTTGCTCGAAAGGATTTTCCTTGCAGTAACATTTTTGTACAGCCCATGAAAACAACGCACGTGCCAGTTTCAAATTGTTATTATAGCTCCTCGCTCGTAAATGTTTCTCTTGTAATTCATCCATAAAACGAACTGCATGAGTGCGATTGAATAAGATACACTTGCATTTTGGAATAGTACGCGCCACCCAACTGCTAAATATATTGCAGAATGATTCATACGACCGCATAGAGTTTGCGCGTAGTTCTTGGCGTTTCTCTTTAAGGAAGGCTGTTGTTACTTCTTCTATTGTGGCATATTCGCGTATGTTTTCCACCTGTCCGAAAGGCGACCACCCTCCGGCAAGTTTGGTGTTTATTGTGCAGATTATTTCATTCACCTGTACTTTAAACTCTGAGGTAGTGCGCGACCGCTTTCGCAACATATTGACGAGCATACGCTTTCGCTCCAACTTGTCCGTTACCGGATTGTAGGAGTAGTATTCCACATAGTAGCCATCGCTATTGTGTCGTAGTACCGCAGGAAGGTACTTATTATACGCAGGTGAGAATTGTTGAAGATTGGGCATTTTTTTTCTTCTGTCATTTCGGAAAACAACAGAGGAAAAACAATGTTATTACTATTTCAGACTATGTATTTTTTGACCGTATTCTGATTTCCGGCACATCAGACTTTGATATTGTCTGTTTCAGATTTTGTCGGAAATCTGTCGGGGTTATAAAATGCAAGAGTTGATTATCTTGTTGATAATCAACTCTTGGCGGTGCGGACGAGACTCGAACTCGCGACCCTCGGCGTGACAGGCCGATATTCTAACCAGCTGAACTACCGCACCAAAGCGCTTTCCCTTTTCGCAGCATATTTTTCCTTTCACGAAAATAAACGAATACCCGCTTATCCGCTTCGTGATATCCGCTCTGCAAACAAGCGAGCCGCCTGCTGCGCCTGAGCTTTATCAAGCAAAAATGACTGCCATTTCTCGAAAGCGGTTGCAAAGGTAGTACTAATTTTTTATTTGTGCAAATTTTTTTTAAAAAAAATGCAAAATAAAATAAAAATTCTTCAAAAAAGGCGAATTTAGACTATTTTCGCAATACGGAATGGACGAAATCAATGCAACGATTTATAGTACTATGTTAAATGTAAATTATCCAAATAATAACCGAGCGCTGCCGTGGTTTCTCGCGATGGAGGAACATCTGGCATCGTTGCCGGGTGAGTACCTTATGCTATGGCAGACGCGTCCAACGGTGATATACGGCATCCATCAAGAGAGAGAGGCGGAAGTCAATATAGCCTGGTGCAAGGAGCACGGTGTTGAGGTCTATCAGCGCAAGTCAGGCGGCGGGTGCGTCTATTCGGACGAGGGCAACCTTATGATATCATATATCCGCAAGGGAAGCAAGACCGACGCACAGCGGATATTCGGGGAGTATTTGGATAGTCTGGCGGGTATCTTGCGCTCATTAGGACTCGATGCCGTAACAACAGCCAACAACGATGTTCTCGTCTGCGGCAAGAAGGTATCAGGCAACGCTTGCCACGCCACGGGAGATGCCGTCATCGTACACGGCACACTGCTTATCAATAGCAACCTCGATAATGTTACAGCAGCCATCACCCCCGCAAAAGAGAAGATGCAGAGGCACGCCGTCGCCTCCGTCCGGCAGCGCGTCGCTAACATCAGCGAATTCGGCATCAACGATGTGGCACTTGTGAAAAACACAATCATCGCATCACTCTCTCACGGAACATATAACTTATAAGGAGACATAGTGGAGAACGTCTCCGAACGTTCTGGTAGTGGAGAACGTCTCCGAACGTTCTGG